>NZ_JBXWRP010000008.1:0-166961 GCF_059612945.1 Ruegeria sp. BHSC276 | reverse complement strand
CGGCTTCGGCTTCGGCTTCGGCTTCGGCTTCGGCTTCGGCTTCGGCTTCGGCTTCGGCTTCGGCTTCGGCTTCGGCTTCGGCTTCGGCTTCGGCTTCGGCTTCGGCTTCGGAAGGGGCCTGCTCAACCCGATCCTCTGGGTCAAGGGCTTCGGCATCGACGTTTTTGTCGACCGCTTCGGTCACCGCGTCGGCCTTGGGGTCGTCCACCGGTTTCTGGTCCGTGTCTTTCTTGGCAGCCACCGTCACTTCCCCCTGTCGATTCCCATAAAACCTAACGCGCAGACGCGTCCAAGTTAATCCGCGCCCATCGCACCCTCAAGCCGGATCGCGTATTTCACGAGTTTTTTCACGGCTTTCCGCATTTTCTTGGGCGTCGGGCGTTTGGCAATCCGCAAACGGGCAATAGCCAAGTTTTCAAGGGGCTCAGCTGTCGGTCCGCTCATCGCAGCGACCAAAAGCGGCGCCGGTCCAGGCCAAAGGTCGGCAAATTGTCGCGCGGTCCGCGGCGAGAACAAGGGCGCAATCACCGGGGCAGATCCAGACGCCGCGTCTTGGGCCTCGGGCGTCAGGGGCAGCAAATACTGGCGATAGACCGCCTGTTCCCGCACGGTCAGGCCCAGTTCGGTCAGCCGGTTCGCGATGTTGCCCCGGCTGTGTTCGCCGCGCAGATGCAGCAGTGGGCTGTCCGGGCGCTCTTTCAGCAGTTTGGCCACCAGTTCCTCGGCGGTTTCGCCGGCCATCCGGGCCACCCACCCGACTTGGCGGGCCGTTTCGGTGGTGGCCGGCCCCACGCAATAGGCGGGCAGATCCCGGCGCACATTCTGCGCCGCGGCGGCCGCCACGCCATTGGCCGAGGTGAAGATCAGGCCCCGGATTCCGGTCGTGTCCACCGCCTGTTCCATCGGTCGGATATCCAGCAGCGGGGAATAAATCACCTGGACCCGCGACCGTATCCGTTCGGGAAGCTGCGCCACGAACCTTTCCGAGGCGGCGCGGGGGCGGGTCATCAACAGGTACACGGGCGAGCGTTCGGGCCTTGAGGATTGTTTGCTGCAGCGTGGGGTGATACCCCGCGACGAGATCATGATGCAATGGTTCAGGCCGATGGTGCAAACACTTACCGTTCTGGGATTGGAAAGCAGCTGCGATGACACGGCGGCGGCCGTGGTGCGGCATACCGAGGGCGAACCGGCGCAGGTTCTTTCTTCGGTCGTGCATGGCCAGACGGACCTGCACAGCGCCTTCGGCGGCGTGGTGCCCGAGATTGCGGCGCGCGCGCATGCCGAAAAGCTGGATGTCTGCGTGCAGCAGGCGTTGGAGCAGGCGGGCCTGACTTTGCAGGATATGGACGCCGTGGCTGTGACCGCCGGGCCAGGACTGATCGGCGGGGTCATGTCGGGTGTGATGTGCGCCAAGGGGATCAGCGCGGCCACCGGCCTGCCGCTGATCGGCGTCAACCACCTGGCCGGCCACGCGCTGACCCCGCGCTTGACGGACGGGGTCGCCTTTCCCTACCTGATGCTGCTGGTGTCCGGCGGGCACTGCCAATACCTGATCGCCCACGGCCCCGAGCAGTTCACGCGGCTGGGCGGCACTATCGACGACGCCCCCGGCGAGGCATTCGACAAGACTGCGCGCCTGCTTGGCCTGCCCCAGCCCGGCGGCCCCTCGGTCGAGGCCGAGGCGCGCAATGGCAACCCCAAACGCTTTCGCTTCCCGCGACCGCTGCTGGACCGGCCCGGATGCGATCTGTCCTTTTCCGGGCTCAAGACCGCCTTGATGCGGATGCGCGATCAGATCGTGGCCGAAAAGGGCGGGCTGACGCGTCAGGACCGCGCCGATCTGTGCGCCGGGTTCCAGCAGGCGGTCGTGGATACGCTGGCCGAAAAGACCCGCCGCGCCGTCGCCCTGTATCTTGAAACCAACCCTGCCGAGCCGGTGATTGCCGTGGCCGGGGGCGTTGCCGCCAACACCGCAATTCGGACTGCGTTAGAGTCTGTTTCGGCGGATGCCGGCGCGCGGTTTACCGCCCCGCCGCTACACCTGTGCACCGACAATGCGGCAATGATCGCCTATGCAGGGTTGGAACGGTTCCGGCTGGGCGCGCGCGACGGGCTGGACCTGACCGCCCGACCCCGCTGGCCGCTGGATCAAACCAGCCCGGCCATGCTGGGCGGTGGGCGCAAGGGGGCCAAGGCATGAGTGTCTCGGTCCTTGGGTCGGGCGCCTTCGGCACCGCGCTGGCGATCTCGCTGGCGGGCAAGGGTCCGGTCACCTTGTGGGCCCGGTCGGGCGAACAGGCGCAGACGATGCAGGCGACCCGCCGCAATGACACCCGCCTGCCGGGGATCGCCCTGCCCGACGCCATCACCGTGACCGCCGAAATCACCCTGGCCTGTCAGAGCGACGTGTTGCTGCTGGCGGTGCCCATGCAAAAGCTGCGCGATGTTCTTTCGGTGCATGGGGCGGACCTGAAGGGTCGTATCCTGGTGGCCTGTTGCAAGGGCATCGAGCTATCCACTGGCCTCGGTCCGATCGCCGTGATCGAACAGGTGCTGCCCAACGCCCGCACTGCCTTGCTGACCGGGCCCAGCTTTGCCGATGACATCGCGCGCGGGTTGCCCACGGCGCTGACCCTGGCCTGCGCCGACGCAGAATTGGGCGCCCGGCTGCAACAGACGCTGACCACCGCCAACCTGCGGCTCTACCGGACCACCGACGTGACCGGGGCCGAGTTGGGCGGGGCGTTGAAGAACGTGATGGCCATCGCCTGCGGGGCCTGCATCGGCGCGGGTCTGGGGGACAGCGCCCGCGCGGCCCTGATGACGCGCGGTTTTGCCGAGATGCAGCGCTTTGCCGCGATGCGCGGCGCCCGGCCCGAGACCCTTATGGGCCTGTCGGGTTTGGGCGATCTGGTCCTGACCTGCTCGTCCGACCTGTCGCGTAACTTCCGGTTCGGTCTGTCGCTGGGCCGCAACGAGTCCTTTGACGCCGCGACCACCGTCGAAGGCGTGGCCACGGCAAATGCCATGGCCACCATCGCCGCGACCGAGGGGCTGGACATGCCCATCTGCCAGACGGTGGCGCAACTCAGCCGCGGCGCCTACAGTGTCGCCGAGGCCTTGCAATCCCTGCTCAATCGCCCACTCAAGGAGGAATGATATGCTTATCGCCCTGATCGCGCGCGACAAGGACGGCGCCCTGCAGACCCGGCTGGACAACCGCGCCGCGCACCTGGCCTATATCGAAGAAACAGGCGTAGTCGCACAGGCCGGGCCGCTGCTGGACGGCGATGCCATGATCGGGTCGCTGGTCATCCTGGATGTCGAGGATCTGTCCGCCGCACAGGCCTGGGCCGACAACGACCCCTATGCCAAGGCCGGTCTGTTCAAGTCGGTCGAACTGATCCCGTGGAAGAAGGTCATCGGCTGATGGCGTATTGGCTGTTCAAATCCGAACCCTCGACCTGGAGCTGGGACCAGCAGGTCGCCAAGGGCGACGCGGGCGAGGAATGGGACGGGGTGCGCAATTATCAGGCCCGCAATTTCATGCGGCAGATGAAGCTGGGCGACCGAGGGTTTTTCTATCATTCGCAGAAAGACAAGGCGATCGTCGGCATCGTCGAGGTCTGCGCCGAGGCCCACCCCGACAGCACCACCGATGACGACCGGTGGGACTGCGTGGACATCAAGGCGGTGCGCCCCTTTGCCAAACCGGTCACGCTGGACCAGATCAAGGCCGATTCACGGCTGACCGACATGGTGCTGGTCAAGAACTCGCGCCTGTCGGTGCAGCCCGTCTCCGAGGCCGAATGGGCGGTGATCTGCGAACTGGGCCAGACCGCGGCGGATTGAGAAAAAAGGGAAGGCCCTGACGATGCAGAACCTTCCCTACCCCGCGTGCTCCCTACTCACCACACGCAAAGAAATCTCTGGTTCTGACCGTCCTGGTCACGGGTTGAATATAGCCGAGGGAGCGTCTGTTTTTCAAACGTTGAATCAATAGATTATGATTCAAATGCAAAACGCCCGCCGCTCCGACCGGGCGGGCGTTTCCAAATGTCGCGGCAGGATCAGCCGTAGACGGACTCTTTGCCGAAATGCTTGGTCAGCATGTAATAGACCACCGCGCGGTATTTGTTGCGCTCGGACTTGCCGTAGGTTTCGATGACCTTGTTGATCGCTTCCATCAGTTCCGGGCCATCCGACAGGCCCAGCTTCTTGATCAGAAAGTTGTTCTTGACCGTCTCCAGCTCACCTTCCTGGCTGGCGGCCACGGTTGCGGCATCCGCGTCATAGATCGACGGCCCGCAACCGATCGTCACTTTGGTCAGCAGGTCCATGTCGGGGTCCATACCGCATTTGTTTTTCAGATCATCCGCATATTTTGCGATCAACTCGTCACGTTTTCCCATTGTCCTCTCCTGTATGGGTTGGGGTACGGCCTTTTTGGCGCTGGCTGAACGGTAGCGGCTGGCAGGAAAAGCACAAAGGGAAAAATCGGGCATGTTCCCCGTAGACCACGCCGTGCAGCCCGCGCCTTGATGTGTTCGGATTCTTTATTTAACATAAACGTTAATTAACGATCCAAGGAGACTCGTCATGCCCGTCGCCCTTCCCAACGAAAGCGCCGCGTACCGAAACGCCCGAAATGCCCTGCTGGCCGCTGAAGTCGATCTGCGTGCGCGGGTCGAGGAAGTGGCCGCGCTGCGCCGGACCTTGCCCAAAGGCGGCCAAATCCCACAGGATTACGTCTTTCGGAACCTCAGCGGCGATATTGCCCCGATTTCAAGCCTTTTCGGTGATCATGACACTCTGGTCGTGTATTCGCTGATGTTCGGCCCCAAGGCGCAGGACCCCTGCCCCATGTGCTCGGCCTTTCTGGACGGTCTGACCGGGCAGGTCGCGCATCTGACCCGAAAAGCCGCCTTTGCGGTCGTGGCGCAGAATACGCCGGATGCCCTGGCCGCGCTGCGCCGGCGCATGGGCTGGCAGGATCTGCCGCTTTTTTCCGCGTTGGTTACGACGTACCAGCAAGACTATCTGGCTGAGACCGAGGACGGAAACCAGTTGCCGATCCTGAACGTGTTTCAACGCGATGCGGATGGCATCCACCATTTCTGGAGCTCCGAGCTGTTTTTTGAACCCAGCGACTGGCATCCGCGCCATGTCGATGCGGCCTGGCCCCTGTGGAACATTCTGGACCTGACACCGCAGGGCCGCGGAGATTTCGTGCCGTCGCTCCGCTGACCGCAACAAAAAAAGGCGGCCCAGATGGCCGCCTTTTCCTCGAATTTCTGACAGATCAATACCGGTAATGCTCGGGCTTGAACGGGCCTTCGGGCGTGACACCGATGTAATCCGCCTGCTCCTTGTTCAGCTTGGTCAGCTTGACGCCGATCCGGTCCAAATGCAGGCGCGCGACCTTCTCGTCCAGATGCTTGGGCAGGATATAGACCTTGTTCTCGTACTGGTCGCCGCGGGTCCACAGTTCGATCTGGGCCAGAACCTGGTTGGTGAACGAGGCCGACATCACGAAGGACGGATGCCCGGTGGCATTGCCCAGGTTCAGCAGACGGCCTTCGGACAGCAGGATGATACGGTTGCCCGAGGGCATTTCGATCATGTCCACCTGGTCCTTGATGTTGGTCCATTTGTGGTTGCGCAGGCTGGCCACCTGAATTTCGTTGTCGAAATGGCCGATATTGCCGACGATGGCCATGTCCTTCATCTCGCGCATGTGCTCGATGCGGATCACGTCCTTGTTGCCGGTGGTGGTGATGAAGATGTCGGCGGTCGAAACCACATCTTCCAGCAGAACCACCTCATACCCGTCCATCGCGGCCTGCAGTGCACAGATCGGGTCGACCTCGGTCACCTTCACGCGGGCGCCGGCGCCACGCAGCGACGCGGCCGAGCCCTTGCCCACGTCGCCATAACCGCAGACCACGGCGACCTTGCCGGCCATCATCGTGTCGGTGGCGCGACGGATGCCGTCGACCAGCGATTCCTTGCAGCCGTACTTGTTGTCGAATTTCGACTTGGTGACGCTGTCGTTCACGTTGATCGCCGGGAACGGCAGATGGCCGTCCTTGACCAACTGATACAGGCGGTTGACGCCGGTGGTGGTTTCCTCGGACACGCCCTTGATCTGATCGCGCACCTTGGTGAACCAGCCCGGGCTTGCCGCCATCCGCTTCTTGATCTGCGCTTTGATGACCTCTTCCTCTTCCGAAGCCGGGACGGGGATGATGTCCTCACCCGCTTCGGCGCGCGCGCCCAGCAGGATGTACAGCGTGGCGTCGCCGCCATCATCCAGGATCATGTTGGGGCCGTCTTCGAACTGAAACGACTTGTCGAGATAGTCCCAATGCTCTTCCAGCGTCTGGCCCTTGATGGCAAAGACCGGAATGCCCGCCTTAGCGATGGCTGCCGCCGCGTGGTCCTGAGTCGAGAAGATGTTGCACGACGCCCAGCGCACGTCCGCGCCCAGCGCGACCAGCGTTTCGATCAGAACAGCGGTCTGGATCGTCATGTGCAACGACCCGACGATGCGCGCCCCTTTCAGCGGCTTGCTGTCGCCGTATTCCGCGCGCAGAGCCATCAGGCCCGGCATTTCGGTTTCCGCGATATCCAGTTCCTTGCGGCCGAACCCGGCCAGTGAAATGTCTTTGACGATGTAGTCGCCGGCCATCAGATGCTCCATTCCGATCAACAACGGTTTGGGCAGGCCCTAACACCGTTGAGGAAAAGTCGCAATGTGGATGGCGATTGGGGCGCGGGCGTTAATTCAACTGGGCGCCCCTTCGGCAGCGGCCCTAGGCGTCACTTCGAAGAAATCGGTGCCAGCGGCGACAATGCAACTGATGCCGTTGGCGTGGGTCATCAACACGGTATAGGTGCCGGTGGCGCGTGAGGCCCATACCTCCATGACCGTCTGACCGCTCCGCGTGTTCTGCAATCCGCCAAAGGCCAGCTCTTCGGAATAGATCTGCTGCAGCTTGGCGATGACATCACCGCGCAGGGCGCAGTTCTGGGCCGATGCGGGCGGCGCGGCCGCAGCCATGCCAAAGACAAGGGCCATTCCCAACAAACGCTTGAACATGACAAGCTCCTTTCGGTTCGGGTTTCGATCCGAGAGGGGCACGCCGGGAGGAACGCGCGCCCCCCTCAGCCTTGATGTCGTGATCCCCACGTGCCGGTTCAAAGCACGATTGCTCAAGAAACTGTTGGCAGCCGGTGATCAGGATGGCTTAAGCATAGCACGAAACCGCGTTTCAGGCACATTCGGTGCAAAAGGGGGCATGGCAGAATGGCAACACAACCCAGGGCATGGCAACGGATGCTGTCGGGCCGCAGGCTGGACCTGCTGGACCCGACCCCGGTGGATATCGAGATCGAGGATATCGCCCATGGGCTGGCATTCGTGGCCCGCTGGAACGGCCAGACGGCGGGTGATTTCGCCTATTCCGTGGCCGAGCATTCTCTGCTGGTCGAAGAGCTGTTCGGCCGGATCGCCCCCAAGGCGCAGGTGAAATGGCGGTTGGCGGCGCTTCTGCACGATGCGCCAGAATATGTGATCGGCGACATGATCTCGCCGGTGAAGGCCGCGGTCGGCCCGGGCTATGGCGCGCTGGACGACCGGTTGGCGGCGGCTATCCACATCCGCTTTGGCCTGCCCGCCGCGGTGCCGAAAACGGTGAAACGTCAGATCAAGAAAGCCGACCGGATCAGCGCCTGGATGGAGGCCACCCAGATCGCGGGGTTTTCCGAGGCTGAGGCAACCAAGTTCTTTGGCCGACCGGACGCGGCGGTGATGGAGGGGTTGCAAATCACTCTAAGGCCACCGGTTGAGGCTCGGCAGGCGTATACGGCGCGGCATGCGGAGC
Organism: Ruegeria sp. BHSC276; assembly: GCF_059612945.1. Taxonomy (NCBI): domain Bacteria; kingdom Pseudomonadati; phylum Pseudomonadota; class Alphaproteobacteria; order Rhodobacterales; family Roseobacteraceae; genus Ruegeria; species Ruegeria sp. BHSC276. The sequence continues at coordinate 159,072 of NZ_JBXWRP010000008.1, read as the reverse complement.
TGTTGGCGTTATTGTAGCACATGACTTAGGCCGAGATCTGCTTTAGAACCCTCTGCAGAAGTGAAGAATTTACGCTGCGAGCGCTCGCAGCAAGACTACCCGCTGCATGACAGAAGGAAATGCGGACGTTCAGGCAGAACGCAGCGAGATTGCGATCCGCAATGACCGGGTCGCGGGCCTCAGGGCGAATGGCTCTATGGAGTGTGACCGACCCTTTCCTGCCGTTCGGCCAATCGGTCCGATGCTGCACAGCAGTTTGTCGAAGCCAAGATTCGCGGGCTTGCGGAACGACGCTGTCCTTGGAGGCCTTCCGCGCGGACGAAGTGGTTACTCAAATCGCACTATTTTCATGAGGGGTGGGTATTGGGCCAAGGTGCCGGTCAGAACCTTGCCCCGCGGTTTCTGTCACTCTGGGATAGTGGCACCCGGAACTGCTTCGTAGGCATTGGATTGCGCAACCTCGTGCTGAATGGCAGTGCCGGGCAGGATCTCAAACAGCGGGTCGAAATCGACCATGGTCGAGGCGAGTTGCGCAAGAACGGTGGGATCACCTTCAATCTTGGCGGTGCCATCGGCGATCTGCTGCTCTAGTTCAATCGCGCCCATCATAGTCATTTCCAGATCCGAACGGTTTATGACCAATGTCAGGTCCGGGTTGTCCGCCTGATATCCCTCGATATTGGTCAGGGTCGCGTTCTCCATTTCGATGATGAACTTCTCGCCATTGTCCGGCGTTACCAGATTGATGGTGAACCGCATGCCTTCGGCTTTGCGGCTGTCCATCTTGATGCCGAGGAAGTTCAGGAACAATTCCGTGGACATCGCCCGGATCACATCAGAACTGGTTGAGCTCACCGTTGGAGCGTCGGAAATACCAGAACGCAGTTCGTAGGCACCCGACAAGTAACTATTTCGCAGTCCCGGGTTTTCCTGCTGGTAACCAAGCTGCTCATAACAGTCCGCAAGCAGATCACGTGCTGGCTGGTTGTCGTTCTCAGCGAGAAAGAGTTTGTTTAGGATTTCGACGGCCATCTTGTACTCACCAACCGAGAAAAGCTCTTGTCCTTTGGCCATGATCTTGTCCGACCCGCCCATCATCTCGACGTATAGGGGCGCCGATGCTTCGGGTGATGGCGGGATCAGGGTTGCTGGATTGGCATCCCAAAAACCAAGGTATCGCTGGATCACTCCTCGACTGTTGTGCTCGGGTGAACCGTGATAGCCCCGGCAGTGCCATTCATTTTGCAGGCTCTTGGGCATTTCATAGACGTTCTGGATCTGGTTGATCGTCACGCCTTGATTGGCGAAGTGCAGCACCTGGTTATTAAAATGCGCATACATGTCACGCTGCGCCCGCATCACCTCTTGAATACGGTCATTGCCCCAGCGCGGCCAGTGGTGAGACTGGAACATCACTTCTGCTTCCTCGCCAAAGAGATGCAGCGCCCGCGAGATGTATTTAGACCAGCGCAGAGGATCGCGCACCGGAGCTCCGCGCAGGGTGTAAATATTATGTAATGTGCCGGTAATGTTCTCGGCCATCCACAATGCCTTCATTCCCGGAATGTAAGTGTTCATGTTGGACGGCGCTTCAGTGCCTGGCGTGTTCTGAAACACCATACGCACGCCATCCACCTCGAGATATTCGATGTCTTCTTCGATGATCCGGGTGGGGGCAATAAGGCCAACGGAACCAAGAGACACCCGGTGACCCAGCCCCTGCCCAGCAAAACCGTACGGGTTGATCGGAAGCTGTTGGCCATACTGGTAAGACAATCGCCGGTTCATAGCGTTGCCAGCATAGACATTCTCGGAAATCGTGAACTCCATGAAATCACGCGGTGCAATGATTTCCACTTTGCCTGAACGCACATCAGCTTCGTCGATTATGCCGCGTACACCACCCCAATGGTCACCATGGGAATGCGAATAGATCACTGCGGTTGCCGGCAGCCCATCACCGACGTGCTCTTGAAATAGCTTCCATGCTGCGCGCGCTGTTTCCGCACTGATCAGTGGATCGATTACGATCCAACCATTTTCGCCGCGCACAAAGGAAACGTCAGACAGATCGAAGCCCCGCACTTGGTAAATTCCGGGAATGACTTCATACAGTCCGTAGTTCTGGTTCAGTCGCGAGACCCTCTGCAAAGACGGATGAATGCTTGGCCAGTCCTTGTCTTCGTCGAAGAAGCGGAAACTGGCCATGTCCCAGGCGATGTTGCCTGCATCCGCCATGATCGTATCTTCGGGCATCGGCGCGATAAACCCGCGAGCTTGTTCATCAAAATCACGCGTATCTGAGAACGGCAGCGTTTCCCGCGCTTCGGCAAGAATTTTCAAAGTGTGTTCCGAAGGCGCCTTGCCCTTCGGGTGGAAATGCCCTTCGGCTGGCGTCGCACTCTGCGCATACGCCGCCCCCTCCTCTGAAATGAATGTTGGCGCCACTGCGAATGCCGCTCCGAGCGCCGGGGCCGACTTGATGAAATTACGACGTGTGGTCATTTCAATTCCCTCCTGAAAATGACATTACGGAGGCCCGAAAAGTCCGGCTATGGCAGACCCGTGAGTTTGCCGCTCCGTTTCCACTCAAAAGTTTACCGTTGGCAAAAGTCCGATCTACTCACGCGACCTATCATTTCGCGACAATCGCCTAGGTACACAGGATCCTTTTTCTGACTTCCCTGGGCCTTTGCCCGGAATTCAGACGGAGAGACCCCTTGCCACGCGCGGAAAGCGCGTGTGAAATTTTCCGGTGCGTCATAGCACAACTCGGCGGCTATGTTTTTCACAGGCAGATCGGTTTCTAAAAGGAACGCCATCGCACGCCTGCTGCGTGCAATTTCAAGGAGATGTTTGTAGGTGTACCCGAGCTTGCTCAGCTTCCGTTGGACAGTTCTCGGACCCAGATCCGCGGCCCTTGCAAATCCATCGAGGTCGACGGTGCGATCCATCAATCGAAGGTCAATGAGTTTCAGGATATCATCAAGGAACGCGGTTTGCCGCCCGTCGGGTGGTGCTACCAAATCAAGTGACGTAATGGGTCGATCGAACGGAAGCGGCCCAGAGAGCCTTGTACTCAGGTCCGCTTTCCTGACCGCCACACCGTAATTTGGACGGCCGAAACGGATTTCATTTTGAACAAGGGCACTTAATTTTTCCGTTCTCGCCGGCTTTTCGTAGTCGACTTCCACCCAATCGGGTCGCCACCCCTCGCCCAGGAACCCGCGAAAGAAAACGAACATCGTTTCAAAGAGGTGGTCCGAGAAATGACGTGTGTTTTCATAGCCTGCCAGACCTGATTTGTAGCACCAGACAACGTGATGTTCGCGCAAGGACAAGTACATCTCTGTGCCGCTTTCGTGCGCCCACAGTGTCCTGCAAACACGCTGGAGGGCTTGGCCAAGCGTTGGAGCACAATAAGCATATCCGGCCCAATTTCCGTAATCGAGCGCAGTGGTTTTGCTGCCAAGGCTTACACCGAATTCCGCGTCACCGATCGTACGCGCAGCCGCCTCCATTACGCGGATCATCTTGGCCAAAGGGACCCGATGCTCTGGCGCATCGAGAACGCTTAGGGGAAGATCGTGGCGTTTCAGGATGCGGTTAAGCGCGCGATCTCCGGCCATGTCACGAACAAGTTCGGGAAAGGGGCCCCATCCCCGGATTCTTGTCATCGCTAAGGCTTTCAACGCAAACCCCCTCATTTCCCATACAAACGATATCACATTCTTTCCATGACGTTGAGCCTGGAGTGCCACTCGCCTTCAATGGCTTGAAGGCGCCGGAAGACCTGTACAGAATGACCGGTTTCAGCCCACAGCGACGACTGCTGCGCCTCAGATCAAGGTCGTTAAAGGGCTCGAAACCGCCTTGTGGCGGCGCGGCATCGGTCGCTAGCAGCCCGTCATCGAGACCAGTCGTTGACGCTTGATCTTACAATCAATGGTCAACGCGGTGTTGATGTGTGGGCCGGGAGGGACGGATGGAGGCTAAGTTATGCCCAGAATCCAACTTCCCGCCGCAAAACCGAAACGCAAGACCCGGAACAAGGGCTGCCTGATCGGTCAGAAACGCCCGCTGCTCCCGACGCAGGTATGGGCCATTCGTGCCCGGCTCGAACTCGCGGGCAATCTTCGTGATCTTGCGCTCTTCAACCTCGCCATAGACAGCAAGTTGCGCGGCTGTGACCTCGTCGGACTCCAGATTAGCGATCTCGTCGTCGAAGACCGAATCCGTGAGCGCGTCACCATTGTTCGGAGCAAGACCAATCGGCCGATCCAGTTCGAAGTGTCTGAGAATACGCGCGAAACGATCGCTGCCTAGCTCGACCAACCCGAGATGCTGGGATGCAGACATCTGTTTCCGAGCCACTTCCACGCGTCACCGCACATCTCGACCGGGCAGTACGCGAGGCTTGTTCGAGACTGGGTATCGGCCATCGGCCTGGAACCGAGCGGCTACGGCACACATTCTTTGCGCCGGACCAAGGCCTCGGAGATCTATCGAAAGACTGGCAATCTCCGGGCTGTACAACTTTTGCTGGGTCACACCAAGGTCTACAGCACGGTACGGTACCTGGGCGTCGAGCTTGAAGATGCAGTGAGAATCGCCGAAAAAATCGACATCTGAATCAAAACGGCGAGCGGCACGCGCCGTCCAAGACCTGTTCTTCGCTGATACAAAGGTCAGCGGCGCGAAAGAGCCCACAGCGGCCATTCATTCTGCAGTCAATGATGAGCGGCTGATCCAAATCAAGTCAGCCTTTCGAGCATGCGCTATAATAATTCTGCGTTGTTGACTGATGGGAGGACGGCAATGAAGAAGATATTCATGAGCGTGAGCTTGAGTGCATTGTTCACCGGCGCGGCACTTGCCCAAGGATACTCTGGCGACCTTGCGATAAACCCCGAAGATGTCCGACTTGGTCAGCGCGGCTATTCTCCATTTGTCGATCAGTCTTTTCCAAACAGAGTGTTCTGGGGCGATACCCACCTGCACACCTCCTACTCGACCGACGCCGGGATGGTCGGCAATGTGCTCGGTCCTGACGAAGCTTTCCGTTTCGCGCGTGGCGAGAAGGTGCGGGCCTCCCTCGGTGAGTTCGCGCAGCTTGTGCGTCCGCTCGATTTTCTGGTTGTTGCCGACCACGCCGAGAACCTTGGCCTCGCGCCGATGATCGCGGAATCGAACCCGCAGCTTCTGGCCAATAGCTGGGGTCGCAAGATCCACGATCTTGTGCGCGGTGGCGACCCGCTCGGCGCATACGTAATGTGGGGCGACGCGATGGGCGCGGTAACGGACCCGATTGACGACGACGATCTGACCCGTACATTTTGGAGGCGCATTGTCGATGCAGCTGAGCGGTACAATGAACCTGGCGTGTTCACATCTCTGCACGGCTTTGAATGGACTTCAATCAAGGACCTGAACAACCTGCATCGGATCGTCATGTTTCGAGATGGCGCAGACGAAGTCGCGGACCTCGTGCCATTTTCCAACTACGACAGTTCCGATCCGGAGGATCTTTGGGACTGGATGGAAGCGTATGAAACCCGAACAGGCGGTCAGGTCATGGCGTTTGCCCACAACGGCAACCTGTCGAATGGCACGATGTTCGACGATGTCCGTCAGAACGGCGAACCGATAGATCAGGCCTACGCCGAACGCCGGATGCGGTGGGAACCGCTATACGAAGTCACGCAGATTAAAGGCGACGGGGAAACCCACCCGATGCTCTCACCAAATGACGAGTTCGCGGACTATTATCGCTGGGATCGCGGAAATTTCGGCAGTGCACTTAAGACACCGGACATGCTACCACGCGAATACGCTCGTGAGGCACTGGCGCGCGGTCTGAAATACGAAGAAGACATAGGCACGAACCCTTACAAATTCGGGATGATCGGCGCGACCGACAGCCACACGTCGCTGGCAACCGCCCGCGAGGACAACTTCTTTGGCAAGGCTTCCCTGGCAGAACCCGGCGGCGGCGATCACCGCTACGATGAGTTCATCATCCAGCCTGATTTTCTGGGTGAAGACGTCGCGATCCGCACATATGAAACCCTCGCGTCCGGTCTTGCCGCTGCATGGGCGCGGGAGAACACGCGAGAGGCGATCTGGGACGCATTCAAGCGCAAGGAGGTTTATGCCACCACCGGCCCGCGCATGACTGTCCGCGTGTTTGCGGGGTGGGACTTTGAACCCGACGAGGTCCACCGTCCCGATTTCGCCGTCGAGGGTTATGCCCGGGGCGTGCCCATGGGCGCGGACCTCTTCGCCGGGCCAGAGGGAGCAGCCCCCACCTTCATGGTGCGTGCGCTGCGCGACCCGGACGGCGCGAACCTAGATCGCATCCAGATCATAAAGGGCTGGGTCGATGCAAATGGCGAACCGCAGACCAAGGTATTTGACGCCGCGTGGGCGGGAGACCGGAATCCGGGCGCCGACGGCAAACTGCCACCCGTTGGCAACACGGTGGACGGTGCGAACTACACCAATACCATTGGTTCAGCCGCACTTGGCGCGCACTGGGTGGACCCAGAGTTCGATCCGGCTCAGCGTGCATACTATTATGTCCGGGTGCTTGAAATCCCGACGCCGACCTGGCTGGCCTATGACGAGGCTTTTTACGGCAACCTCGACCTGCCAGAGGATGCCGTAATGATCCATCAGGAGCGCGCCTACACTTCGCCAATCTGGTACACGCAAGAAAACTAACTTGAAAGCCAGCAGCAATGTCGCATTTGTCCCGCATTGCGGCCATTCCAGCTCGCTTTCAAATGTACTTGAACTTCGAACAGGCGTAGCGCGACCCGGTATTACCGCGGGCTGCGCTTCGCCAGAATCCGCTGCAAGGTCCGGCGGTGCATGTTCAGCCGTCGCGCGGTTTCCGAGACGTTTCGGTCGCACAGTTCATAGACCCGCTGGATATGCTCCCACCGTACGCGGTCGGCGCTCATGGGGTTTTCGGGGGGCGGGGGCAGTTCGTCGCCCTTGGCCAGAAGCGCGTTGGTGATGTCGGTGGCGTCGGCGGGTTTCGACAGATAGTCTGTGGCGCCGATTTTCACGGCCGCCACGGCAGTCGCGATCGCGCCATAGCCAGTCAGAACCACCACCCGGCTGTCGGGGCGCTTTTCCCGCAGCACCTCGACCACGTCCAAACCGTTGCCATCCTCAAGCCGCAGATCCACGACGGCAAAAGCAGGTGGGCGAGCGGTGGCGATGGCGCGGCCGGCGGCGACCGATCCGGCGGTTTCCACCTCGAACCCGCGCTTTTCCATCGCCTTGGCCAGACGCCTCAGAAACGGCTCGTCATCATCCACCAGAAGCAGGGATTTGTCGGGGCCGATTTCAAGCTGCGCACTGTCTGCCATGTGGGTTCTTTCTGCTATGTCCTGCCGATAGGCTTGGTGTTGAGTAATAGCAGCGCCACACCAAAGGTCAAACCACCCTCTATTTCCCTGCCTGGTCCAGGAAACAGGCGACCCGGTCGGCAATCTGCTCGGCCGTGTCGTCCCGCTTGAAGAACTCCAGGAATCCGTCCTGCGGCGTGACGAAATAGGTAAAGGTGGAATGATCGACCAGGTAATACTCGTCGCTCTTGTCCTGGGCCTTGTAATAAGTCTTGTAGGCTTGGCTCGCAGCTTTGACCTGTTCGGGCGTTCCGGTCAGCCCGATCATCTTTTCATGCAGGTTGTAGGCAAAATCGCCGACCGCCTCGGGGGTGTCGCGATCGGGGTCGATCGAGATGAAGATCGGCGTCACCGAATAACCGCGCTCGGTCAGGATATCGACGGCCTCGGCATTGCGGGTGGTGTCCAGCGGGCAGACATCGGGGCAGAAGGTATAGCCGAAATAGATCAGCGACGGCTCGGTGATCACATCCTTGTCGGTCAAGGTTTCACCCTTGGAGTTGATCAGCTCGAACGGGCCGCCGATGGCCGCGGAACCGCCGGCGATCTGGCTGGTCCGGCATTGGGCGAACTTGTCCTCGGGCCCGCCACGCGTCATCAGCCACATGGCGCCTACGCCAAGGGCCAGAACGACGGTTGCGAGAATGGCAAAAAGACGGACCATGGCGTATTTCCTGACGCAAGGGGTTGTTGATCGGATCGGCCGCGACACCTATCAAGTTGACCAGCCGCCGCAACAGGACATAATCGCGCGATGACGGATTCCAACACCAGCCTCTGGCGCGGACAGGAACGCAGCAGTTGGATCCGGCTGCGCACGCTGATCCTGCTGCGATGGGTGGCCATCATCGGCCAGCTGACCGCCATCACCGTGGCGCAGCAGGTCTATCACGTTCAGCTGGAACTGGGCCTGTGCTATCTGGCCATCGGCGTGTCGGTGATGGGCAACCTGACGGCTATGCTGCTGTTCCCACAGAACAAGCGCCTGACCGAGTTCGAGAACTTCCTGATGGTACTGTTCGACCTGCTGCAGCTAGCCATTCTGCTGTACCTCACCGGCGGGCTGAACAATCCCTTTTCACTTCTGCTGCTGGGGCCGGTGACCATCGCCGCCAACGTCATGAGCACCCGCTCGACCCTGATCATCGGCGGGGCGGCGATCATCGTGGCGACGCTGCTGGCCCGGTTCCACCTGCCGCTGCGCACCAATCTGGGGCTGGTGCTGGACATCCCCGAGATCCTGCTGTTCGGAAACTGGGCCGCCATCGTGATCGCGATCGTGTTCATCGGCGCCTACTCGCACCGCATCAGCGCCGAGGTCCAGTCGATGTCCGAGGCGCTGGCCGCTACCCAGATGGCACTTGCCCGCGAACAGAAACTGACCGACCTGGGCGGGGTCGTGGCCGCCGCCGCGCATGAGCTGGGCACGCCTCTGGCCACCATCAAGCTGACCAGCGCCGAGCTGATCGAGGAATTGGACGACCGCCCGGACCTGAAGGAAGACGCCGCCCTGATCCGCGAGCAGGCCGACCGCTGCCGCGACATCCTGCGCGACATGGGCCGGGCCGGAAAGGACGACCTGCACCTGCGGCAGGCGCCACTGTCCACCGTGATCCACGAAGCCGCCGAGCCGCATATCCACCGCGGCAAACAGGTGCATTTCGCCGAAGGGCCGGGGCCGGATGGCGACGTTCAGCAGCCCTCGATCCTGCGCAAACCCGAGATCATCCACGGGCTGCGCAACCTGATCCAGAACGCGGTCGATTTCGCCCGCGCGCAGGTCTGGGTCGAGGCCGAATGGACCCCCGACCGCATCACCGTCAGCATCATGGATGACGGACGCGGATATCCGGCCCAGATCATCGGGCGCATCGGCGATCCGTTCATGCGCCGCAAACGCGCCGAAACCGACCTGCGCACGCGGCCCGAATACGAGGGCATGGGCCTGGGTCTGTTCATCGCCAAGACGCTGCTCGAGCGCAGCGGTGCGGAACTCTCCTTCGCCAACGGATCCGATCCGTATCAGGACCTCACCGACGACCCCGAGCGCCGGGGCGCCATCGTTCTGGTGTCCTGGCCGCGGAAACTGATCGACGCCCAGAGCGGTGAGTCGCCGGTTCCCTCGGGTGCCAACAAGCCGTTCCGGGTCTGAGTTAAGACACCGTTAACCATTGGCGTCGATAGTTGGGTCTGGTTTGGGTTTTCGGGTGCACGGGATATGGCAGACTGGATCATTCTGGCCGCGATCAGCCTGGTCTCGTCAAGCCTGGCGCTGCAGTGGCTGTTGCCGCGGCGCCGGCCCCGCGATGACAGCTTTGGCCTGTCGGCGCCCGAATCCCTTTTGGATGCGGTGTTTCTGTTCGATGGCGATCGCCTGATCAGCCATTCCGACATCGCCCTGTCCGGATTCGAGTCGGTGAATGACTGGAACGATCTCAGTCGCCTGTTGCAGAGGGACTTTCCCGCCTTTCCCGAGTCTCCTGAACTGGTGCGCGAGCAGGGCAGCATGGTGGTGTCTGCCATCGACTGCACGGTCGAGCGAGAAGTTCTGTGCGAATGGATCGACGGGATTGTACGGGTGCGCCTGCGCGACCGGGCCGGTGCACCCGAGCCCATTCGCCGCGACCCCAGCGACCCGATCCGCCTGGCCATGGACAAGGCGCCCTATCCGGTATGGCTTCTGAACCGGTCGAACAGGGTCAGCTGGTGCAACGCTGCGTATGTAACGCTGGCCCGCAAGGTGCGGGGGCCCGATACTGACCTGACCGACCCCATGTTTCCCGATCTCGCGGGTGAAACCCGGCCCGGACGGAAGACCCGCGTTTCCATTCCGGTCAAAGGCAACGACAACAGGCTGTGGTTCGATCTGACGCAGATCGAACTGGACGAGGGCATGCTGCATTATGCTGTCGACGTAAACGCGATCGTCGAGGCCGAAACCGCCCAGCGCAAATTCGTCCAGACCATGACCAAGACCTTCGCGCAGTTGTCGATCGGGTTGGCGATCTTCGACCGCAACCGGCAGCTGGCGCTGTTCAACCCAGCACTGATCGACCTGACGGCGCTGCCGCCCGACTTTCTCAGCTGCCGCCCCAGCCTTTCCAGCTTTTTCGACAGGCTGCGCGACCAGCACATGATGCCCGAACCCAAGAACTATCGAAGCTGGCGCAGCCAGATGAACGACCTGCTCGAAGCGGCCGAAGGCGGCAACTATCAGGAAACCTGGTCGCTGCCCTCGGGATCGGTCTATTCGGTCAGCGGCCGCCCGCATCCCGACGGCGCCGTTGCTTTTCTGTTCGAGGACATCACCGCCGAGATCACCCTGACCCGGCGCTTCCGGTCCGAGATGGACCTGATGCAGTCGGTCTTCGACAAGCTGGCCGACGCGATCGCCGTTTTCGCCGATGACGGGACTCTGGCCTTCACCAACCATGCTTATCACCAGCTTTGGAACGACCCGGACGAAGAGGGTTTTCAGCCCGCCACCGTGTTGGACCTCATCCGCAGCTGGCAGGAAAAATGCCAGGCGACTCCGGTTCTGGGCGAAATTCGCGACTTCATCGAAATGCGCAATGACCGGGCCGAGTGGAGCGCGGAAATCCGCAAGTCGGACGGGACGCCCGTATCCTGCACGGTGACCCCGATCCAGAACGGCGCGACCATCGTCCGTTTCTCGGTCGAACCGGCTGAAAACCCGGCCAGAGGAATGATGCAGATCCCGGCCTGAACCGGGTTGCAGCGGGGGTGCGGCGCGTCCATTGTGGCGCCATGAATTCGCCTGTTTCGATAACCCTGGACTCGCCCGAAAAGACGTCGCGCCTGGCGGCGGAACTGGGCCAACGGCTGGCCCCCGGCGACGTGGTGCTGCTCGACGGACCCATAGGCAGTGGCAAGACCCATTTCGCCCGCAGCCTGATCCGGTCGGTCCTGCCGGTCCCCGAGGATGTTCCGTCACCGACCTTCACCCTAGTTCAGGTCTATGACGGCGCCACCGGAGAGATATGGCATTCCGACCTGTATCGCCTGACCTCGGCCGACGAGATCGTCGAACTGGGCCTGACCGAGGCGTTCGACACAGCGATCTGTCTGGTCGAATGGCCAGAAAAGCTGGGCGATCTGCGGCCGGAGTCGGCCTTGTTGGTCACGTTTAAAACCGACGCGGCCCACGAGGAAACGCGACATCTGACACTGTCCTGGTCCGATCCGAAATGGGCTGACAAGCTGGAGTTTTCCGTATGACCAACCGTGCAGACCTGATCCAGGCGTTCCTGGGGCGGACCCCGTGGTCCGGAGCACGACGCCAACCGCTGGCCGGCGACGCGTCCAACCGCCGCTACGAGCGGCTGACCGATCCCGACACGGGAAGGACGGTTGTATTGATGGATGCGCCCCCGGACAAGGGCGAGGACGTCCGGCCCTTTGTCAAGGTCGCCCGCTACCTGAATTCCATCGGTCTGAGTGCGCCTGAAATCCTGGCCGAGGATGCCGAGCACGGCTTTCTGCTGCTGGAAGATTTCGGTGATGAGCTGTTCGCCCGGGTGCTGGAACGCGCGCCCGCGAAAGAGCGCGCGTTGTACGACGCCGCCACCGACGTTCTGGTGCATTTGCACGCCGCCTCCTTGCCCGCGCTGGACAGCTATGATCCATCCCTGATGACCGAACTGTCGGCACTGGCCTTCACCAAATATGCGGAAGGAATTCTGGGCAGGCACGATGCCGACGCCCGGGCGCGGTTCGAACACCGCTTTGCCGACATCCTGCATCAGGAAACTTCGGGCACACGGGTGGTGACGCTCAGGGACTACCACGCCGAGAACCTGATCTGGCTGCAGGATCGCGATGGGGTCCGCCGGGTCGGCCTGCTGGATTTCCAATGCGCGATGCTGTGCCATCCGGCCTATGATCTGGTGTCGCTGCTGCAGGATGTCCGGCGCGCCGTGCCGGCAGGAGTCGAGATGCAGATGATCCAGCGCTACATCGCGTCCACCGGCGTGGACGATCATGACTTCCGCACTGCCTACAGCGTTCTGGGCGTCCAACGGAACCTGCGTATTCTCGGCGTGTTCGCCCGGCTGGCCATGGACTATGGCAAGCCGCATTACATCGATCTGATCCCAGCCACCTGGGCGCATCTGATGCGCGATCTGGAACATCCCGCGTTGATTTCCCTGGCCGACCTGCTGCGCTCGGCCCTGCCCGAACCCACCCCGGAAAACCTGGCACGTCTGAGGGGCGCATGACCGCAAGACCGCAGGCCGTGATGCTGTTTGCCGCCGGTTTCGGCACCCGGATGGGCGCGTTGACCCGCACCCGGCCCAAGCCGCTGATCCCGGTGGCCGGACGGCCGCTGATCGACCATACGCTGGAGTTGACGGATGCGGTGAGGCCGCGCCGTGTGGTCGCGAACCTACACTACATGGCCGATCAACTGACCGATCATTTGGCGCCGCGTGGTGTTCTGCTGTCACACGAACAGCCGGAAATCCTGGAAACCGGCGGCGGGTTGCGGGCAGCCTTGCCACTGCTGGGTCCGGGGCCGGTATTCACGATGAATACCGATGCGATCTGGTCCGGGCCCAACCCTTTGGAGTTGCTGCAGGCGGCCTGGGACCCGGCGCGGATGGACGCGCTGTTGATCTGCGTGCCGATCGCACAGACGATCGGACATGCAGGCCCCGGAGACTTCAAGATCGACCCCCAAGACCGGCTTGCACGCGGGCCGGGTCACGTCTATGGCGGCATTCAGATCCTCAAGACCAACGGTCTGGCGGACATTCCAGAAAAAGCGTTCTCACTCAATGTTTTGTGGGACCGGATGCAGCGCGATGGACGGCTGTACGGGCTACAGTATCCCGGGCGCTGGTGCGATGTCGGCCGCCCCGAAGGCATCGCTCTGGCCGAGGAGATGCTGGCCGATGTTTGAACCCGGCGCCACCCCCCGGGTCTTTGCAGTGCCGCCCGGCGCGGATTTTCCGCAGGCACTGGTGCGCGGGCTGCGGGCGCGCTGCGACGGCCGCCCGCCCGAGGCACTGGCCCGCGTACAACTGGTGCTGAACACCCGCCGCATGGCCCGCCGCGTGCGCGAGCTGTTCGATCAGGGCCCGCCCTGCCTGTTGCCCCGCATTTCGCTGGTGACTGATCTGGGCGAAAGCGTCGATCTGGATCAGGTGCCGCCCGCCGTGCCGCCCTTGCGGCGACGGCTGGAACTGACGCAACTGGTGTCCCGCCTGCTCGACCAGCAACCGGACCTGGCTGCACGGTCGTCGCTGTTCGACCTGTCCGACAGCCTCGCCGCCCTGATCGAAGAGATGCAGGGCGAAGGCGTCTCGCCCGAGGCGATCCGGCAGCTGGACGTGACCGACCTGTCGGGCCATTGGGCACGGGCGCAGGCCTTCATCGGCATCGCCGACCAGTTCCTGAAGACCGAGGATGGCAGCCTGGACGTGCAGGCCCGCCAACGCCGCGTGGTCGAAAACCTGATCGCCCGCTGGCAGGACGCGCCGCCGCAACACCCGGTGATCCTGGCCGGGTCCACCGGCTCGCGCGGGACCACGCTGATGCTGATGCAAGCGGTGGCGCGGCTGCCGCAGGGGGCGCTGATCCTGCCGGGGTACGATTTCGACCAGCCCGCCCATGTCTGGGAGCGGTTGGATTCGACAATGACCTCGGAAGATCACCCGCAATACCGGTTCCGCAAGCTGATGACAGAACTGGGCTTGGAGCCGGATCAGATCGCAGCCTGGACCCCGGACCAGCCCCCCTCGCCCGCGCGCAACCGTCTGGTTTCATTGGCGTTGCGTCCGGCCCCGATTACCGATGCCTGGATGAGCGAAGGCCCGCGGCTGCGCGATCTTGATGCCGCGACGCGCGACATCACCCTGGTCGAGGCGCAATCGCCGCGGGCCGAGGCGCTGGCCATCGCCCTGCGCCTGCGGCAGGCGGCCGAGACCGGACAGACCGCTGCCCTGATCACCCCCGACCGGATGCTGACCCGCCAGGTCAGCGCTGCTCTGGACCGCTGGAACATCCTGCCCGACGACAGTGCCGGCCTGCCGCTGCAACTGTCGCCGCCGGGCCGGTTCCTGCGTCATGTGGCCGGGCTGTTCGCGCGCCGTCTGGATGCCGAGGCGCTGCTGACCTTGCTGAAACACCCCTTGTGCCACAGCGCGGGCGACCGCGGTGCCCATCTGCTGCACAGCCGCGATCTAGAACTGCACCTGCGCCGCAATGGCCCGCCCTTCCCCGACCGCGCCAGCCTGACAGGTTTTGCCGTCGAAAAAGAAGTACCCGATGCGTGGGCCCAGTGGCTGATCCGCAATTTCTGCGACCAGCAGATCAGCGGCACCCTGCCGCTCACCGACTGGGTGCAGCGCCTGCGCGATCTGGCCGAAGCGATTGCTGGCGCCGGAACCGCCGGCGCGGGCGAGCTGTGGGACAAGAATGCAGGCCAAGCGGCTCTGGCGGTGATCTCGGGCCTTGCGGACGAGGCCGAGCACGGCGGCGAGATGACGGCGCTGGATTTCGCCGATCTGTTGGGTGCGCTGCTGGCCGGGCAAGAGGTCCGCGACCGCGACGCCCCCCACCCGCGGATCATGATCTGGGGCACGCTCGAAGCGCGCGTGCAGGGTGCCGACCTGCTGATTCTGGGCGGGCTGAACGAGGGCAGCTGGCCCGAGGCCCCCACGCCCGACCCCTGGTTGAACCGCCAGATGCGCGACCGTGCCGGCCTGCTGCTGCCGGAACGGCGCATCGGCCTGTCGGCCCATGATTTCCAGCAGGCCATCGGCGCGCCCGAGGTCTGGCTGACCCGCGCGGTGCGCTCGGATGATGCCGAAACCGTGCCGTCACGCTGGCTGAACCGGTTGACCAACCTGTTGCAGGGCCTGCCGGATCAGGGCGGCCGCGCGGCGCTTGAACAGATGCGCGACCGGGGCAAGACATGGCTGCGCTGGTCCGAGATGCTGGAACAGGCGCCCCGGATCGCCGCCGCACCGCGTCCTTCACCGCGCCCGCCGGCGGCCGCGCGCCCGCGCCGCCTGTCGGTGACCGAGATCAAGAAGCTGATCCGCGACCCCTATGCGATTTATGCCAAGCACGTCCTGCGCCTGAAACCGCTGGACCCGCTGGTGCAGGCGCCCGACGCCCTGCTGCGCGGTATCGTGATCCACGAGATCCTGGAACATTTCGTCAAGGACAGCGTGCTGGAAGGCGCGCTGCTGACCCGCGACAATTTCCTGAAACGGGCCGAGGCGCTTCTGGATCAGCATGTCGCCTGGCCTACCGCCCGAAAACTGTGGCTGGCGCGGCTGGAGCGGATCGCAGACGACTTTCTGCGCGCCGAGATCAGCCGCCGCAGCGACGGCGGCCCGATCGCGTTCGAGGCCAAGATGCGCCTGACGCTGGAACCGCTTGGTTTCACTCTGAATGGCCGCGCCGACCGAATCGACCGCAACAGCCGCGGCGCCCTGACCATCATCGACTACAAGACCGGCACGCCACCCTCGGAATCGCAGCAGGCCAAGTTCGACAAACAGCTGCTGATCGAGGCCGCGATGGCCGAGCAGGGCGGGATCGACGGCTTTGACCCGATGGCCGTGGCCAGCGCCGTGTTCATCGGTATGGGCGGCACCTACAAAGAGGTCCCGGCACCCTTGGAAAAAGAGCCGCCCGACAAGGTTCTGGCCGAGCTGAAAGAGCTGATTTCTGCTTATTTAGAGCCTGATCAGGGGTTTTCTTCGCGCCGGATGATGCACAAGGACAGCGACGTGGGCGATTATGACCACCTGGCGCGGTTCGGCGAATGGGACCGCACCGCCGAAACCAAGCCCGAGGATCTGACATGACGCCGCGCGACGAAGCAACCGAACGGCAGGTTCAGGCGGCGCGGCCCGATGCTTCGACCTGGCTGGCGGCCAATGCGGGCTCGGGCAAGACGCGGGTTCTGACCGATCGCGTGGCGCGGCTGCTGCTGGATGGTGTACAGCCGCAGCACATCCTGTGCCTGACCTACACCAAGGCCGCCGCCAGCGAGATGCAGAACCGCCTGTTCAAGCGGCTGGGCGAATGGGCGATGCTGGACGACGCGGCGTTGCTGCGGCAACTGACCGAACTGGGCGTCGAAGGGGTAATCGACCCCGACCGCCTGGCCCGTGCCCGCACCCTGTTCGCGCGTGCCATCGAAACGCCGGGCGGGTTGAAGATCCAGACGATCCACTCGTTCTGCGCCTCGCTGCTGCGGCGGTTCCCGCTGGAGGCCGGGGTCAGCCCGCAGTTTTCCGAAATGGAAGACCGCGCCGCGGCCCTGCTGCGCGGGGAAATCGTCGAGGATTTTGCCGAAGGCCCACAGGCCCGCCTGATCGAGGATGTGGCCCGCCACATCACCGATACCGGCTTTGACAAGCTGACCGCCGCGATCGCCCAGAAACGCACCCTGTTCACGCCCGCGCTGCAATGGCCCGACCTGCTGGCCCGTTTTGGCCTGCCCGAGAGGTTCGACGAGGACGCGCTGCTGGCGCAGGTGTTTCTGGGCGGCGAGGCCGAGCTGATCCGGTCGATCCTTCCGGCGCTGGCGGGCGGCAGCAAGACCGACGCCAAGGCGGCCGAGAAACTGTCGGGCTTCACCGAACCCGCCTTGGGTCAGTTGCCGGTGCTGGAAGACGTGTTCCTGACCGGAAAATCCGCCAAAGAGCCCTTTACCGCCAAGATCAACAGCTTTCCTACCAAGGCGCTGCGCGAGGGGGTTCTGGCGGGGCAGATGGATCCGCTCGAGGCACTGATGCGGCGGGTCGAGGCCGCGCGGGAAGGGCGTCTGGCGCTGGCAGCCGCGCGCAAATCCATGGTGCTGCACCGCTTCGCGGCGGCGTTCCTGCCGGAATACGAGCGCCGCAAGCAACTGCGCGGCTGGCTGGATTTCGACGACCTGATCCTGCGCGCGCGCCTGTTGCTGAACGACCCGGCGGTGGCCGCTTGGGTGCTGTACCGGCTGGATGGCGGGATCGACCACATCCTTGTGGACGAGGCGCAGGACACCAGCCCTGATCAATGGGATGTGGTCGAGAAACTGGCACAGGAATTCACCAGCGGCGAGGGCGCGCGTTCCGGGGTCGAGCGCACGATCTTCGTGGTCGGCGACAAGAAACAATCGATCTATTCCTTTCAGGGGGCCGACCCGCAGGCCTTTGACCGGATGCAAGCCGAGTTTGGGCGGAAATTGCAGGAATCAGGCTCTAAACTGTGGGATTGGACGCTGGAATATTCGTTCCGCTCCTCCAGCGCCATCCTATCGCTGGTCGATATCCTGTTCGAAAACCGCGCCGAGGCGGGGTTTCAGAAAGAGTCCCAGCACCGCGCCTTCAAGGCCGATCTGCCGGGCCGGGTCGATCTGTGGCCGGTGGTGGAAAAGGTCGAGGACGCGGACGAGGGCGACTGGACCGACCCGGTCGATCGGCCCGCGGCGCAGCATCACACGGTGATCCTGGCCAACCAGATCGCCGCGCGCATCAAGGCCATGATCGACGCCGGCGAAACCATCCCCGAAGACGGCCCCACGCGCGGTACATTCGTGCGCCGGAAGGTGCGGCCGGGGGATTTTCTGATCCTGGTGCAGCGCCGCTCGGACCTGTTCGCCGAGATTATCCGCGCCTGCAAGGCCCAGGGTCTGCCGATCGCGGGGGCCGACCGGCTGAAGGTGGGCGCGGAACTTGCGGTCAAGGATTTGGCCGCACTGCTGAGTTTCCTTGCCACGCCCGAGGATGACCTGTCGCTGGCCACGGTACTGAAATCGCCGCTGTTCGGCTGGTCCGAGCAGATGCTGTTCGACCTTGCTCATCGCCGACAGGAAAGGTACCTGTGGGCGGCGCTGCGCCAACGCGCCGGGGATTTTCCCGAAACGCTGGCTGTGTTGAACGATCTGCGCGGGCAGGTGGACTTTCTGCGCCCCTATGACCTGATCGAACGGGTGCTGACCCGCCATGACGGCCGCCGCAAACTGTTGGGCCGTTTGGGCGCCGAGGCCGAGGACGGCATCAACGCGCTGCTGTCGCAGGCGCTGGCTTATGAGCGGTCGGACATTCCCAGCCTTACCGGTTTCCTGGTCTGGATGCAGACCGATGACCTGGAGATCAAGCGCCAGATGACCGGCGTGGGCGACATGATCCGGGTGATGACGGTACATGGCTCGAAAGGATTGGAGGCGCCGGTCGTGATCCTGCCGGACACCGGCAAGCGGCAGCCGCCCCGCGATGCCGAGATCATGGTCGCCGACGGAACGCCGCTGTGGAAGGTGCCCGCCGACCTGTCGCCGAACCTGATTGCCCGTGCCCGCGAAGACGCGCGCCAACGCGAGGAAAACGAGCGGCTGCGTTTGCTGTACGTCGCGCTGACCCGGGCCGAGAAATGGCTGATCGTGGCGGCTGCCGGCGATCTGGGCAAGGACGGGTCCAGCTGGTACCAACTGGTCGAAGAGGCGATGGGCCGGGCAGGGGCCACCGAGATCCCCGGCACCGGCATCCGCCGTCTGGCGCATGGCGATTGGGAGGGTCTGCCACTGGACCATCGCCCGACCCCGGAACCGGCGCAGGAGATCCTACCGGACCTGTTTCACCGGCCCGCATCCGAGCCGATACCCGATCCCGAAACGCTCAGCCCGTCCGATCTGGGCGGGGCCAAGGCCCTGCCGGGCGAGACCGGGCTTGAGGAAGAGGCCGCCAAGCTGCGCGGCACCCACCTGCACCTGCTGCTCGAACATCTGGCCGAGGCGCCGCGCGACCGGTGGGATCAGCTCTGCGCCCGGCTTCTGCCCGATATGCAGGAAGGCGACCGCCGCGACCTTCTGGCCGAGGCGTCGGGCGTGCTGACGGCGCCGGACCTGGCCCCCGTCTTTGCCCCGGCCGCGTTGGCAGAGGTGCCCGTCTCGGCCACTCTGGACGGTCGTCGGATCCACGGGGTGATCGATCGGTTGATCGTGACGGATGACGTGGTGCAAGTCATTGATTTCAAATCGAACGCTACGGTTCCCGATCGGGCCGAGACCTGCCCCGAGGGCCTGCTGCGCCAGATGGGCGCCTATGCCGCCGCGCTGTCGCAGATCTATCCCGGTCGCGAGATCCGCACCGCGATCCTGTGGACCCGGACGGCACGTCTGATGTGGCTGCCACACGATCTTGTGACGGAGGCCTTGGGGCGTGCCCAGATATCTTGACCTCCCTCTTGGGGACACCTACGTTCTACTCCCAAGCGCATGTCATTCAGGAGACAGAATATGTCGACCGTAGCCGTAACCGACGAAACCTTTGACGCCGAAGTCAAGAACTCGGACGTCCCCGTCGTGGTGGATTTCTGGGCCGAGTGGTGCGGCCCCTGCAAGCAGATCGGCCCCGCCTTGGAAGAGCTGGCGGCCGAATACGGCGACAAGATCAAGATCGCCAAGGTCGACGTAGACAGCAACCCCAACTCGGCCGCGGCCATGGGCGTGCGCGGCATTCCGGCGCTGTTCATCTTCAAGAATGGTCAGGTGGTTTCAAACCGCGCAGGCGCCGCGCCCAAGGCCGCCCTGCAAAGCTGGATCGAAGAATCGATCTGATCGCACCGGATCCCAAGGACATAAGGCGCCCCGCCAAGGGCGCCTTTTTTGCGGCCATACCGGACAAAAGAAAAGACCGCCCGCAATTTCGGACGGCCCTTTCTGGGGAGATAACTTTGCGTGCCGCTCAGATCTTGGCGATGTCGGCGCGGGTCAGGCCGATGTCGTCCAGCTGTTCGTCGCTCAGGCGCGACAACAGTTTGCGGGTCTTGCGGCTGGTGTTCCATTCAACAACCGAGTCATAGACGCGGATGAAAGCGTCCACTACGTGCAGGATGGTAGCTGCTCCGAGCGGCGCATGGATGTTTGCGGTGGTTGCCATTTTGCGCATTCCTTCAACTGAAGCAGCCGACCCAATGTCGGTTGCAGGCCCCATCTAGTCCTGCCGGGGGCGACTCACAATTGCTGGTCCGACAACCCCGTGATGCATAGATTGCATATCTTTTAGGCAGTTTGAGAACGGGTTGCGCGGATCGCCCGCCCGGCCCATATAGGTCGGCAACGGATACGGAGGCTTGTATGGCTGAGAACGACTTTCCCGGATGGCATGGCACCACGATCATCGGCGTCAAGAAGGGCGGCGAGGTCGTCATTGCGGGTGACGGGCAGGTCAGCTTGGGCCAGACCGTGATCAAGGGCACCGCCCGCAAGGTGCGCCGCCTGTCGCCCGGCGGGTTCGAGATCGTCGCCGGCTTCGCCGGATCGACGGCGGATGCCTTCACCCTGCTGGAACGGCTCGAGGCCAAGCTTGAGGCGACACCGGGCCAGTTGGCCCGCGCCTCGGTCGAGCTGGCCAAGGACTGGCGCACCGACAAGTATCTGCAAAAGCTCGAGGCGATGCTGATCGTCACCGACGGGGCGGACATGTTCGTGATCACTGGGGCGGGCGACGTGCTGGAGCCCGAACATGACGTGGCCGCGATCGGGTCGGGCGGCAATTTCGCTTTGGCGGCGGCGCGGGCGATGATGGACAGCGACAAGAGCGCCGAACAGGTGGCCCGCGACGCAATGGCGATCGCCGCCGATATTTGCGTCTACACCAACGGCAACCTCACCGTGGAGCGGATCACGAAATAACGGGCTCCGCCTTGTGTTTCCGCACCCCATGCTTAGGTTGCCCGCGAAACAACGGGATTTGAAAGCACATGACCGACCTGACCCCGCGCGAAATCGTCAGCGAGCTGGATCGCTTCATCATCGGCCAGAAGGATGCCAAGCGCGCCGTGGCCGTGGCCCTGCGCAACCGCTGGCGGCGCAAGCAGCTGCCCGATGACATCCGCGACGAGGTCTATCCCAAGAACATCCTGATGATAGGCCCCACCGGCGTCGGCAAGACCGAGATCAGCCGCCGCCTGGCCAAGCTGGCCCGCGCGCCCTTCATCAAGGTCGAGGCGACCAAGTTCACCGAAGTCGGCTATGTCGGCCGCGATGTCGAACAGATCATCCGCGACCTGACCGACGCCGCGATCGTCCAGACCCGCGAATACATGCGCGAAGAGGTCAAGGCCAAGGCGCACCAGGCCGCCGAGGACCGGGTGATCGAGGCCATCGCCGGCTCGGACGCGCGCGAGAGCACCCGCGAGATGTTCCGCAAGAAGCTGAAATCGGGCGAGCTGGACGACACGGTGATCGAGCTTGAGGTGGCCGACCATTCCAACCCCATGCCGATGTTCGACATACCCGGCCAGCCCGGCAGCCAGATGGGCATGATGAATCTGGGCGACATCTTCGGCAAGGCCTTTGGTGGGCGGACGGTCAAGCGCCGGATGACCGTGGCCGAAAGCTATGACATCCTGATCGGGGAAGAGGCCGACAAGCTGCTGGACGACGAAACCGTCACCCGGACCGCGCTTGAAGCGGTCGAGCAGAACGGCATCGTCTTCCTTGACGAAATCGACAAGGTCTGTGCCCGGGCCGATGCGCGCGGTGCCGATGTCAGCCGCGAAGGCGTGCAGCGCGACCTGCTGCCGCTGATCGAGGGCACGACCGTGTCCACCAAGCACGGCCCGGTCAAGACCGACCATATCCTGTTCATCGCGTCGGGTGCCTTCCACATCGCCAAGCCCTCGGACCTGCTGCCCGAACTTCAGGGCCGGCTGCCGATCCGGGTCGAGTTGCGCGCGCTGACCGAGGAGGATTTCGTGCGCATCCTGACCGAGACCGACAACGCCCTGACCCGGCAATATGCCGCGCTGATGGGCACCGAGGACGTGAGTGTCTCGTTCACCGATGACGGCATCGCGGCGCTGGCCCGGATCGCGGCCGAGGTGAACCGCAGCGTCGAGAATATCGGGGCGCGGCGTCTGTACACGGTGATGGAGCGCGTGTTCGAAGACCTGTCTTTTGCCGCCCCCGACAAGGCCGGCGCCGAGATCGTGGTGGACGCGCAATTCGTGGATGACAATTTGGGCGAATTGACCAAATCCGCCGATCTCAGCCGTTACGTTCTGTAACAGGTCCCACCGAAGATCGGCGGTCTGTCGCCACCCAAGTCTCTGGACCCTGCCGCTGGTTCCGTTATGCGTAGGCCGTTCCTTTGTTCCGAGGCCCGTTCCGTGCTGCGCATTCTGATCCTTCTTGTCTGGGTCGCCACATTGGGTGCCTGTGTCGACAGGTCCGTTTCGGTGATCCTGCCGCAGGCGCTCGAGGTTGGCACTGCGCAGACCGTCTTTGCCGCGACCACGCGTGCGCGCGAACCGGACGGCAGCTATGGCTATGGGCGGGCCGAGGATCTGAGGTTTCTGGAACTGACCGTGTCGATTCCGCCGAGCCACCGGCCGGGAACGCTTGATTTTTCCTATTCCGACCCTGATCCCGCAAAACAGTTCGTGCTGGCCGGGCTGAAAGAATTTGACGGGCCGCGGGACCTAAAGGCGCGGCTGAATGGCGCGCAGGAGGTCACGATTTTTGTGCACGGCTTCAACGCCACCCAGACCGAAACCGCGTTTCGTGCGGCCCAGCTGGCCCATGACATCGGGCTGCCGGGGCGGACCCTGATCTATTCCTGGCCCAGCCGGGGCAGCGGCACGGGTTATGCCTATGATCTGGACAGCATGCTGTTTGCGCGCAACGGGCTGCAGCAAACGGTGGCAAAGCTTAAATCCATCGGCGTTCCGCGCATACTGATCGTGGCGCATTCGATGGGGGCCGCGCTGACCATGGAGATGATGCGCCAGGCCGAGCTGCGCGAGCCCGGCTGGTCACGGCGCAACCTGGAAGGTGTTCTGCTGATCTCGCCCGACCTGGATGTCGATGTGTTTCGGTCGCAGATGGCCAGCATTCAGGACCCGCCCGATCCGTTCTTGGTGATGGTGTCAAAGAAAGACCGGATTCTAGGCATCTCGGCCCGGCTGCGCGGCACCGCCAAGAGTGAACGGCTGGGCAATATCCGGTCGACCGGCCGGATCGCCGAATACCCGATCAGCATCATCGACACGACCGTGTTCAACCGCGATGCCGAATCCTCGCATTTCGTGGCCGCGACCTCGCCGGCGCTGCTGTCGATTCTGGGCGCGCTCCGCCGCGTCAGCCGGACTTTCGGCAAGGACAACGGAGGGATCGACCTGCTGGTTCCTCCGGCGGTTCGAAACGACAACGGCGCGACCGAAGTGGTTCTGACGGAAACCGGGCAGGTCCGGGTCAGTTCTCCGTGACTGGGCGGGGGCTGCGCCATTTTCTGGCCGGGAATGCGCCATGGCTGGGTGCGGGGGTACTGCTGACCTTTCTGTCCAGTTTCGGGCAGACGTTTTTCATCTCAATCTTCGCGGGCCAGATCCGGGCCGAGTTCGGCCTGAGCCACGGCGCCTGGGGCAGCCTCTATGCGCTGGGTACTCTGGTTTCGGCCGGGGTCATGATCTGGGCCGGAGGGCTGACCGACCGCTACCGCGTGCGCGCGCTGGGGGCTGCGGTGCTGGGAGGCCTGGCCGTGGCGGCGATGGCGATGGCGGTCAACCGCTGGGTGCTTCTGCTGCCGGTTGTGATCTTTTTGTTGCGGCTGTTCGGCCAGGGCATGTGCAGCCACATCGCAATGGTGGCGATGACCCGATGGTTCACCGCCTCGCGCGGGAAGGCGCTGTCGATCGCGACGCTGGGCTTTGCCGTGGGCGAGGCGGTTTTGCCGATGCTGTTCGTGGCCGCGATGGCGCTGATTGACTGGCGCTTGCTGTGGGTCGCCTCGGCCGCCGTGACGCTGTTGGGCATACCCGCCTTGATGCGGATGCTCAGGAACGAACGCACCCCCCAAAGCCTTGCGCAGCAGCATTCGGCCACCGGGATGGCGGGCCGTCACTGGACCCGGTCCGAAACCCTGCGGACCCCGCTGTTCTGGTTCATGGCGCCGGCGCTTCTGGGGCCGTCGGCCTTCATCACCGCCTTTTTCTTTCACCAGGTTCATCTGGCGCAGATCAAGGGTTGGGCGCATCTGCAGCTTGTGGCGCTGTTTCCGATCTATACCGGGGTGTCGATTTTGGCGATGTTCGCCTCGGGCTGGGCGCTGGACAGGTGGGGCACCGCCCGGATGATGCCGTTCTATCAACTGCCGCTGGCGATCGGGTTTGGCCTATTTTCCGTCGTGCACACAATCCCCGGCGCGGTGGTGGCACTGGCGTGTCTGGCGCTGTCGGTTGGGGCCAACAGCACGCTGCCCGCGGCCTTCTGGGCCGAGTTCTACGGCACCCGCCACATCGGCGCGATCAAGGCCATGGCTGCTGCGGTCATGGTGCTGGGATCAGCCATCGGACCGGGCCTGACCGGGGCACTGATCGACAAGGGCGTTTCGTTGACCACCCAGTTTCAATGGATCGCCGGGTTTTTCATGCTGGCCAGCGCGCTGGTTTGGGCCGGGATCCACCGGGCGCAGCGGCTGTTCTAGCGGATCCGGCGCAGGTAGACGTAATAGGCCCCTTCGCCGCCATGGCTGACATGGGCCGGCGCCACCTGCAGCACCGCCTGCGCCAGCGGCGGCAACGCGAGCCATTGAGGCACCTGATTGCGCAGCACCCCGCGCGGAGTCGGAATCGGGCCGGGCTCGTCGCGGTGTTTGCCCTTGCCCGTCACGATCAGAACCAGCCGCTTTCCCGAGGCCTGCGCCGACAGGATGAACCTGATCAGCGCCGGGTGCGCCGTGTCGACCCGCATGCCGTGCAGGTCCAGCTTGCCCTCGGGTTTCAGCTTGCCGCGCTTCATCCGGGCGAAGGCCTTGCTGTCCATCTGCACGGGCGCAGCCCGCAACCCCTCGGCCACCGAAGGCTTCAGACGATGGTCCGGCGCGGGCGCAGGTCGGTTCTGACCCAGCTGGAACGGCTCGATCCGCGGTTTGGGCGGTTTCTTGGGCGTGGGCTTGGGCAGGGTGGTCGGATGCACCGACTGCGGCAGTTCAGGGTGCAGCCGTTCGGTCTGGCGGGCCACCTTGCGCCACAGTTCGATCTCGTCAGCGGTCAGTTTGCGCCGGGTCATCAGAATTCGTCCGGCAACATGGCATAGGCGCGCTGGATCGGCAGCAGCACCACCATGCGGCCCAGATCCTTCAGCCGTCCGGCCGCCTGGCCCGCTGCGTCCCCCGTGCCGAAAAAGATGTCGGCCCGCTGTGCGCCCTTGATCGCGGCGCCGGTGTCCTGCGCAATCATCAGGCGGCGCAGGGGCGCGGCCCCGTCTTTCTCGACCCAGACCGGCGCACCCAGCGGCACAAAGGCCGGGTCGACCGCCACGCTGCGCATCGCGGTGATCGACCGGTTCATCGCTCCCAGCGGGCCCCGGTCAGGTGCCACGCGCGAAACCTCGCGGAAGAACACGTAGGACGGGTTGTGCATCAGCAGTTCAGCCCCGGCTTCGGGGTTCTTGCGGACCCAGGCGCGGATCATCCGGGCGCTGACCTCATGCGCGCCCAGCAGACCCCGCCGCACCATCTCGACCCCGATCGAGCGATAGGGATGGCCGTTCGCGCCGCCATACCCCACCCGTAACGCGGTCCCGTCGGGCAGGCGGATCCGGCCTGAGCCCTGGATCTGCAGAAAGAACAGCTCGACCGGGTCATCGACCCAGGCGATCTCGAGTCCGCGGCCCTGCATGACATCGCCGGTCAGCAGCTCTTGCCGGGTCAACCAGGGGCCGTCACCGCGGGCCTCGGGCGGCATCCGGTAGACCGGAAAGCGGAACCGGTCGGTGCGATGGCGCGCGCCATCGAGTTCGGGTTCGAAATAGCCGGTGAACAGGGGCGGCTTGCCGTCCTTGATCAGAACCGGGCGGAAGAACAATTCGAAGAAGGCCCGCGCGGCCTCGGGCTTGTGGCTGCGCGCGGTGGCGCACAGCGCCCGCCAGTCGGGGTCGTCCAGATCGCCGCAGGTCTCGAGGAATACCGACAGGGCCGCGGCATGATCGTCTTCCGCCCAGCCGTGCAGGTCATCGAAGGTCAGGATCGACCGCGTGGTCTCGGCCCCGGCGGCGGGAGCGGCGGCCAGAATCGCCGCCACAATCAGCGACCGGAGTCGTCCCGTCATGCGTCGGTGGCGACAAGCAGCCAGTTCGGATCGTCCGCGCCCATGACGCGGGCAAATGTCCAGCTGTCCTTCTGGCGCTTGATCGTGTTGGGGTTGCCCTCGACGATGTTGCCGTCGCGGTCGCGCACGACCGAGGTCAGTTCACCGACAAAGCGCACGGTGATCTCGGCCCGGTTGGTGTCCTTGTCAAACTGCGCGTCCACCAGCGCGATCTCGCGCACGCCGATGAACTCGGCCTCGATGGTCAGGCCCTTGTCTTCGCGATCGGCCACGACGGACACGAAGGTTTCAAAAACATCTTCGGCCAGGAAGGGCTGAATTTCGTCCAGGTTGCCGCGCTCGAATCCCATCACGATCATTTCGTAGGCGCCGCGTGCGCCCTGCAGGAACTCGCTAACCGAGAAGCTGGGTTCGACCCGCTTCATCGCGGCCAGGGTCTGGGCGATTTCGCTGTCTTCGGGGACATGATCGGTGATGTCGCGATCGGGGCCGCCTTCGATCACCTCGAAATCCCGGCGCGACTTGCTGGGGGCAGGTTGCTGCGGCACGGGCGGTTTCTCGAAACCTTCCCGCGTGCCCAACACGCTTTTCAGGCGCAGGATCAGGAAGATGGCAATGCCAGCCAGCACCAGAAGCTGGATCAGGGGTGAATTCATTTCGTCCTCTTTTCAGCACCGAGACTTTGTACACGCGGCCTCTGGTCACTATGTAGGTGACTGTTGGTGGCAAGTCCACAGCCCGGCCTATGGGAAAGGATAGCGCAAATGTACCTGTTCTTGGCATTTTTGTTGGTGCCGATCGTCGAAATCGCCCTGTTCATCCAGGTTGGCGGGCTGATCGGCCTGTGGCCAACGCTAGCGATCGTGGTGCTGACGGCGGTTCTGGGCACCGTGATGGTGCGCAACCAGGGCCGGATGGCGCTGGAGAAACTGCAGCGCAGCTTTGCCGAACTGGACGACCCGACCGAGCCGCTGGCCAGCGGGGCGATGATCCTTGTCTCGGGTGTGCTGCTGCTGACGCCGGGGTTCTTCACCGATGCGGTGGGATTTGCGCTGCTGATCCCGGCGGTCAGGGCCGGCGTGTTCCGCTGGCTGAAATCGCGCGTCACAGTCACGCAGTTTCAGATGGGCGGCGCCACGCGGCACGAGGGCCCGTTCGCGCCGGGCGACATCATCGACGGCGAATTCACCGAGGTCCGCCCCCGTTCGAACCCGCCGCGTCCTTCGAAATGGGTAGAAGGCCCCCACCGGCATTGAGGTGCCGCGCCCAACTTGCTAAGCAGTGGCGAATTTCATTTTTGGAGCCGTTCCATGACCGAAGACACCGCCGCAGGCAACACCGAAGCCCCCGCCAACCCGCAAGTCAAGATGCGGGTCCTGGGCCAGTTCATCCGGGACATGTCGTTTGAAAACGTGATGGCGCAGAAAGGCGTTTCGGGCGACGTGCAGCCCGAAATCTCGGTTCAGGTGAACCTGGATGCGAAAAAACGCCCGGTCGAACATCAGTTCGAAGTGTCGATCAAGCTCAAGCTGACCTCGAAGGCCAAGGGCATGGAGGACGTCCTGTTCCTGTGCGAAATCGACTATTGCGGGTTGTTCCACGTGGAGGGCGTGCCGGAGGACCAACTGCACCCGTTCCTGCTGATCGAATGCCCGCGCATGCTGTTCCCGTTCCTGCGCCGGATCGTCAGCGACATCACCCGCGATGGCGGCTTCCCGCCGGTGAACCTGGACAATATCGATTTCGTCGCGCTGTATCGCAACGAGCTGATGCGCCGTCAGGCCGAGCAGGCCAACAAGACCGAAGCCTGATACGGACCCCGCGCCTGACCGGGTCAGGCGCGGGTCCACAGGGCGTTGTCGCCCAGTTTCTTCACGAAAGCTTCATGCGCGGTGCGCTCGTCCGCGGTGATCCGCGGGGGCAGGGGCGTCGGCCGCGGGCCCGGGCGCCAGGTCTCGCCGCCACCGCTGGTTTCCGAGCGGGCTGCGGACAGGCCGAAATCGGGCTGTCGTCCGCCGATCAGCTCAAGATAGACCTCGGCCAGGATTTCCGAGTCGAGCAACGCGCCGTGCAGAACGCGGTTCGAGTTGTCGATGTTGAACCGTCGGCACAGCGCATCCAGCGAGGCGGGCGAGCCGGGAAACCGCTTGCGCGCAATCGCCAGTGTATCCAGCGCCTGATCCATTGGGATCGGGGGCAGGCCTATCCATCCCAGCTCGGCATTGAGGAATTTCATGTCGAAGGCGGCGTTGTGGATCACCAGCCGCGCATCACCCACGAAATCGCGGAAGGCCTGCCCAATCTGGGCAAAAACGGGTTTGTCCTTCAGGGTGATCTGTCCCGGTTCAGGTTTTTGCGGCGGCTCCAGCAGGTCGGGGCCGATACCGTGCACACCGAAGGCCTCGGCCGGCATCGAACGTTCGGGGTTGATATAAACGTGATAGGTCTCGCCCGTGGCAACGTGGTTCCACAGCTCGATGGCGCCGATCTCGACGATCCGGTCGCCGCTTTCGGGATCGAATCCGGTGGTTTCCGTATCCAATACGATTTCACGCATCTGCCAATCCTGCCCTGATCTGCCTGACCACATCCTGCACCTGTGCGCGGGCATGGTCCAGAGTGTCGGTGACGATCACGAAATCCGACCGCGCGCATTTCTCGTCATTCGGCATCTGTTTGGCGCGGATTTGCTCGAACTGCGCCTCGGTCATCGTGCCACGCGCCATGACGCGGTGCTTCTGCTCATCTGGGGAGATTGAAACGCAGGCCACCGCATCCATCTGCGCGTCGCCGCCGGTTTCGAACAGCAGCGGGATGTCAAAGACAAGGATGTCTGACTTGGCCGCCTGGCGAAACATTTCCCGATCCCGGGCAACCAGTGGGTGGACGATGGATTCGATCCGTTTCAATGCGGTCGGATCGGCGCCGATGATCCGTTTCAGGGCGTCGCGGCTGACGGCTTCATCTTCGATCGCGTCGGGAAATGCCGCGCGGATCGGCGCGACCGCCGCGCCGCCTGCCGCATACAGCCGATGCACCGCGGCGTCGGCATCCCACACGGCGCAACCTTCCTGCGCGAACAGGTCGGCGGTGGTGCTTTTGCCCATGCCGATCGATCCGGTCAGACCCAACGCAAAGCTCATGCCAGAACCGCTGCGCGGGTTTCTTCCGTGACCTCGGGGCGGAGGCCGAACCATCGCTCGAACCCCGGCACCGCCTGATGCAGCAACATGCCCAGCCCATCGACGATGCTACAGCCCGCAGCCTCGGCCTGTTCCAGAAGGCGGGTCTTCAGCGGTGCATAGACCAGATCGGTCACCACCGTTCCCGGCTGCAACCCGTCCAGCGGGACGCGCAGTTCGGGTTGGCCCTGCATGCCCAGTGACGTGGTGTTCACCACCAGCTCGGCGTTTTCGATCACGTTTCCGGCCTTGACCCAATCAATCACGGTGATGCGCTGGCCGAATTCCTCTTTCAGGTGATCAGCGCGCGACCGCGTGCGGTTGGTCAGCAGGATCTCGGGCACGCCGGCCTCGGCCAGCGCCTGCAGCACCGCCCGAGCGGCTCCACCTGCGCCGAACACCACAGCCGGGCCATCCTGCGGCACCCAATCCGGCGCACCCGCGCGCAGGTTCTGCATGAACCCGTACCCGTCGGTATTGTCTGCGTGGATCGAGCCATCGGCCCGGAACACCAGCGTATTCGCCGCCCCGATCACCGAGGCACGGTCCGACACATGATCCGCCAAGCGCAACGCGGCCTCTTTGTGCGGAACGGTGACATTAGCCCCGACGAACCCGGCCTTGGGCAAGCTGCGCAGGACCGTTTCAAGATCGGCAGGCGCAACATCCATCGGCACATAATGGCCCGGCAAACCATAGGTCTTCAGCCAATAGCCATGCAGGGCGGGCGATCGGGAATGGGCAATCGGGTGTCCGATGACTCCGGCCAGTGGAATGCGGTTGTCGGTCATTGTTCGATCACCCCTCGGACCGCAAGAAAATTGAGCAGCTCCAGCAGGGGCATACCCAAGACGTTAAAATAGTCGCCGTCAATGCTGCTGAACAGGCGCACGCCTTCTTCTTCCAGCTTGTAGGCCCCGACTGCATGGCGAATGCTGTCCCAGTTGCGCGCGACATAGCCCTTCAGATAGGCATCCGAACTGGCGCGCATCCGCAACCGTACCCGTCCGACATGGCGCCAGACCGGTTCGCCGTCCTGATAGATCACCGCCGCCGACAGCAGCATGTGACGCTTGCCGCGCATCGCCTTTAACTGCGCCAGCGCGTCTTCGGGCGTTTCGGGCTTGGACAACAGACGTCCATCGAAATCCAGAACCTGGTCACAGCCCAGAACCATCGCGCCGGGCGTCTTGTCACTGATCTTGCGCGCCTTAAGCTCGGCCAGAGCATCGGCGATGTCGCGGGGTGGCGCGCCCTCGGCCAAAAGCGCGCGTTTCGCGGTATCTTCGTCCACTCGGGCGACTTGGACGGAAAACGGCACCCCGGCGTTCCGCAGCAGCTGCGCGCGGATCTCGGACCCCGAGGCAAGTACGATGGGGACAGTCATGTGGAAAACCCCGTGGGCAAGTGGATCATTGGTCTTGAACGGTTTGTATGGTTTTCCGGTTGACACGCAAGCCCGCGATTTCGGCCCGAAACTTCCCTGAGTCGCCCGAAGTCTGTCCGGTCGGGACAAGGATAACTCGGGACCTTGGGATTTCCTGTTTATCAAAAGATGTCCCTTTAGTTATCCCCAGAAAAGGTTAGGCGGATTCATTTCAAATCATTGAGTTTGCTTGTGAAAACTTTGTTTCAACAGAATCACGGATAATCGGGATACAGTCATCCACCTGGGGAAAACCGGCAGACAAAACAATAATCCACGGATTTTGCCCACCCTACAAAACCATCATCCTTTCTCTTTTCTATTTTTTTTATTAGGGAGGGCCCGACCAGTGCCGGGAAACCCAATGACCGATCTTCTCTTCACGTTGTACCCTTGGGTGAAATCGCTACACATTATGGCGGTGATTTCGTGGATGGCGGGTTTGTTCTATCTGCCGCGCCTGTTCGTCTATCACGTCGAAAAGGCGCAGGCCGTCGACGGCGCGCCCGAGATCTTCTTTGAAATGGAAGAAAAGCTGCTGCGTGTGATCATGCGGCCGGCGATGATCGTGGCCTGGGTCTGCGGCCTCATTATGGTGTTCACTCCCGGCATCGTCGGGTGGGACTGGTCCTGGCCCTGGGTCAAGGGCGCGGCGGTGATCGGTATGACCTGGTTCCATCACTGGCTGATGGCTCGGCGCAAGGATTTCGTCGAGGGCCGCAATACGCTCACAGGGCGCCAGTACCGCATGATGAACGAAGTTCCGACCGTTTTGATGGTCATCATCGTTCTGGCGGTCATTCTGAAGTTCTGAGGGCCATTCCCGCACGGGTTTGACTCGGGTGGCAGCTGGCCTTATGTAAGAGGTAACCCATCCGACCGGATGGCGCATCTTCCTGTTTGAAATTCAATGCTGTGCCGCACCCTTGCGGCCAAGGTCCGTATAATCATGACAACCGAATCCCTGAATCTGTCCGATCTGAAGGCGAAAAGCCCTAAAGACCTTCTGGCCATGGCCGAAGAGCTCGAGATCGAAAACGCCTCGACCATGCGCAAGGGCGAGATGATGTTCCAAATCCTGCGCGAACGCGCGGACGAGGGTTGGACCGTGGGCGGTGACGGCGTGCTTGAGGTGCTGCAGGACGGCTTCGGCTTTCTGCGCTCGCCCGAGGCGAACTATCTGCCCGGCCCGGACGACATCTATGTCTCACCTGACATGATCCGCCAGCATTCGCTGCGCACTGGTGACACGGTTGAGGGCGAGATAAAGGCTCCGGACGAGAATGAGCGCTATTTCGCGCTGACGAAGGTGACCAAGATCAACTTCGAAGACCCGGAAAAGGCCAAGCACAAGATCCTGTTCGACAACCTGACGCCGCTCTATCCGGACGAGCGGTTGAAGATGGAGATCGAAGATCCGACCATCAAGGACAAATCCGCCCGTGTGATCGACTTGGTCGCGCCGATCGGCAAGGGCCAGCGTTCGCTGATCGTGGCGCCACCGCGGACCGGTAAGACGGTGATCCTGCAGAACATCGCGCACTCGATCGAAAAGAACCACCCCGAATGCTACCTGATCGTCCTGCTGATCGACGAGCGCCCGGAAGAGGTGACCGACATGCAGCGCTCGGTGAAGGGCGAGGTGGTGTCGTCGACCTTTGACGAACCGGCATCGCGCCACGTCGCCGTGTCGGAAATGGTGATCGAAAAAGCCAAGCGTCTGGTCGAGCATAAACGAGATGTTGTTATTCTTCTCGACTCGATCACAAGACTTGGTAGGGCCTTCAACACCGTGGTGCCGTCCTCGGGCAAGGTTCTGACCGGCGGTGTGGACGCCAACGCGCTGCAGCGGCCCAAGCGGTTCTTCGGTGCGGCCCGGAACATCGAAGAGGGCGGTTCGCTGACCATCATCGCCACCGCGCTGATCGACACCGGCAGCCGCATGGACGAAGTGATCTTCGAAGAGTTCAAGGGCACCGGCAACTCGGAAATCGTTCTGGATCGCAAGATCGCCGACAAGCGCGTCTTCCCGGCCATCGACATTCTCAAGTCGGGCACCCGGAAAGAAGACCTGCTGGTCAACAAGACCGATCTGCAGAAGACCTTCGTTCTGCGTCGGATCCTCAACCCGATGGGCACCACCGACGCGATCGAGTTCCTGCTGTCCAAGCTGAAACAGACCAAGACCAATGCCGAGTTCTTCGACTCGATGAATACCTGATACGGTCTGTCACCGACGCGGGGCCTTTGAATGGATACGATATTCGCCTTGGCCAGCGCGCAGGGCAAAGCAGGTGTGGCGGTCATCCGTCTGTCCGGGCCATTGGCGCATCGGGCCGCGGCGGATCTGTCGGGCGGTGACTTGCCGGCGCGCGGAATGCGGGTGCGCGAGTTTCGCGCGCCTGACGGCTCGCGCCTGGACGATGGCCTTGTGCTGACCTTTCAAGAGCCGGCCAGTTTCACCGGCGAAGACGTGGCCGAACTTCAGATCCACGGCAGTACGGCCGCGGTCAACGCCGTGTTGCGCACACTGGCCGACATGGATGGGTTGCGGATGGCCGAGCCCGGAGAGTTCACCCGGCGTGCGCTCGAAAACGGCAAACTGGATCTGGCCCAGGTGGAGGGCCTGGCCGATCTGATCGATGCGGAAACCGAGGCGCAGCGCAAACAGGCCCAGACAATCCTGGCCGGAGAGTTGGGGAGCCTCGCTGAAAGGTGGCGGCGTGACCTGATCCGGGCGGCCTCGCTGCTTGAGGCGGTGATCGATTTTGCCGACGAGGAGGTTCCCACAGATGTGACGCCCGAAGTGCGGCAGTTGATTGCCGGGGTGATGGTGGATCTGGACCGCGAGTCGCGTGGGGTGAGAATTGCCGAGCGCATTCGGACCGGTTTCGAGGTGGCGATCGTGGGGCCGCCGAATGCCGGTAAATCAACGCTCTTGAATGCCTTGGCCGGACGCGATGCGGCGATCACCTCGGAATATGCCGGCACCACGCGCGACGTGATCGAGGTTCGGATGGATCTGGCCGGCTTGCCGGTGACTTTGCTGGACACGGCCGGCTTGCGAGAAACCCGGGATCATGTCGAAA
Source organism: Ruegeria sp. BHSC276 (assembly GCF_059612945.1). Taxonomy (NCBI): domain Bacteria; kingdom Pseudomonadati; phylum Pseudomonadota; class Alphaproteobacteria; order Rhodobacterales; family Roseobacteraceae; genus Ruegeria; species Ruegeria sp. BHSC276. The sequence continues at coordinate 124,883 of NZ_JBXWRP010000008.1, read as the reverse complement.
GTCTGGGCATTGCTTTGGCGCGGGACAGGGCGGACAAGGCCGATCTGCGGGTTTTTCTGACCGAAGATCCCGATCAGCTGGGAATCGCTTTTCAGCCCGGAGATATCCATGTTCTGCCGAAATCCGATCTGCGCGGCGAATCCGAGTCCGGTGTTTCAGGCAAGACCGGGCAGGGCGTCGATCGGTTGATAGACCAGATATCGCGTGTTCTGCGCGAACGAACCGCAACATCTGGCATCGCGACAAGAGAACGCCATCGAAGCGCCATGCAGCGCGCTTCTGCGGCTTTGACCGAATCGTTGAAGGTTCTGGAATCGGGTCCCGACCTATATGATATTGCAGCGGAAGAATTGCGCACTGCCATCCGCGCGCTGGAGTCCCTTGTGGGCCGGGTCGATGTCGAAAACCTGCTGGACGAGATTTTCGCCAGCTTCTGTCTTGGGAAATAGGGAGTGTTTCACGTGAAACATTCACAGTTTGATGTCGTGGTAATCGGGGCCGGCCACGCCGGTGCCGAGGCCGCTCATGCCGCCGCGAGAATGGGCGCGAATACAGCGCTGGTCACGCTGTCCGAGACGGATATCGGTGTAATGTCGTGCAACCCGGCCATTGGAGGGTTGGGCAAGGGTCATCTGGTCCGCGAGATCGATGCCTTGGACGGAGTCATGGGCCGCGTCGCGGACCGGGCCGGCATCCAGTTTCGCCTGCTCAACCGCCGCAAGGGGCCTGCCGTTCAGGGGCCACGCGCTCAGGCAGACCGGGCATTGTATCGGGCGGCCATGCAGACGGAAACACGGAAGCGCCAAAACCTGATCGTCGTGACCGGCGAAGTCGTTGATTTCCGGATGGATGGACCGCGTGTAGCCGGGGTTGTTCTGGGCGATGGTTCGGAGATTCCGGCGAAAGCTGTGATTCTGACGTCTGGCACGTTCCTTCGGGGGGTGATTCATATCGGCGATGTCCAGCGCCCTGGCGGACGCATGGGCGACCGGCCCTCGGTCAGGTTGGCCGAACGTCTTGACAGCTATGACCTTCCGATGGGCCGTTTGAAGACCGGAACCCCGCCGCGCCTGGATGGGCGTACAATTGACTGGAGCGGGCTGGAGCGCCAGGAAGGGGATCCCGACCCAACCTTGTTTTCCTTCTTGTCGAAGGCGGTAGAAGCACCGCAGATCGCGTGCGGGATCACCCATACCAACAGCCGCACCCATGACATCATCGAGAAAAACCTGAAGCGCTCGGCCATGTATGGTGGTCATATCGAAGGCGTTGGCCCGCGCTACTGCCCGTCGATCGAGGACAAAATCGTGCGTTTTGCGGAAAAGGACTCGCATCAGATTTTTCTCGAGCCCGAAGGCGTCAACGACCACACGATCTACCCCAATGGGATTTCGACGTCGCTTCCTCAGGATGTACAGGTTGAATACGTCCGGACGATCAAAGGATTGGAAAGCGCCGAGATCCTTCAGCCCGGCTATGCGATCGAATATGACTATATCGACCCGCGCGTATTGACGGCATCTTTGTCGCTGCCGGATATCCCAGGCCTATATCTTGCGGGTCAGATCAATGGTACCACAGGATATGAGGAGGCGGCGGCGCAAGGACTGGTTGCCGGTCTGAACGCCGCGTTGGCCGTCAAAGGGCGAGAGCCGGTCCATTTCACCCGTTCCAACAGTTATATCGGCGTGATGATCGATGATTTGACCACCCGCGGTGTTGCAGAGCCCTATCGGATGTTCACGTCCCGGGCCGAGTTCCGCTTGTCGCTGCGCGCGGACAACGCCGATCAACGGTTAACACCTGTTGGTCTGGAGATCGGGTGCGTGAGCGAGACGCGCCGGGCGGCATTTGAAGATAAGATGGAAAAACTGGACACGGTAAAGCAGAAGCTTTCCGGCCAAACCTTCACACCAAAGCAAATTCAATCCGTGGGAATTGACGTCAACCAGGATGGAAATCGGCGTGACGGTATGGCGATCCTTGCTTTCCCATCGGTATGTTTCGAAGACCTGATGCCTTTGGTCGATGGGCTGGAGGATGTTGAACCTGATATCAGGCGGCAGATTGAGCGTGACGCGCTGTATGCGAACTACATCGCGCGTCAGCAGAAGGATGTTGAAGCATTGAAGCGGGATGAAGCCTATGAAATCCCAATGGATTTCGACTACTTCGCGCTAGACGGGCTATCTTCTGAGATGAAGCAGAAGTTGTCTCATGCGCGTCCAACCAACATTGCGCAGGCTAGTCGGATCGAAGGTATGACGCCCGCTGCTTTGACTTTGGTTCTCGCAAAGCTCCGCCGGGATCAAAAAGCGCGGCACGCATGACCTCCAGTTTCATACCGACGCCGGACAGCTTGAGTGTTTCACGTGAAACATTCGATCGGCTGCGCCTATATGTCGATCTGTTGAAAAAATGGAATCCCAGAATTAACTTGGTGTCGCGCAGCACACTGGCAGAGTCATGGTCGCGTCACATTCTGGATTCGGTTCAAGTCTTTCGTCAGGTGGACAAATTTGACCACTGGGTGGACCTTGGAAGCGGCGGGGGCTTTCCGGGCCTCGTCTGCGCGGTCATGGCCATTGAGACTCAGCCCCAGGCACGGTTTACCCTTGTCGAAAGCGATCAACGAAAATCGGCCTTTCTGCGCACGGTCATACGCGAGACGGGTGCAAACTGCTCGGTCATCTGCAAGCGAATCGAGTTGGTGGACCCGCTGAATGCCGATGTCCTCTCGGCCCGGGCCTTGGCTGATCTGACGACGCTTTTGTCTTTTTGTGACAGGCATTTGCAAAAAAACGGCGTTGCACTGTTCCCGAAAGGCGCCATCTGGAAAAAAGAGCTGGAGGATGCGCAGCGGGAATGGAAATTCGACGCCGAGCCGATTAAAAGTTTGACTGAAGCTCAGGCTGTCATCCTTAAGATCAAAGGAGTCTCTCGTGGTTGATCTGTCGCGCCCGGCCGGACCTCGGATTATCGCCGTGGCCAACCAAAAAGGCGGGGTGGGAAAGACGACGACGGCAATCAATCTCGCAGCCGGCTTGGCCGAAGCGGGTTGCAAGGTTCTTGTGGTCGATCTGGACCCCCAAGGCAACGCTTCCACGGGGCTGGGTGTGGAGGATCGGGATTGGACGACCTATGACCTGATTCTCGATGAGGCGCCGCTGGAAGCGGTTGTGCAGGAAACCGAGCTGGAAAACCTGTACATCATTCCGGCGACCGTCGATCTGAGCTCGGCTGATATCGAACTGATTTCGAATGAAAAACGCAGCTATCTTCTGCACGATGCTCTGCGCCAGCCAGCAATTGATGCTTTTGGGCTGGATTTCATCCTGATCGACTGCCCGCCGTCGCTGAACCTTCTGACGGTTAACGCGATGGTCGCGGCGCATTCTGTTCTGGTCCCATTGCAGAGCGAGTTCTTTGCGTTGGAAGGTCTGTCGCAACTTATGCTGACGATCCGCGAGGTTCGTCAGACCGCGAATCCCGATCTCAGAATCGAAGGTGTTGTGTTGACCATGTATGACAACCGCAACAACTTGTCCCGGCAAGTCGAAAAGGACGCGCGTGACAACTTGGGCGAGATGGTATTTAAAACCAAGATACCCAGAAACGTCCGGGTCAGCGAGGCACCGTCTTTTGCGATGCCGGTGTTGCAGTATGACTCGGGGTCTTTGGGCGCCATGGCCTATCGACACCTGGCGCGCGAGATCATGCAGAAGAACAAGAAAATGGCTGTCTGAACGGCTGTCAGGAGGGCGAAGTGAGCGCCAAAAAGGCAAAACCCAGGGGGCTGGGGCGCGGGTTGTCCGCTTTGATGGCGGATGTCACGCAGGATCCGCAGGGGCAGGTATCTGCCGCGCCGCGTCGACCGGACATGAAAGTTCCGATCGAAAAGCTGCGGGCCAACCCCAACCAGCCGCGCCGCACCTTTTCGCAAGAGCAGTTGGACGAGCTGGCCGCCTCGGTCAAGGAAAAGGGCATCATCCAGCCCCTGATCGTGCGTCCCGTCGAGGGCGGCCAATACGAGATCGTCGCCGGTGAACGCCGGTGGCGCGCCGCGCAGATGGCGCAACTGCATGACATTCCGGTCATCGTGCGCGAGTTCGACGACACCGAGGTGCTGGAAGTCGCCATCATTGAAAACATCCAGCGCGCCGATCTGAATGCCGTGGAAGAGGCCGCAGGCTACAAACAGTTGATGGATCGGTTTGGACACACGCAAGAGAAACTGGCCGAAGCCCTGGGAAAGAGCCGTAGCCACATTGCCAACCTGTTGCGACTGCTGTCACTGCCCGGAGACGTTCAAGCCCTTGTCGTTGAAGGAAAATTGTCGGCCGGACATGCCCGCGCGCTGATTACGTCGGAAAACCCGTCCGAGTTGGCGAAGACCGTGGTCAAAGAGGGGTTGTCGGTTCGGGCGACCGAAGCCCTAGTCAAAAAGCAACAGCAGAGCAACACGGACAAGCCCGCGCCGCGCTCCCGCAACCTGTACGCGGGCAAGGATGCCGACACGCGGGCGCTGGAAAAGGACCTGTCCGCGATCCTGGCGATGAAGGTGGTCATCAACCACAAGCCGGGAACCGAGACGGGGCAGGTCGTGCTGACCTATGAAAACCTGGACCAGCTGGATGATCTCTGTGCCAAGCTCAGCCGCTAGGGCGTGACCAGATAAAGATCATGACCGCGCCCAGGGTCACGGCCTGAATGATCAGGACATGGACCGGAACCGAAACCAGAACGGACAGGCCAAAGACGGCGGCGACCGACAGGGTTGCCGCCTTTTTTGCCGCCGGCCGGATCGCACCCGAGCTCTGCCAGTCGACGATCAGCGGGCCGAAGGTGCGATGCGTCAGCAGCCAAGTGTGCAACCGGCTTGAGGACCGCGCGAAGAAAAACGCCGCCAGCAGCAGGAACGGAACCGTGGGCACCAAGGGAAGGACGACCCCGACCATCGCAAGCGCGACGCAGAGCAATCCCAATGTGGCCCACAGATAGTGCATCTCTACTCCAGCAATTCTCGGATCACCGCATTCAGAACGGCGCGGCCGTCCGCGGTGGCAGCCAGACGGTTTTCCTGTTGGGTGATCATTCCGATCTCCTGCAGATAGTCCAGTTTGGTCTGCGGCAAAGAGCGCCCGGCTAAACGGCTAAAACGGTCCATATCTAGACCTTCCGTCAATCGAAGAAACATCATGAGGTATTCGTTCGCTTGTTCTTCAGCGGTCAGTGGGGTCCGCAGCTTCTCGCCATTTCCCTGCTCGGCGGCATTCAGCCACGCGGTCGGTGCCAGATGCGTTTCGGTTGCGATCCGTTGGCCGTTCACCGTGATCCGCCCATGGGCGCCCGGTCCGATGCCGACATAATCGCCATAGCGCCAATAGATCAGGTTGTGCCGCGACTCGGCCCCGGGGGCGGCGTGGTTCGACACCTCGTAGGCGGGCATGCCGTGGGCCTCGCAGATCTCTTGCGTGGCCAGATACATGTCGGCGGCGTTATCGTCCTCGGGCAGGCCACGCAGCTTGCCGACCGAATAGCGGTCGCCGAATGCGGTGCCTGCCTCGATGGTCAGTTGGTACAGCGACAGATGGTCGATCGCCATCGACAGTGCCTCGGTCAGCTCGGCGCGCCAGGCTTCAAGCGTCTGGTACTGGCGGGCATAGATCAGGTCAAAGCTGACCCGGTCGAAACAGGTGCGGGCGATGTCGAAGGCGGCACGTGCCTCGGCCACGCTGTGGATGCGGCCCAGCCGCCTCAGATCTTCGTCATTCATCGCCTGAATGCCCATCGAGATCCGGTTCACACCGGCATCGCGATAGGCGGCGAACCGTCCGGCCTCGACCGAGCCGGGATTGGCCTCGAGCGTGATTTCCATGTCATTGGCGGGCCGCCAAAGGCTGCGGGCGGTGTCGATCACGGCGGCGACGGTTTCGGGCGCCATCAGCGACGGGGTGCCACCGCCAAAGAAGATCGTATTCAGAACCCGGTCGGGGGTTTCGGCCGCAGATCGCTTCAGTTCGGACAGGTATGCGTCAAGCCATTGTTTTTGATCGATATTTCTGGAAACATGGCTGTTGAAATCGCAATAGGGGCACTTGGCCTCGCAAAAGGGCCAGTGCACGTACAGGCCAAAGCCCCCGTTGCGCCAATCATCCGCCAAAGCAGCCTTTCACGAACAGCTCGACCGCGCGGGCGCGGTGGCTGATCTTGTTCTTTTCCCACCGATCCATCTCGGCAAAGGTCTGGTCATATCCTTCAGGAACGAACATCGGGTCATAGCCGAACCCGTCCTTGCCGCGGATCGGCCAGACCAGATGACCGGGTGCTACGCCCTCGAACACCTCGTCATGGCCGTCGGGCCAGGCCAGAACCAGCGTACAGCGGAATTGGGCGGTGCGTGGATGCGGTGCGTTTCGCGCCTCAAGCTCGTTATGGGCGCGGGTCATGGCTATCAGGAAATCGCGGCCATTTCCGGTTTCGGCCCAGTCGGCCGTGTACACGCCCGGCGCGCCGTCCAGCGCATCGATGGTGATACCGGAATCGTCGGACAGGGCGGGCAAGCCGGTGGCCCGGGCGGCGGCGTGGGCCTTGATGCGCGCGTTGCCGACGAACGTGTCCTCGGTTTCTTCGGGTTCGGGCAGGTTCATCTCAGCCGCGCCCACGACCGCCACGCCAAAGGGCTCGAGCAGATGGGCCATCTCCTCGAGCTTGCCTTTGTTGTGCGTGGCCACCAGCAGCCGATCGCCTTCAAACCGGCGGGTCATGCGGTGGCAGCCCGTTGCGCGGCCACCAGCTCGGACACGCCTTTTTCGGCCAATTCCATCAGATGGTCCATCTGCGTGCGGCTGAAGACGGAACCTTCGGCGCTCATCTGCACCTCGATCAGCTTGCCGGAGCCGGTCATGATGAAGTTGCCGTCGACGCCAGCCTCGCTGTCCTCTGGATAATCCAGATCCAGAACCGGCTGGCCGGCATAGATTCCGCAGGATACGGCCGCCACCGGATCGACCAGCGGGTCCGTGATCACGTCGCCGGCCTTCATCAGCTTGTTGACCGCCAGCCGCAGCGCGACCCAACCGCCGGTGATCGAGGCGCAGCGGGTCCCGCCATCGGCCTGCAGCACGTCACAGTCAACGGTGATCTGGCGTTCGCCAAGGGCGACGCGATCCACCCCGGCGCGCAGGGCACGGCCGATCAGGCGCTGGATCTCGACGGTCCGGCCACCCTGTTTGCCGCTGGCGGCCTCGCGCCGCATCCGGGTGTTGGTCGCGCGGGGCAGCATACCGTATTCGGCGGTGACCCAGCCCAGGCCTGACCCCTTGATAAAGGGTGGCACGCGATCTTCGATCGTGGCGGTGCACAAAACATGGGTGTCGCCGATCTTGATCAAGCAGGAACCTTCGGCATGTTTGGTAAACCCGGTCTCGATTGAAACCGGGCGCATTTCGCTTAAATCTCGTCCAGAGGGTCGCATGAGATATCCTTTGTCTGCTGGCTTGGGGATACCGCCCGGCGCGGCAGCGATGCAACCCCGATTGACCTTTCTGTTGGCAGCTATTTAATGACCATCCAGCAAAAGGATCGCCGATGAGTGAAGCGAGTAAAATTCTGGACGAGATGAATGACCGGTCGCGCGAGGTGTTCCGGCTGATCGTCGAGAACTATCTCGAAAGCGGCGAGCCGGTCGGAAGCCGGACGTTGACCCGGTCGCTGAGCGAGAAGGTCAGCGCAGCAACCGTACGCAACGTTATGCAGGATCTGGAATTTCTGGGCCTGTTGGACAGCCCCCATGTCAGCGCCGGACGGGTGCCGACCCAGATGGGGCTGCGCATGTTCGTGGACGGGCTGCTGGAAGTCAGCGACCTGGGCGAGGAAGACCGGCAGAAGCTGGACGAAACCCTGGGCAGCAACGCCGGCGACGTCAGCGGCATGCTCGACCGGGTCGGCGCGGCGCTGTCGAACGTGACGCGCGGGGCGTCTTTGGTTCTGACGCCCAAGCACGAGGCCGAGATCAAGCATATCGAATTCGTGTCCTTGGGCCATGACCGGGCGCTTGTGGTTCTGGTGTTCTCGGACGGGCACGTGGAAAACCGTCTGTTCACGCCGCCACCTGGGCAGACGCCCAGCTCGATGCGCGAGGCGGCCAATTTCCTCAACGCCCTGATCGAGGGCCGCACGCTGTCCGATGTGCGCCGCATGATCCAGACCGAGATTGCCGCGCGCCGCCAGGAGATCGACGTGCTGGCGCGTGAGTTGGTCGAAAGCGGCCTTGCGGCCTGGGAGGGCGACGAGACGGACTCGGCGCGGCTGATCGTGCGCGGGCGGGCGAATCTGCTGGGCGATACCGGTCAGGAGGAAGAGCTGGAGCGGATTCGGGTCCTATTCGACGATCTTGAGCGCAAGCGCGATATCGCCGAATTCCTGGAATTGACCGAAGAAGGTGAAGGCGTGCGCATTTTTATAGGTTCCGAGAACAAACTTTTCTCACTTTCGGGTTCCTCTTTGGTGGTGTCTCCTTATATGAACGCTGATCGAAAGATAATCGGCGCCGTTGGCGTGATCGGGCCGACCCGTCTGAACTATGGGCGGATCGTGCCGATCGTGGACTATACGGCGCAGCTGGTCGGCAAGCTGATTTCCGACCGGAGCTAGAGGATAAAAGATGGCAGAGCCGAAGAACGAAGAATTTCTGGACGACATTGCAACTGCCGAGGCGGAAGAACTGGCCGAGGAATTGGCCGAGATCAGCGAGGAAGCGCTGGAACTGGATGCCCTGAAGGCCGAGCGCGACGAGCTGCGCGACAAGTTCATGCGCGCCTTGGCGGATGCGGAAAACGCACGCAAGCGCGGCGACAAGGCCCGCCGCGAGGCGGAACAGTATGGCGGGTCCAAGCTGGCGCGTGACATGCTGCCGGTCTATGACAGCATGAAGCGCGCGCTCGAGGCCGCGAGCGACGAGCAGCGCGAAGTTGCCGCCGGTCTGATCGAAGGCGTCGAGCTGACGATGCGCATGCTCAAGGACGTGTTCAAGAAACACGGGATCGAGGTGATCGCGCCCGAGGTTGGCGACAAGTTCGATCCGAACGTGCACGAAGCCATGTTCGAGGCCCCGGTGCCGGGCACCAAGGCGGGCGAGATCATCCAGGTTTCAGCCGAAGGATTCATGTTGCATGACCGCCTGCTGCGTCCGGCGCAGGTTGGCGTGTCTTCCACGCCGGCGAGCTGAAACGAGCCCTAGGGCGCATGCCTTCGGCGAGAGTATTTGGGAAAAGATGAAGGGGCGGTCAGGATCTGGCCGCCTCTTTCAGTTTGTAGATCAGGTCCAGCGCTTCGCGCGGGGTTAGGTCGTCCGGCAGGATCTGGTCCAGCATATCGGTGACCGGTGAGGCCTTCGCAGACGGTGGCGGCGGGGGCGGTGCGGCGGAAAACAGCGGCAGATCATCGATCAGCGCCTTCTGCTTGCCGCCCTCGCGCTCGGTCTTCTCCAACTGGTCCAGAACCACACGCGCGCGCTCGACGACCGAAGCTGGCAGACCCGCCAGTTGTGCGACCTGCACGCCGTAGGAGCGGTCGGCGGCGCCCTTGTGGACCTCGTGCAGGAAGATCACTTCGCCCTCCCATTCCTTGACCGCGACGGTGGCGTTTTCGACGCCCTCCAGCTTGCCGGCCAGCGCGGTCAGCTCGTGGTAATGCGTGGCGAACAACGCGCGGCAGCGGTTGGCGGCGTGCAGATGTTCCAGCGTGGCCCAGGCGATGGACAGGCCGTCATAGGTGGCGGTGCCGCGACCGATCTCGTCGAGGATCACCAGCGCCCGGTCATCGGCCTGATTTAGGATGGCCGCGGTTTCCACCATCTCGACCATGAAGGTCGATCGCCCCCGCGCCAGATCGTCGGAGGCGCCGACGCGGCTGAACAGCTGGCTGACCAGCCCGATATGCGCGCGCTCGGCCGGAACGAAACTGCCCATTTGTGCCAGCAGCGCAATCAGCGCATTCTGGCGCAGGAAGGTCGATTTACCGGCCATGTTGGGGCCGGTCAGCAGCCAGATGGCGGCGCCACCCTCGGCGCTGAGGTCGCAGTCATTGGCGATGAAGGCATCGCCCGACTGCTGGCGCAGCGCGTGCTCCACCACCGGGTGGCGGCCTGCGACGATATCAAAGGCGCGCGAGCCGTCCACCTGTGGGCGGCACCAGTTCTCGCCCCGCGCCAGATCGGCCAGCGCGGTGGTCAGGTCCAGCTCGGCCAGCCCGCGCGCGGCCTGGTTGATGCGGGCGGCCTGCGCCAGAATCTCGTCAGAAAGCCTTTGATAGAGCCGCTTTTCGATCTCCAATGCCAAATTGCCGGCGTTCAGGATGCGGGTTTCGATCTCGCTGAGCTCAACCGTGGTGAACCGCACCTGGTTGGCGGTGGTCTGGCGGTGGATATAGGTCTCGCTGAACGGCGGGTTCAGCATCTTTTCGGCATGGGTGGCCGTGGTTTCGATGAAATAGCCCAGCACGTTGTTGTGCTTGATCTTCAGCGAGGCGATGCCGGTGTGTTCGGCGTATTTCTGTTGAAACCCGGCAATAACCGAGCGCCCCTCGTCCCGCAGGGTGCGGGCTTCGTCCAGTTCGGCGTCGAAACCCGGCGCGATGAAGCCGCCATCGCGCGCCAGCAACGGCGGGTCGGCGACCAGCGCCTGATCCAGCAGGTTGAGCAGGTCGTCGAAACCCACGAGGTTCTGCACCGCGGTCGCCAGCAGCACCGGCAGGTCCTGACCGGCGCAGATCTCGGCAATCGCCTGCGCCTGGGTCAGCCCATTGCGGATTGCGGCCAGATCGCGTGGGCCGCCGCGCTCCAGCGACAGGCGCGACAGGGCGCGGTCCAGATCGGGCGTCTTGCGCAAGGCTTCGCGCAGATCGGCGGCGATCAGGCTGTCCTGGGCGGCAAAATCGACGGCATCCAGCCGCGCGTGGATCACGTCCAGATTGCGCGAGGGGCTGGACAGGCGTTGTTCCAAGAGGCGCGCACCGCCCGGGGTCACCGTGCGATCCACCACTGACAGCAGCGATCCGGCCCGTCCGCCCGACAAGGACCGTGTCAGTTCAAGGTTGCGGCGGGTGGCCGCGTCGATCTGCACGACGCGATCCTCGGATTCCTTCATCGGGGTCTGCAGCAGCGGCAGTTTGCCCTTCTGCGTGATTTCCAGATAGTCGATCAGCGCGCCCATAGCCGAGATCTCGGCCCGGCCAAAGCTGCCGAACGCGTCCAGCGTGCCCACGTGAAACAACCCGCAGATGCGTTTTTCTGCCGCAGTGCTGTCGAAACTGGCCCGCCCGACGGGGGTCAGCGCGATGCCAAGATCTTCGACCGTGTCGCGCAGATTAAACTCGGCGCCATCGGCCACGATCAGCTCGGACGGGGCCAGCCGGGCCAACTCGGGGCTCAGCCGGACCGAGGTCAGCGGCATCACGTGAAACGCCCCGGTCGAGATGTCGGCCCAGGCCAGCGCGGCCTCGTCGCGCACCTCGGCATAGGCGGCCAGAAAGTTGTGGCGGCGCGCCTCCAGCAGGGCGTCTTCGGTCAGGGTGCCGGGGGTGACAAGGCGCACCACATCGCGCTTTACCACTGACTTAGAGCCTCTTTTCTTGGCTTCGGCCGGGCTTTCCATCTGTTCGCAGACGGCGACGCGAAAGCCCTTGCGGATCAGCGTCAGCAGATAGCCCTCGGCCGAATGTACCGGCACGCCGCACATCGGGATGTCTTCGCCATTATGCTTGCCGCGCTTGGTCAGGGCGATGTCCAGCGCCTCGGCGGCGTTCACGGCGTCTTCAAAGAACATTTCGTAGAAATCGCCCATGCGATAGAACAGCAGGGCGTCTTTGTGGGCCTCTTTGATTTCCAGGTATTGCGCCATCATCGGCGTGACGTTGGACAAGGCTGCTCCCCTCTGGCGTATTCCGGCGCGACCTTACAAATCCCCCAACCGCGACGAAAGGTGAAATCGCATAGTCGTTGAGGCGCGCCCCCGCCTGCGGTATGAGGCGAAAAGCCCCGAAGCCATGGAACCGACCGTCAAAATGCCCAAAGCGAAGATCACCAAAGAAGAGGCGCTGGCCTTTCACCTGGAACCCACCCCCGGCAAGTGGGAGGTGCAGGCCACCGTTCCCATGACCACGCAGCGCGATCTGTCGCTGGCCTACAGCCCCGGCGTGGCGGTTCCATGTGAAGCCATCGCGGAAAACCCCGAGACCGCCTATGACTATACCAACAAGGGCAACCTCGTGGCCGTGATCTCGAACGGGACGGCGGTTCTGGGGCTGGGCAATCTGGGCGCGTTGGGGTCCAAGCCGGTGATGGAGGGCAAATCCGTCCTGTTCAAGCGCTTCGCTGACGTGAACTCGATCGATATCGAGCTGGACACCGAAGACCCCGACGAATTCTGCCGCGCGGTCAAGCTGATGGGGCCGACCTTTGGCGGCATCAATTTGGAAGACATCAAGGCGCCCGAGTGCTTCATCATCGAGCAGCGCCTGAAGGAAGAGATGGACATCCCCGTCTTTCACGACGACCAGCACGGCACGGCGGTGATCTGTGCGGCGGGGCTGATCAACGCGCTGCACATCTCGGGCAAGAAGATCGAGGACGTGAAGATCGTCCTCAACGGGGCCGGGGCAGCGGGGATCGCCTGTATCGAACTGCTCAAGGCGATGGGTGCCCGGCATGAAAACTGCATCGTCTGTGACACCAAGGGCGTGATCTATCAGGGCCGGACCGAGGGCATGAACCAGTGGAAATCGGCTCACGCGATTGCGACCGAGCTGCGCACGCTGGAAGAGGCCATGAAGGGCGCCGACGTGTTCCTGGGCGTATCCGTCAAAGGCGCGGTCACGCAAGAGATGGTCGCCAGCATGGCCGACAATCCGGTGATCTTCGCCATGGCTAATCCCGATCCGGAAATCACCCCGGAAGAGGCGCACGAGGTGCGCGTTGACGCCATCGTGGCCACCGGGCGCAGCGATTACCCCAACCAGGTCAACAACGTTCTGGGCTTTCCCTACCTGTTCCGCGGGGCACTGGACATCCACGCCCGCGCCATCAATGACGAGATGAAGATCGCCTGCGCCCACGCGCTGGCCCGTCTGGCGCGCGAGGATGTGCCCGACGAGGTGGCGCTGGCTTATGGCAAATCGCTGACCTTTGGGCGCGACTACATCATTCCCACGCCGTTTGACCCGCGCCTGATCTACCGCATTCCGCCCGCCGTCGCGAAGGCGGGGATGGACACCGGCGCGGCCCGGCGGCCGATCATCGACATGGAGGCCTATGAGCTGAGCCTCAAGTCGCGCATGGACCCGACCGCCAGCATCCTGCGCGGCCTGAACGCCCGGGCCCGCGCGGCGCAAAGCCGGATGATCTTTGCCGAGGGCGACGATCCACGGGTTCTGCGCGCGGCGGTGATGTATCAGCGGTCGGGCTTCGGCAAGGCGCTGGTCGTGGGCCGGCCCGACGACGTGAAGACCAAGCTGGAAGCCGCCGGTCTGGGCGACGCGGTGCGCGAATTGGAGGTGGTCAATGCCGCCAACACCACGCATCTCGATGCCTACAAGGACTTTCTGTACCAGCGACTGCAGCGCAAAGGCTTTGACCGCAAGGACATCCACCGCCTGGCCGCGCGCGACCGGCATGTGTTCTCGGCCCTGATGCTGGCGCATGGGCATGGCGACGGTCTGGTGACCGGGGCCACCCGCAAGTCGGCGCATGTGCTGGACCGCATCAGCCATGTGTTCGACGCCGACGCCGCCCATGGCGCTGCCGGGATCACCGCGCTGCTGCACAAGGGCCGGATCGTGCTGATCGGCGACACGCTGGTGCATGAATGGCCCGACGAGAACGATCTGGCGACGATTGCCGAACGCGCCGCCACTGTTGCCCGCCATATGGGGCTGGAGCCTCGGGTGGCGTTTGTCAGCTTCTCGACCTTCGGGTATCCGGTGTCCGAGCGGACCGAAAAGCTGTACAAGGCCCCACAAGTGCTGGAGGCGCGCGGCGTCGATTTCGAATACGAAGGCGAGATGACCGTCGACGTGGCGCTGAACGCCCATCAGCAAGAGGCCTATCCCTTCTGCCGCCTGACCGGGCCGGCCAACATCCTGATCGTGCCTGCGCGGCACTCGGCGTCGATTTCCACCAAGCTGATGCAGGAAATGGCCGGGGCCACGGTGATCGGCCCGATCCTGACCGGCATCGACAAGCCGATCCAGATCTGTTCGACCGGCTCGACCGCGAATGACATCCTGAACATGGCCATCCTGGCCTCGTGCGACATGGCGTGATCTAATGGCAATCTGGAACCTTGGCTCGATCAATGCTGACACGGTCTATGCGCTGCCGCACCTGCCGGCGCCGGGTGAAACCTTGGCGGCCAGCGGGTTGCAGCGGTTTCTGGGCGGCAAGGGTGCGAACATGTCTGTTGCGGCGGCACGGGCCGGGGCGCATGTGCGCCACATCGGCGCCGTGGGGTCCGATGGGCTGTGGGCGCGCGACCGGTTGACCGAATACGGGGTCGACACGCGGCACATCGCGCAGGTCGATCAGCCCACGGGCCATGCGATCATCGCCGTGGATGCGCAGGGCGAAAACCTGATAATTCTGTACCCCGGCGCCAACCACGCGATCGGGGCCGATCAGGTTTCTGCCGCGCTGACAGACTCTGACACGGGCGATATTCTGGTTTTCCAGAACGAGACCACCGCACAGGTCGAAGCAGCGAAGCTGGGCCGCGAGCGGGGTCTGACGGTGTGCTATGCCGCAGCCCCCTTCAGCGCGCCGGCGGTGCAGGCGGTGCTGCCCTATCTGGATTTCCTGATCCTGAACGAGGTCGAGGCGGCTCAGCTGCAACAGGCCACGGGGCTGGCCCCGGCCGATCTGCCGGTCGAACATGTGATCGTCACGCTGGGGTCAAAAGGCGCCCGATATCATCAACGCGGCCAGTCGGCGGTTGAGTTTCCCGCCCACAAGGTCAAGGCCGTGGACACGACCGGGGCCGGGGACACCTTTACCGGATATGTCCTGGCCGGAATGGACCGGGGGATGCCGATGGCGCAGGCCATCACCCAAGCCAACCGGGCGGCGGCGTTGATGGTGATGCGGCCCGGCACGGCAGACGTCATTCCGGACCTGAAAGAGGTGCGCGAAGCCGTGTTGGATTAAGATCCGGCAAATGGCGCGGCGCTGCCCCACAGCTGCCGGACCCGCGCATCGCGGCCGCAGGCCTTGCGATACGCCTTGTAGGCATTCAGCTGGCGTTTCGGCCCGAACCGGGTGAACACCAGCTTTTTGCCCTTGTAGTAGTCTTGGTGATAGGCCTCGGCCGGATAGAACGCCCCAAGCGGCAGGATCGGAGTCACGATGGCCTGACCCAGCGCACGATTCGCTTCGGTTTTGCTGCGTTCGGCTAAAGCTTTTTCGCCTGTGTTAGAGACGAAAATCGCGGTGCGATAGCTTTCGCCCCGGTCACAGAACTGGCCTCCGGCATCGGTGGGATCGACCGAGCGGAAAAACAGGTTCAGCAAAGTTTCACGGGAAACGCGGGCCGGGTCAAAGGTGATCTGCACCGCCTCGTAGTGGCCGGTGCCGCCGCTCGTGACCTGGCTGTAGGTGGGGTTCGGGGTCGTGCCGCCGGTATAGCCCGAAACCGCTTCGATCACGCCGGGCACGGATTCGAAATCGGCTTCGACGCACCAGAAACAGCCGCCCGCCACGGTCAGCGTCTCGGTCCCGGCCGCCGGGGCCGGCTGAGCGCGCAGGATCAGCGCCAGCGCAATCAGAGCAAACAGAAGGGTCAGCTTGATCTGGTCGAGGCAACGGGTCATGGCGGACCTCCTTTCCGCCTCAGGCTGCCGCGCATTGGGGCGGCTGACAATCGGCTGAAACCGTTTGTCACGCGGTGGTGAGACGAGTTTATCGCCTAGCCCAGCAGCTGCCCCAGCTTCACCGCGACGCCCATGTCGCCCGAGATCTTGAGCTTGCCCATCATCACCCCGGTCATCGGGTTCAGCTTGCCGGTCAACAGTTTGCCCAGATTCTCGGGCGAGATGCGGATGGTGCAATCGGTCTCGCGGTCCTGGGTGGTGGCCGTGTTGTCGGCCAGCACGATCACGCCATCGGCGCCGCAATCAAACTTCAACGAGCCGTCAAAGCGCTTGTCGGCCAGTCCCTTCTGGAGTCCCTCAGCGATTTCCTGCAGCATCCCTGCCTCCCTTTTTTCGCTCTTGCGTTCGGGGTGACAGAGGGCAGGGGCCGGGGCAAGCGTGACCTTACGGGAAACCGCTCAGCCCAGGGCCTGCTGCGTGCGCGGGCAGGGATGACCGTCGTAGAACGCATCCAGAACCGCCTGGAATTCGGGGGGCGCATCGGGCACGGTGGCGAACAAGGTCATGGACGACCGCAGCTTCTTGGCATCCACTTTGCTCAGAATCTCGGCCGGGTCCTTGCCGGCGTGGGTCAGCATCAGCCGGGCCACCTCGGTCAGGCGGCGGCGCAGTTCGGGGTGGGCCAGGTAGGCCGCAGCCTCGTCCAGATCCTCGATCCCGTAGAGTTGCGCCATGTGCGATTGGCCCAGCTCGGCCAGTTGCGGAAAGACGAACCACATCCAGTGGCTGGTCTTCTGCCCCTGTTCCAGTTCGCGCAGGACATCGGACCAGACCGTGTCCTGCGCTTCGATGAACATTTCCAGTTCGTCGTTTATGCCGTCATCCTCGGTCACTTGGACAACCGCTTGTCGCGCGCCGCCAGCAGCTTGAGCCGCAGGGCGTTCAACTGGATGAAGCCCGCGGCGTCTTTCTGGTCATAGGCGCCGGCGTCTTCTTCGAAGGTCACATGCGCCTCGGAATACAGCGAATGATCCGACCAGCGGCCCACGGTCGAGGCCAGACCCTTGTAGAGTTTCACGCGAACGGTGCCGGTGACATGTTCCTGGCTTTTGTCGATGGCGGCCTGCAACATCTCGCGCTCGGGGCTGTACCAGAAGCCGTTGTAGATCAGTTCCGCATATTGCGGCATCAGCTGGTCTTTCAGGTGCATCGCGCCGCGATCCATGGTGATGGATTCGATGCCGCGATGCGCTTCCAGCAGGATGGTGCCGCCCGGTGTTTCATAGATGCCGCGCGATTTCATGCCCACGAACCGGCCCTCGACCAGATCGAGACGGCCGATGCCGTGCTTGCCGCCGTATTCGTTCAGCTTGGTCAGCAGGGTGGCGGGGCTCATCGCCTCGCCATTGATGCTGACCGGGTCGCCTTTTTCAAAGCCGATCTCGATATATTCGGGCTCGTTCGGGGCGTCCTCGGGGTGGACGGTGCGCTGATAGACATAGTCGGGCGCCTGAACGGCGGGATCTTCCAGAACCTTGCCCTCGGACGAGGTGTGCAGCAGGTTTGCGTCCACCGAGAACGGCGCCTCGCCGCGCTTGTCCTTGGCGATCGGGATCTGGTGCGCTTCGGCAAATTCCAGCAGCTTGGTGCGGCTGGTCAAGTCCCACTCGCGCCAGGGCGCGATCACCTTGATGTCGGGGTTTAGCGCATAGGCCGCCAGTTCGAACCGCACCTGGTCGTTGCCCTTGCCGGTCGCGCCATGGGCCACCGCATCGGCGCCGGTTTCCTTAGCGATCTCGATCAGGCGTTTCGAGATCAGCGGACGCGCGATGGACGTGCCCAGCAGATAAAGCCCCTCGTACTGCGCATTGGCGCGGAACATCGGGAAGACGAAATCGCGGACGAACTCCTCGCGGATGTCCTCGATATAGATGTTCTCAGGCTTGATCCCCAGCAGCTCGGCCTTCTGGCGGGCGGGCTCCAGTTCTTCGCCCTGACCCAGATCGGCGGTGAAGGTCACGACCTCACAGCCGTACTCGGTCTGCAGCCATTTCAGGATGATCGAGGTATCAAGGCCACCGGAATAGGCCAGAACAACTTTCTTGGGCGCGGACATCTGACTTCCCCTTATGCGTAAGACGATTGGCCCCTAGCGGGTTTTCGACGTGGGGGCAAGAAGCAGTGGGTTGACCGGGCGCTGCGAATAAGCGCACACCAGAGACAACCAAAGATTGTCAAAGGGGTTTTTTGAATGCTTGGATGGAAGATTTTCGCCCATTCGCTGCGGATGGTGTTAGGCAATCTGCCGCAGGTTCTGCAAATCGTTCTTGGTCCGGCCGTGATCGGAACCGTCGTAGTCATCGGGCTGTTTCTGGTGTCCGGCATTCCGGTCGAAGCCTTTGACGACAGCGATACAGGATTGCCGCCCGAGGTGAATCCGGTATCATTCATCCTGTTCATCATACTTCTGGCGATCGTGATGCTTGTCACCATGGGCTGGATCGCCGTGGCGTGGCACCGCTTCATCCTGCTCGAGGAGTATCCCAGTGGGCTTCTGCCGACCTTCCGGTTCGACCGCATCCTGGCCTATTTCGGGCGCGGGCTGATGTTGATACTCCTGTTTGCGATCGGATACCTGCCGATGCTTGTGATGATCGGAATGTTGGGCGAGGGCGCGATCGCGGTTTCGATATTTCTGACGATCCTTTACATCGTGTTCCTGACCGTCTGCTTCTATCGGTTATCCATCATCCTGCCTGCGGCCGCCATCGGCCATCCGATCACGCTGGGCGATGCGTGGAGCAACACCCAACGCACTTGGGGCGCCATCCTCGTTTTGGTTCTGGTTTCGATCCTGTTCCAGTTCCTGGTGCAGCTGGCCGGTGGCGTTCTGTCGATGATTCCGGTTCTGGGGGTTCTGATCGCCGTGTTCTTCGGCATGGTGATCCTGCCGATGATCAGTGTCAGCATCCTGACCACGATGTATGGCGTGTTCATCGAAAAACGCGAACTGGGCTGATCGCCCGTACACCGATGTATTCCTTGCCCTTGTCGGCCTAATGGGGCAGGGAATGCGGCATGAGTGATTTCATGACCCGCGCCCGCGCCGCCGAACAGGCGATGCGCACCGTGTTTCCTGCAACCCCGTTGCAGCGCAATGCCCATCTGTCCGAGAAATACGATGCCGATATCTGGCTGAAACGTGAAGACCTCAGCCCGGTGCGATCCTACAAGATCCGCGGCGCGTTCAATTCCATGCGCAAACAGCAGGGGCAGGACCTGTTCGTCTGCGCCAGCGCCGGCAACCACGCGCAGGGCGTGGCGTTCATGTGCAAGCACATGGATGTGCGGGGCGTGATCTTCATGCCGGTCACCACGCCGCAGCAGAAGATCCAGAAAACTCGGATGTTCGGCGGCGACAACATCCAGATCCACCTGACCGGCGACTATTTCGACCACACGCTTGCCGCGGCTCAGGACTGGTGCGCGCAGCAGGGTGGGTATTTCCTGTCGCCCTTCGACGATGATGACGTGATCGAGGGGCAGGCCTCATTGGCCGTCGAAATCGAGGAGCAGCTGGGCGGCCTGCCCGATCACGTGGTGCTGCCGGTGGGCGGGGGCGGCATGTCCTCGGGCGTGGCGACGTGGTTCGGCGACCGCACTCACTGCCTGTTTGTCGAACCCGCAGGCGGGGCCTGTCTGCGCGCGGCGCTGGCGGCGGGCCATCCGGTGTCGCTGGACAAGGTGGACAATTTTGTCGACGGCGCGGCGGTGGGCCGGATTGGCGACAAGCCGTTCCGGCTGTTGCGCGACCGGCACCTGTCGGACGTGATCGTTCTCCCCGAGGACCGCATCTGCACCACTATGATCGAGATGCTGAACGTGGAAGGCATCGTGCTGGAACCCGCCGGCGCCCTTGCGATCGAGGCGGTGGGCGATGTCCAAAGCTTTGTGCGCGGCAAGACGGTCGTCTGCGTCACCTCGGGCGGGAATTTCGATTTCGAGCGTCTTCCCGAAGTCAAGGAACGCGCGCAGCGCTACTCGGGCGTCAAGAAATACTTCATCCTGCGCCTGCCGCAGCGCCCCGGAGCACTGAAGGAATTTCTGAACATCCTCGGCCCCGAAGATGACATCGCCCGATTTGAATACATGAAGAAATCGGCGCGCAATTTCGGCTCGGTCCTGATCGGGATCGAAACCGCCAAGCCCGAGAACTTTCTGCGCCTGTTCGCCCATCTGGACGATGCCGGTTTCGTCTATACCGACATCACCGAGGACGAGACACTGGCCCAGTTCGTGATCTGACCGCTCACAGGCTCTGCGCCAGTTCGGCCAGGAACGTCTTGCGCGACTCGTCGAAGGCGGCCAGGAGCGCGTCCAGATTCACCTCGGCGCCCTGGCCCGCCGCGGCCCGTCGCTCGCCATCCTGGCACAGCTTGGAGAAGGTTTCGAACCCGAGGCTCAGTGCGCTGCCCTTCAGGAAATGCAGGTTCTGCTCAAGCTCGCGCCGTTCGGTATCGGCCTGCAGGCGGTCGATGACCTCGCCCACCTCGTCCAGAAAGATGTGAACGACCTCATCGAACTCGTCGGGCCCGACCTCATCCCGCAATTGGCGCACCCTGGGCCAGTTTATCATGCCCGTTCTCCGCATTGACCCATTTGTGACCTGACTACCGGGATCGGGTAAAGAGCACGTTAAGTCGGTCCCTGTGTGGTGATGCCGGGTTTTCACCGGTTGTTAAGATTGGACTCTTAGCGTTTCTACACCCCGAATAGGAAGTGCAGAGGTCGGCGTGCGATTGCCCAGCCAACCAGAGATCAAGTCTGATCTGGATTTTGGTGCCATCCAGAACGTGCTGGTGGTGGATGACAGCCGCCTTCAGCGCCGGATCCTCGTGGCATCGCTCAAGAGATGGGGGTTCACCGTCATCGAGGCGGACAGCGGTGAAGAGGCGCTCGACCTGTGCAGGCAAGGTCTGCCCGATCTGGTGCTCAGCGACTGGGTGATGCCGGGGATGGGCGGGCTGGAGTTCTGCCGCGCCTTCCGACAGCTGGAAAAAGACGCGTACACCTACTTCATCCTTTTGACGTCCAAGAGCGAAAAGCAGGAGGTGGCGCGCGGCCTGGACGCGGGGGCGGATGATTTCCTCATCAAGCCGCTCGAGGCAGACGAACTGCGCGCGCGGATTTCGGCCGGTGCGCGGATATTGGGCATGCAGCGTGAATTGTCGGAAAAGAACCGGCTGATCGAAAAGGCCTTGTCCGAACTGCGCGCCGCACATGACTTGATCGACAAGGATCTCATGCAGGCCCGCAGCATCCAGGAATCGCTGGTGCCCGAGCTGACCCGGGAGTTTGGCCGCTCGCGCGTCAGCCTGTTGCTCAAGCCCTGCGGTCATATCGGCGGCGACCTCGTGGGCATGTTCTCGCCCGGTGCGAACCGGATCGGGTTCTACAGCATCGACGTGTCCGGGCACGGCATCACCTCGGCCATGATGACCGCGCGGTTGGGTGGGTACCTGACCAGCCAGCATTTTGACCAGAACGTGGCGATGGAGAAGCGGTTCAACAAGTTCTATGCACTGCTGCCCCCCGAACAGGTGGCCGAGACGCTGAATGCCCGCCTGATGGCCGATACCGGGATCGAGGAATATTTCACGATGGTCTATGCGATCGTCGATCTTCGGTATGGCCATGTGAAGATGGTTCAGGCCGGCCACCCGCACCCGTTGTTGATCCGTGCAGATGGTTCGATGCAGTTCATGGGCGACGGCGGTCTGCCGATCGGCCTGATCGATGGGGCGACCTTCCGAAAGATCGACTTCTACATGCAACCGGGCGACCGGTTGCTGTTGTATTCCGACGGGTTCACCGAATGCCGGGTGGCCGATGGCGGGCTGCTTGACGAAGATGGGCTGTGCAGGCTGGCGGGGGACTGTCTGGCCCAGCACAACGGCCCCGAGTTTCTGGACGACATGTTCTGGCGGCTCACCCAGTCGATGCCGCCCGGCGAAACGATGGATGATGACGTCTCGGCCGTGTTTTTCGAGTTCAACGGGAATTAGCGCTCCGAAAGGTGCAAGCGGGCGAAATGGCGGTCGCCGGCATTGCCCAGCATCTGGACCGCATCGCCCGCGTTCATCCAGACCGCCTCGTGAAAGGCTTCGGTCGGCGGCCCCTGGCGCCGCACCGGGCGGGCGCGATAGATCAGGCAGATCTTTTCGGCCCACAGGTCGTATTCAGGCATGTAGGTAAAGCGCCGGAACGCGCCGACCCGGCGGGGGGAGGCAATCGACCAGCCGGTTTCCTCGAACACTTCGCGATGCAGGGCGGCGACCGGGGATTCGCCCGGGTCGATGCCGCCGCCGGGCAGCTGCAGGTCGGGGCCGGGCTCGATCTGGCAGGTCAGCAGCAGGCTGCCGCCCCGGGGCAGCAGCGCATAGACTCCCACGCGCCGAGTATATCTGCGCCCCGGTTCCGGGGTTTCGCCGAACCGCCTGATCATGTAAGAGCCCTTTCAACTCTGGATCTTCGACCTATATGGTGGCGGTATGCCAACCCGTGGCGTTTAAGGAAACCCCATGTCTTTTGGAACGAAAATCGCGTGGGACGATACCGTCCTGCCCTTTCAACTCGATGTCTCGGATATGCGCGGCCGTGTGGCGCGGCTGGACGGGGTGCTGGACGGCATCCTGAAACAGCACGACTATCCCGAACAGGTCGAGGCGCTGGTGGCCGAGATGGCCCTGCTGACCGCGCTGATTGGCCAGACCGTCGCGCTGCGCTGGAAGCTGTCGCTGCAGGTGCAGTCGAACGGACCGGTGCGGATGATCGCCACAGATTACTATGCCCCGCGCGAAGACGGCCAGCCCGCGCAGATCCGGGCCTATGCCAGCTTTGACCGCGACCGGCTGACCGATGGCGCGCCGTTCGATCAGGTGGGCGAGGGGTATTTCGCGATCCTCATCGACCAAGGCAAGGGAACGCAGCCCTATCAGGGGATCACGCCGCTGACCGGCGGATCGCTGAAGGCCTGCGCCGAGTCTTATTTCGCGCAGTCCGAGCAGTTGCCGACGCGGTTCTCGCTGAGTTTCGGAAAATCGACCGAACCCGGAGCCGGCGAACGCTGGCGGGCAGGCGGCATCATGCTGCAGCACATGCCCAAGGCCTCGCCCTTCGTGGCCACGAATGACGGTACCGGCGACATCTTGACGGCGTCGGACCTGGTGGATGGCAATGAAGGCGAAAACTGGGACCGCGTGAACATCCTGCTGGATACGGTCGAGGATCTGGAAATGATCGGGCCGTCCGTGGCGCCGACCGACCTGCTGGTGCGTCTGTTCCACGAGGAACAGCCCCGCGTGTACGAGGCCCAGTCGGTGCAGTTCGGCTGCACCTGCTCCGAGGATCGCGTGCGTCAAAGCCTGTCTATCTACTCGGCCCAGGACATCGAGAAGATGACCACCGACGAAGGCACCGTCACCGCCGACTGCCAGTTCTGCGGCGCGCATTACGTGCTGGATCCGAAATCGGTCGGGTTCGAGGCCGAAGACCCGGATGACGGCTGACCTGATCCCGCGTCTGAGCGAAGCGCTGGCCCGACCGGGTGATGGGTCCAGCGACTTCGACCTCAATCCCGGCACGGTTCTGCCTGCGGGGCGCAAGCTGCGCCCGGCAGGTGTTCTGGTCGCCGTGGACCTGGTCCGTGGCGATCCGCGCCTGATCCTGACCAAGCGGTCCTCGGCCCTGAAACATCATCCGGGGCAGATCGCCTTTCCGGGCGGCAAGCAGGACGACACCGATGCGGATGTGACCGCCACGGCCCTGCGAGAGGCGCAGGAGGAGATCGGCCTGCCGCCGGACCTGCCGCGCATTCTGGGTACCTTGCCGGTGCATGAAACCGTCACGTCATTTGCCGTGACGCCGGTGGTGGCGGTTCTGGAGCGCGGCTTTGACCCGGTGGCCGAACCCGGCGAGGTGGACGAGGTGTTTTCGGTTCCGCTTGCGCATGTGCTGAACCCTGCGAATTATGTGGTTGAATCGCGCATCTGGCGCGGAACACGACGGTATTTCTTCGCGGTGCCCTATGGCCCCTACTACATCTGGGGCGCCACGGCCCGCATGTTGCGCGGGTTGGCGGCACGGATGAGCGAATGATGCGGATCACCGAAGACTGGATCACGAACCCGGCCACACAGAACGTGTGTGCAGCGCTGACCGAGGGCGGTGCGCAGGCGTTGTTCGTGGGGGGCTGTGTGCGCAATGCGTTGCTGGGGGCACCGGTCTCGGATCTCGACATCGCCACCGATGCCCGGCCGCAGCAGGTGATGGAACTGGCCGAACGGGCCGGGCTGAAGGCGATTCCGACGGGGATTGATCACGGCACCGTGACCGTGGTCAGCGACGGCATACCGCATGAAATCACCACCTTTCGCCGCGACGTCGAAACCGACGGGCGGCGCGCGGTCGTTGCCTTTTCCGACCAGGTGGAAGAGGACGCCGCCCGTCGCGATTTCACCATGAACGCGCTCTATGCCCGCCCCGACGGCAGCATTCTGGACCCGCTGGGCGGCCTGCCTGACCTGCAGGCGCGGCGCGTGCGGTTTATCGGCACGGCCGGGGATCGCATCCGCGAGGACTATCTGCGCTCGTTGCGGTATTTCCGGTTCCACTCCTGGTATGGCGACGCGCAGGCCGGGATGGACCCGGATGCTCTGGCGGCGATTGCGGCCGATCTGGACGGGCTCGACCGGCTGTCGCGCGAGCGGGTCGGGGCCGAGATGCTGAAACTTCTGGCCGCGCCCGATCCGGCCCCATCGGTGGCCGCCATGCGCAGCATCGGCGTTCTGGCGCATCTGCTGCCCGGCGCCGACGATCGGGCGCTGCCGATCCTGATCCATCTTGAATCGCAGGCCGGGCTTGCCCCCGACGCGCTGCGCCGTCTCGCGGTCATCGCAGGGCCCGAGGTTGCCGGGACTCTGCGCCTCAGCAAGGCGCAACTGGCCCGCCTGACCCGTATCCGAGACGGCGCGCAGGGCGGTGCCGGGGCGGCCGAATTGGGATATCGGCTGGGCCAACCAGACGGACAGGACGCGGCCCTGCTGCGCTGCGCCTTTCTGGAACAACCCTGGACGGCTGAAACGAGCGCGGCCGTCGAAAAAGGGGCGTCGGCGACCTTCCCGGTCAGGGCCGCCGATCTGCTCGGGCGTTACTCTGGCCCGGCGCTGGGCGCGAAACTGGCCGAACTGGAAAGCCGCTGGATCGACTCGCATTTCACGCTGGACCGGGACGCGTTGCTGCAAGATTGACGGGAAGTCTCAAAAGGGGATGACAAGTCCTTGGGTTTCCGGCTAGGGTGCGCCTGTCTCATGGATGGAGGACTGCGAATGTATTACGGGATCTGGTTCGGCTAAAGCCAGAACACCTGACCCGTACGGGTGGTGTTTTGGCGCCATCTGCTTTCGCATTTTCAATTTTCCTGCTCGATCGGAGCACCTCCATGTTTCGCTATTTCGAAAACCTCGTTGACCCTTTTGTTGCCTATGAAGAGGTCGACACGCCGCCGACACGGCTGTGGCCCTTCATGCTGGATTATTCCCGCCCTTTTCGGCGCGTCTTCTTCTGGGCCGCGCTGATGTCAATCATCGTGGCCGCGGTCGAGATCGGGCTGATCTATTACATGGGCCGGGTCGTCGACCTTCTGGGCGGATCGCCGTCCGAGGTCTGGCAGGCCCACGGGACCGAGCTAGTTCTGGTCGCGCTGTTCATCCTGTTCCTTCGCCCGATCCTGCATGTGCTGGACGTATTGCTGCTGAACAACGCGATCCTGCCCAATTTTGGCACACTGATCCGCTGGCGGGCGCACAAGCACGTTCTGCGCCAGTCGGTCGGTTGGTTCGAGAATGATTTTGCCGGGCGCATCGCCAACCGCATCATGCAGACCCCGCCCGCTGCGGGCGAGGTGGTGTTTCAAGTGTTCGATGCGATTTCGTTCTCGCTGGCCTATCTGATCGGCGCGGCGATCCTGCTGATGGCCGCCGATCCACGCCTGCTGCTGCCGCTGCTGATCTGGTTCGCGCTCTATGCGCTGCTGGTGCGCTGGACGGTTCAGCGGGTGGGACCGGCCTCGCAGGCCGCTTCCGATGCGCGGTCCACGGTGACGGGCCGGGTAGTGGACAGCTATACCAACATCCATTCGGTGAAAATGTTCGCCCATGCCCAGCAGGAACTCGATTATGCGCGCGAAGCGATCGAGGAGACCCGGCGCACCTTCCAGATCGAAATGCGTATCTTCACCATCATGGATGCCGTTCTGGTCGCGCTGAACGGCGTGTTGATCATCGGTGTGGTCGGCTGGGCCATTTACCTGTGGATGCAGGGCAGTGCCTCGGTTGGGGTGGTGGCGGCGGCCACCGCGCTGACGCTGCGGCTGAATGCCATGACCGGCTGGATCATGTGGGCGCTGACCAGCTTCTTCCGCCAGCTGGGCGTCGTGGCCGAGGGGATGGAGACCATCGCCCAGCCCGTCGACCTGCTGGATGCGCCCGGCGCCAAGCCGCTGCAACTGACCGATGGCCGGATTGAGATCCGCGACCTGTCGCACCACTATGGCCGCGAGACCGGCGGGCTGGATCATGTCAATCTGACCATCCAGCCGGGCGAAAAGGTCGGCTTGATCGGGCGGTCGGGGGCCGGGAAATCGACCCTCGTCAAGCTGTTACTGCGGTTCTACGACGTGGAAAGCGGTGCGATCCTGATCGACGGGCAGGACATCTGCACCGTCACCCAAGACAGCCTGCGCCGCAATATCGGCATGGTTCAGCAGGACAGCGCGCTGCTGCACCGCTCGGTGCGCGACAACATCCTGTATGGCCGCCCCGATGCGACAGAAGACCAGATGATCGCCGCCGCCAAACAGGCCGAGGCGCATGACTTCATCCTCGACCTGCAGGACCCGCAGGGCCGCACCGGCTATGACGCCCATGTGGGCGAGCGCGGCGTCAAGCTGAGCGGCGGGCAGCGGCAGCGGGTGACGCTGGCGCGGGTGATCCTTAAGGACGCGCCGATCTTGTTGTTGGACGAGGCCACATCCGCCCTAGATTCCGAGGTCGAAGCCGCAATCCAGGAGACGCTGTACGGCATGATGCAGGGCAAGACCGTGATCGCCATCGCGCACCGGCTCAGCACCATCGCCCAGATGGACCGCATCCTGGTGATGGACGGAGGCCGGATCGTCGAGGAAGGCACCCATGCCGATCTTCTGGAGCAGGGCGGTCTTTACGCCCAGTTCTGGGCGCGCCAATCTGGCGGCTTCATGAACCCCGGGGCCGCGGACGAGGCAGCAGAATGACGGTCGCAGACCTGATCAAACCGTTTGAACCCACCCAGACGCCCCCGCCGCAAAGGCTGGGGGCGTTCGTTCGCTGGTGCCTGACAGGGGCCTGGCCCATGTTGTTCGCCGCTGCGCTGTTTTCCGCCCTTGCAGGTGCAATGGAGGCCGGAACCGCTTGGATTCTGGGCTGGGTGATCGACATGGCGACTGCCAGTGGGCCCGAAAACTTTCTGACACCGCGAAACCTGTGGATGATCCTGGGGGCTGTGGCGTTCTTCATGTTGATCCGACCGCTGCTGTTCGGGCTGTCCTCGGTGTCGAACAACTATATCGTCATGCCCAACATCCCGCCGCTGGTGCTGGCAAAGCTGAACCGCTGGACGCTGGGCCAGTCGGTCGCCTATTTCGACGACGATTTTGCCGGCCGCATCGCGCAGAAACAGATGCAGACGGCCAATGCGCTGACATCGGTCGTATCGGAGACCATCAGCGCCATCGTCTTTGCCCTCGCCTCGCTTGTCGGATCTTTGCTTTTGTTAGGGTCTATTCACCCCTTGGTCATGCTGCCCTTCGTGGCTTGGCTGGCGGTGTATTTCCTGCTGGTGCGCTGGTACCTGCCGCGCATTCGCACACGCTCGGCCGCGCGGGCCGGGGCGCGGGCGATGGTGTCGGGGCAGGTAGTGGACACGATCACCAACATCAAGACGGTCAAGCTGTTTGCCCATTCCGAGTTCGAGGATCAGGCCGCCCGCGACTCGATGGTTGCGCTGCGCGACAAGTCGCTGGCCTTCGGCAAGCTGTCGGCCAGTTTCCGGTTCATTTTGATGACCTTGGCGGGGCTTCTGCCGGTTCTGCTTTTGGGCGCCACCTTGTGGCATTGGCAGGTCGGGTCGGCGACCACCGGGGATATCGTGGCGGCGGGTGCCATCTCGATTCGCATCGCACAGATGACGGGCTGGGTCAGCTTCACCCTGATGGGGATCTACGCACATGTGGGCGAGATCGAGAACGGCATGAAAACCCTGGCGCGGCCCGACCGGGTCGAGGATGCGCCGGACGCCACCGAGCTGGCAGTGCCCGAGGGCCGGATCGAGTTCCGCGATGTCAGCTTTGCCTATGGTCGCGACGTGGGCGGGGTCTCGGACCTGACGCTAAAGGTGCAGCCGGGGGAGAAGCTGGGGATCGTCGGCGCCTCGGGGGCGGGCAAATCCACCCTGGTTTCGCTGCTTCTCAGGCTCTACGACAGGGAAAATGGCCAGATATTGATCGACGGGCAGGACATCGCCCGCGTCACGCAGGACAGCCTGCGCCGCCAGATCGGCATGGTCACGCAGGAAACCGCGATGTTCAACCGCTCGGCCCGCGACAACATCCTGTACGGCCGACCCGATGCCACCGAAGACCAGATGATCGCCGCGGCCCAAAAGGCCGAAGCG
Organism: Ruegeria sp. BHSC276; assembly: GCF_059612945.1. Taxonomy (NCBI): domain Bacteria; kingdom Pseudomonadati; phylum Pseudomonadota; class Alphaproteobacteria; order Rhodobacterales; family Roseobacteraceae; genus Ruegeria; species Ruegeria sp. BHSC276. The sequence continues at coordinate 96,257 of NZ_JBXWRP010000008.1, read as the reverse complement.
CATGACTTTATCCTCGATCTGCAGGACGGGCAGGGGCGCAAGGGATATGACGCGCATCTGGGCGAGCGCGGCGTCAAGTTGAGCGGCGGCCAGCGGCAGCGCATCGCGCTGGCCCGCGCGATCCTCAAGGACGCGCCGATCCTCGTGCTGGACGAGGCGACCTCGGCGCTGGACTCCGAGGTCGAGGCCGCGATCCAGACCGCGCTGCACCGGGTGATGGAGGGCAAGACCGTTCTGGCCATCGCCCACCGCCTGTCCACCCTCAGCGAGATGGACCGGATCATCGTTCTGGATCACGGGCGCATCGTGGAGAGCGGGCCGCATGACACCCTGCTGGCGCAGGGCGGGCTGTATGCGCGGTTCTGGCACCGCCAGTCGGGCGGGTTCATCCAGACCGAGGCCGCCGAATAAGGGTTTTGTTGGCGCATCAGCCCGGCTATCAGGCAGGCCATGACGCAGGAATACACCATTCTCCGCCTCGGGCATCAGGGCGACGGCATCGCCGAGGGCCCGGTCTATGCCCCCCGAACGCTGCCTGGCGAGCGGGTCAGCGGCCTGCTGGACGGCTCGGAGCTGACCGATATCAAGGTGCTGACGCCGTCGGATGATCGGGTCAAACCGCCGTGCCGCCACTACAAAAGCTGCGGCGGCTGCCAGTTGCAGCACGCCTCGGACGCCTTCGTGGCAGATTGGAAGGTCGAGGTGGTGCGTACCGCGCTGGCTGCTCAGGGGCTGCAGGCCGAGATGCGCCCGATCCTGACGTCGCCGCCGCAGTCGCGTCGCCGCGCCACCATCGCGGTGCGCCGCACCAAGAAGGGCGCGCTGGCGGGGTTCCACGGCCGCGCCTCGGACGTGATCACCGAGATTCCTGATTGCCAGCTGCTGGACCCGGCGCTGACCGCCGCCATCCCCGTGGCCAAGGCGCTGGCCGAACTGGGCGGCAGCCGCAAGGGCGTGTTGTCGGTCACCCTGACCCTGTCCGAAGCCGGGCTGGACGTGGCGGTGCAGGGCGGCAAACCTCTGGACGGCCCGCTGGAACTGGCGCTTGCGCAGGCGACCGAGCAGCACGGCTTGGCACGGCTGGCCTGGGATGGCGAGGTGATCGCCATGCGCAACCCACCCGCACAGCGCTTCGGTCCGGCCACGGTGGTCCCGCCGCCGGGGGCTTTCCTCCAGGCCACGAAAGATGGAGAACAGGCTCTAACACTGGCAGTTTTGGAGATTGTTGGCCCAGCCAAGCGTGTGGTTGATCTGTTCGCGGGCTGCGGCACGTTCTCGTTGCCGCTGGCGCAACGGGCCGAGGTTCATGCCGTTGAAGGCGCGGCTGATATGACCCGCGCGCTGGACCAGGGCTGGCGCAAGTCCACGGGATTGAAACAGGTCACGACCGAGATGCGCGACCTGTTCCGCCGCCCCTTGATGCCGGACGAGCTGCGCCGCTTCGACGCCGTGGTTCTGGACCCGCCACGCGCCGGCGCCGAGGCCCAGGTGGCCGAGCTGGCTCAGGCCCGCCGTCCGGTCATCGCCTATGTGTCCTGCAACCCTGTGACCTTCGCGCGGGATGCAAAAATTCTGGTTAAGGCGGGCTATGCCCTTGAATGGGTCCAAGTGGTTGACCAATTTCGATGGTCATCCCACAGCGAACTGGTGGGCAGCTTCAAACTGGCAGAGAACCCATGACCCGACAGGAGACCCTTCGCATGACGATCCGGCAGCGCCTGCAGGCCTTTGTCGAAAACCCGCGATTTGCGCAATTCATCACCGGCGTCATTCTGGTGAACGCGGTTCTGCTGGGCATGGAAACCTCGGACACGCTGATGGCGAAGTTCGGGCCGGTGATCGTGCTGCTCGATACCATCTGCCTGACCATCTTCGTGGCCGAGATCGCGATGAAACTGGTGACCAACGGGCGCCGGTTTTTCCTCAATGGCTGGAACATTTTCGATTTCGTGATCGTCGGCATCGCCCTAGTCCCCGGCGGCGCCGGCATTTCGGTTCTGCGCGCGTTGCGGATCTTGCGGGTGCTGCGGGTGATCTCGGTCGCGCCGCGTCTGCGCCGGGTGGTCGAAGGGTTCATCCAGGCGCTGCCGGGCATGGGCAGCGTGTTCCTGCTGATGGCGATCCTGTTCTATATCGGCGCGGTGATATCGACCAAATTGTTCGGCGACAGCTTCCCCGACTGGTTCGGAGACCTCGGCCGCTCAGCCTATACCCTGTTCCAGATCATGACGCTGGAAAGCTGGTCGATGGGCATCGTGCGCCCGGTGATGGAGGTCTATCCCTATGCCTGGCTGTTTTTCGTGCCATTCATCATGGTCACAACCTTCGCGGTGGTGAACCTGCTGGTCGGTCTGATCGTGAATTCGATGCAGGATGCCCACCACGCCGAGGAAGGCGTCAGGACCGATGCCTATCGGGACGAGGTGCTCGAGCGGCTGGACTCGATCGAACGCCGCCTGACCGAACATATGAACAGCAAAAAGTGATTTCCGTTTCCGCCGGATTTTGGCATGATGCTGCAAAACGAGCAGGCAGTGAAATCATGGATCGTCGAGCATTTGGATTGGGTGCACTGGCAACACTGAGCCTTTCGGCTTGTGGAAGTGGGGGCCCTCGATTTCTGACCTACAACGGACCCGAGGTGACATCCATCGTTGTGAACAAGGGCGCGCGCAAGATGTACCTGCTGCATCACGAGCAGGTCTTGCGCGAGTATGATGTCGAGCTTGGCTTCGCTCCAAGCGGCACAAAGGTCAAGCGCGGAGACGGCCGCACACCCGAAGGCACCTATCTGATCGACCGCCGCAACCCTCGCAGCCGATATCACCTGTCGGTCGGAATTTCCTATCCAAACGCGCAGGACGTCGCCAAGGCCAAGTCGATGGGGGTCGATCCCGGCGGCGACATCTTCATCCACGGCCAGCCGAACCTGCGCAAAGAGCGCAAGCGCGCGAAAAAGACCCCGGACTGGACCGCAGGCTGCATCGCCGTCAAGAATGACGAGATCGAAGAGATCTATGCCATGGTCAAGCCCGGCACGGTCATCACGCTGCGTCCGTGACCGGCCGCCAGTCGCCGAAACCGAACTGGACATAGTCGCGCTGATAGGCATCGGCCGCCAGCGCCTCGAGCCGGGCATCGTAGATCTGTTCCAGCCTGTAGGGCGCATCCGGCTCTAACGGGGGCGGCGCGGGCGGTGCGCCGTGGCCAAACCTGCGCGCAAGATCCGGCAGGGCGGTTGCCATCTCATCCTCGCGCAGGATCAGGTCAGGCTGGGCAAAGGCGGCGATGCCCTCCAGCACCTGCGCCTGGCTGCACCACAGCCCATCCACCCGGATCGGGGTCTGCCCCGCGAGGTTCAGCTTCAGAAACTCCAGAAACGCGGCAAAGGCCGCATGATGCTGATCCAGCGTATAATTCTGTTCGCGCAGCTGCCCCGGAATGGGCAGTTTGAACCGATTGCGCAGCGTGGCGCGGATGGCGGCATAGCTGCCCGGCCCGGTGGCAAGGATCTTGTTGCAGAATGTAGTATGCGCGCGGGCCAGCGGGTGTCGCAGCACGGTAAATTTGCGATGCCCCGGGCGCGTCTTCATCCAGCGGCGCACCTGTTGCTGGTTGCGTCGGGTCAGCAGCCCGTCGGGCGGGCAGCCGTCCAGCGCGGCCAGCCAGTGGGTCACCGCCTGCTCGGGTCCGCCGCGCACCGGCAGATATATCAGCGGCGTGTCCGGAGCCGCGACATAGCGGGGCACGCCGGGGCCGCGGCGCGGTTCGAAACTTGGTGGGCGGTGCAGGTTGAACCAATCGGTGTCGCGCAGCGCCTGTTGCATTTCCTCGGGGTTCGAGACCTTGGACAGGGCGGGTGCCGGATTCTGCGGTTTTAGGTCGGGGGCCAGCCGATCCAACCGCGCAGCCACACCCAGCCAGGCGGCCAGCCCGTTTAGAACCTCCAGATCCGACAGGTCGTCATATCCGATGTGGAAGGCAACCTGTCCGGTGCGTTGCAGGTGGTTCAAGACCGCAAGGCGATGCTCCTGTCTCCGGTCCAGATAGTCGGCGAATTCCTGCGGATCGAAGGGCACCGTCGCATCGCGCCGCTGTTTCACGTTGGTCAGCTTCCACTGCTGGGTAGCGCGGGCGATCTTCAACGAGATGTAGCTGTCCAGCGGGTTGCGGGTCAGGATGATTTTGGCGCAGCGCGGATCGTCCAGCGCCAGCGCCAGCGCGCGCGGGTCGTGCGACGGAAAAAACCGGAACCCGTGCAGGCCGCCCGGTGCCCTGCGCACGGCCTGGATCACCGCGGCGGGGTCCTGGTCGCGCTGGTCGATGGAGAAACCCAGAACATGGGTCTCTTTCGGGTACCCGATAAAATGCGGGTTGAACAGCTCGCCATGGCAGGTCACGCCGTCCAGCGCGTTCAAATGCGTCTCGAGCAGGTTCGAGCCGGTGCGCATGTCGGCCAGGATGATGAAATGGTCAAACGGGCTGGGCATTCCGGATCATTGCACCAGATAGGGCTTGTGATAAGGCCGGGTCTGGCCGCCGAACACGTCGTCGACCGGAAAATCCCCCATCAGGAAGGGGTGCATGCCTTGGTTCTTTAGGTTCTGCAGGAATTTTCCGAACCCGGTCAGATCGACCATCCTGGGCGCTTCGATCAGGTGGCCCGGCTGCGACACGCCCATCTCGTCGATTACGGTCTGCAGATGCTCGATCGGGGATTCGAGGAATTCTGCCATCGACCAGATTCGCACCCGTGCCTTGGTCCAGACGGAATCGAGCACCTCGAGCTGCTCGCTCTCGATCTTCTGCAGCCGCGCGGCCTGGGCGCGGATTTCCCCGAAATTCTGGTTCGACCGGAACAGGGGCACCGCCCAGGCGCCGGTAACGACCGAAACCTGCGCGTTCTTGTCCCGCGCCAGGAACCAGTTGATCTTTTGCGTATCGGCGGGGCCGAACTGAAAGCACTGCCGCTCGCCGCGGGTGTTCCAGATCAGGTTCGACAGAAAGGCGGTTGGGTTGTAGTCACGCAGCGTCGCGCTGTCGCTGAGCGCGCCGTTGATGAGGGTTTCCCGGCCTGCGAACTCGGCCCGCTCGGGTGCGAACAGATGGCCCTGGACCCGCGCGCCGGTGGTGTTGGACAGCCAGTCCTCGAAATCGACGAACAGCTCCGAAAATCCCTGAAACACCGAATAAGGGAACGCGGTCAGCCCGTTCTCGCTGCCGTGGCGGGGAAAGCGGCTTTGCATGTACAGCCCGTCGCGTCCGCGGGTGCGACGCTCGACCGCGCGGGAAAACACCCGGTCGATCTTGCCCGGATTGGGTTCGGCAGGTTTTAGCGCGCCGGGCTGGTCGGACAGGAACGCCTGGTACAGCCGGTCGGCTTGTGGCCAGATTTTGCGGGCGACGAAACAGTCGGACCGGCGCAGCAGCTGCAGGTGATCGTCATAGAAGATGTGCGGCCGGCCCTGGTAGTCGAATTTAGACAGGGTCAGCGAACGGCTTTCGATCTGGGTGGAATACAGCCGCGCCAGTGTCTGGAAATAGCTTTCATCCGGAATCCAGACATGCCGGAAATAGCGATCGTAAATCGGGCGTTTCGGGTCCTGCAGGATCGCCGACAGCGTCTGGCGGGTCAGGCACCACCACTGGCTGCCCATGTGGGGCACCAACCCGTCGGGGATTCGCCGCCGGTAGCCGACCGCGCGTTGCAGCTTTACGAACCGGTCGAACAGCTTGCGGTGCTTGCGCCACGAGAACGGAAACCGCAGCGTGAATCGCTCGGCATCCAGCCCGCCCACGGTCCAGCTGACATCGGCGGTGGTGGCGCTTTCGATGAAGTCCGCGCGCGGCCGGTCAGCCAGATAGTCGATCAGGTCCTGCACCGGGCGCAGCGGCAGGCACGCGCCCGAGGACAGAAAGACGTGACGCACGCCCGGGAAGCGGTCCAGCATCAGTTCCGCGGCCGTCTGGGTGGCCGCGACGATCCCCCAGCCGCCCCAGTGACAGACATGGCGGTCACAGAACACGATCAGCGGATCATCGGCGCAGGCCGACACGAAATCGTCATGCACCTGTCGGGCGACCTTACGATCGACATGGATCACCACAGGGCATCCCGCAGCCGTCCAGTGCCGGGCCACCTGTTCGGCCCGGCCCAGCGCGGTATGGACCAGCATGATGATGCCCAAGCTGCCATTCATGCCCAGTTCCCCTTGGACATCAGGCCCAGAATCTCGAGCTGGCGCCAGTTGATGTATTTCTCGGACCATTTGCACCAGAAGACAGGCCGGTTTTCCAGCTCGGCCAGATAGGCCATGTATTCCGCCGACCCGCGATAGTGCTGGCCCCGCCGCAGCTCTTCCTGCACCTTGGTTCCCAGGGTGTCGATCAGCTTGGCATGCAGCAAGGCGCCGCTGGCCTTTTCTCCGCCCCATTCGTCATAGACCTGGTTCAGGCCGCGCGGCAGCAAGGCATGGGTCGAACTGACATAGACATATCGCCGGTCCCATCTGACCAGCGGGATCTTGTTCAGGGCCGGGGCCTTTTCCGGCCGGTCCCTGAAGAACATGCGCGCGCGCGGGCCACCCTGGATCCAGAGGTTGCCGTACACGGGGTTTTTGCTGATCACATAGTTGCCCGAGTCGAACCAGGGCGCAATTTCGAACGGGTCCTGACCTTCGTAATACGGGGCCTCCTGGATCGGGCCTTCGGGGTACATGTCCAGCAGCATGGTGCCGAAGCTGCGCACCCCGGTGCCGTCCAGCCAGTCGGTCAGCGCGCGCAGCGGGCGCGTGTCGCAGAAGGGATAGACGAAGAACTCATCCGGATCGACGGTCAGGACCCAGTGGCCATGCGCGTATCGGCGCAGCAGGTGGTTGGACCAGTCAACCCCAAATGTGGCCCGGCGATAGCTGGCCGCCGTATGCCAGACCGAGACGTCGGGCTGCTGTGCCAGGTATTCCAGCGTGCCGTCATCGCTGTCATTGTCCACGAACAGAAAGTGGTCGATGCCCAGCTTGCGGTAGTAGGACAGGAACCAGGGCAGGCGGATCTTTTCGTTGCGCACCACGCTCATCAACAGGATGTCGTCCGAGCGGATCTGGCGGGTCTTGTCCTGAACGGGTTTCAGATCGCGGCCGCGGCGTGCGCAACGCAACAGACGGCGCTTGCGCCGCAGTCTCATCCGATAGGAATCCAAAAGGCTCACGCGACTGCCCAACCTTTTTCCTTACGCGAGCATGCCCGGGGCTGGTTGCGGCCAGAGTGGTGCCGGGCAATGACGTTTTATGACATTTTCGCACCTTGCAAGGCAATCTATTTAAATGGCGTTATCCAGACAGGGGTTTTCCGGGTGCGGAGTTCCCCCTTCAACGCCAACCGCCCGAAGACATCAGCCCCAACGCCTGCAGATGCACCCAGCCCGCAAAGCGCTCGGAATGGGTGGTCCACAAGTCGGGCCTGGCGATGATGCCATCATAGTATGGCCCGAATTGGTCGGGATCGTGAAAATGCTGGCGCCTGCGCTTTTCCTCCTGCGATTTGGCGACGACCTGCGGCAGGAACTTGGTGTGCAGCATCACCCCCGAAGGCGCCTCGCCCCCCGGCCCGTCATAGGCATGGTTCAGATGTCGGGGCAGCGCCGAGTGGCAGGAATTCACATAGGCGAACCGGCGGTTCCACTTGACCAAGGGGATCTTGTTCAACGTCGGCGCCCGCTCGGGCCGGTCGGCAAAGAAAACCCGGTCACGCACCCCGCCTTGCACCCACAGATTGCCCAGCGGCTGTTGCCGCCGCACGCGATAGGGGCCGGGGTCGAACCAGGGCAGGGTCTCGGTCGGGTCGGTATCGGGGTCGTGCGTCTGGCTGCCCAGCGGTCCCTTGGGATAAAGGTCGAGCATCAGCGCGCCGAAAGCCAGCTGCCCGTTTCCGTCCAGCCATCGGGTCAGGTCATGCAGGGTGCGGCTGTCGTGATGGGCATAGATCAGCAGTTCGTCGGCATCCACCATCAGGGTCCAGTGGCCATGGCCATAGCGCATCTGCAACCAGGTCAGCCAGTCCAGCCCGAACCGCGCCTCGCGATAGCTGGCCCCGGTCTGCCACAGCGAAACGTCCGGCTGGTTGAGCAGGTAGGTGACCGAGCCGTCATCGCTGCCGTTGTCGACCATCAGGAAATGATCGACCCCCAGCCGGCGATAGTGGCGCAGGAACCAAGGAAGGCGCTCCATCTCGTTGCGTAGGGTGGTAAAGGCCAGAATGTCGGTGGGCGCGATCAGCCGGGTCTTGTCCGAAACCGGCGTCAGCGCGTGGCGGCTGCGGAAGGACCGCCACAACAGGCGCTTGCGTTTCAGGCGCAGGCGGTATCTGCGAATCCAGCCCGGGGCGTTTTCGTCATGATGGTGCGCGGCGCCCATGGCACGATCACTTTTCGTAATGGCCATTCTGATGCCAGCGCCAGGCATCGGCGATCATCACTTCCAGCCGCGACCGTTTGGGCCGCCAGCCCAGTTCGGCCTCGGCCCGGGTCGAGCCTGAAACCAGCTTGGTGCAGTCGCCCGCCCGGCGCGGACCGACATTGAAGGGCACCTCGCGGTTGGTCACGCTGTGCGACTGCGCGATCACCTCTTTTACTGAAAACCCGGTGCCGGTGCCCAGATTGAACACCCGGCTGCCCTTGCCCTGTTCCAGCCAGCGCAGGCCCAGCACATGCGCATCCACCAGGTCGCAGACATGGACATAGTCGCGGATGCAGGTGCCGTCGGGCGTGTCGTAATCGGTGCCATAGACGGTCAGCGCATCGCGCTTGCCGTCGATCGCGTCCAATAGCAGCGGAACCAGATGGGTCTCGGGGCGGTGGAACTCGCCCACGTCGCCGTCAGGGTCGGCACCGGCCACGTTGAAATAGCGAAAGATCACGTGGTTCAGCCCGTGCGCCTGTTCGAAATCGCGCAGGATGTCCTCGATCGCGCGTTTCGAGGCGCCATAGGCGTTCAGCGGGTGTTGCGGCGTGGTTTCGTCCAGCACCACGTTGTCCTGGTCGCCATAGGTTGCGCAGGTGGACGAGAAAACGAAATCCAGGCAACCGGCGGCCACGGCCGCCTCGATCAGGTTCAGTGATCCGGTGACGTTGTTGCGCCAGTACCGGCCCGGCTCGCTCATGGCTTCGCCGACTTGGCTGAGCGCGGCGAAATGCATCACCGCCGCCGGTTGGTACTTGGCAAAGACCTGATCCAGCCGCGCGCGGTCCAGCAGATCGCCCTGTTCGAACGGGCCGAATTTCACCGCATCCTGCCAGCCGGTTACAAGGTTGTCATAGGTCACGGGCACATAGCCCGCCTGCGCCAGCGCCTTGCAGGCATGAGATCCGATATATCCGGCACCGCCGGTCACGAGTATGTTTGTCATCCGTGGTCCTGCCGAATGTCTGCCGCTCATGGGTTAATTGCTGCGCTGCCCGCGCGGAACGGGGAATCTGCGCCTATTCCAACCCCATCGCGGCCATCATGCTTTCGATCTTGGCCACGTCCTGCGGATTGTTCAACTCCCAGAACTGGCGGCCTTTTGCCTCGACCTCGACACACAGAACCTTGCGCCCGTTTTCCATGAACCGCAGCTGTTCCAGCCCCTCGAGCCGTTCCAGCGGCCCGACCGGCCAGCCCGGATAGGCGGCCAGCGCGTCGGGCCGGTAGGCGTAGACGCCCACATGGTGGAACACCGGCGTCGGATCCGACCCGGCATAGGTTTCGGCGGTGAAGGGGATCACTTCCTTCGAGAAATAGAGCGCGCTGTGATCGGACGCGAAGACGGCGGTGGTGCCGCCCACCCGGCCATGCCTGCGGTCGTTCAGCAGCCCGTTCAGCGCCTCGCCGTCGCACCGCAGCACCGGCGTGGCCACGCCGGCCTCAGGCGCAGCGCGCAGGCCATTGACCAAATCCTCGATGAACCAATGCGGGGTCAGGGGGGCGTCGCCTTGCAGGTTGACCACGATCTCGTATCCGCCGCCCAGCCTGTCATGCGCCTCGGCGCAGCGTTCGGTGCCGTTGGCGCAGCTTTCTGAGGTCATCACCACCTCGGCGCCAAAGCCCTCGGCCGCAGCGCGGATGCGGTCGTCATCGGTGGCCACCACCACCCTGTCGACGCCCGAGACCGACATGGCCGCGCGCCAGGACCGCTCGATAAGGGTCATGGGCTTTCCCGTTGCGCCGGTCAGCGGCACCAGCGGTTTGCCCGGATAGCGGGTCGAGGCATAGCGGGCGGGGATCGCGATCAGAACCGACATCAGGCCTCCTTGAGTTCGACGCCCGGGGCATAGGCAATAAAGAACGGGTTGGCATAACCCTCCTTGCCGTAGGTCAGCGGCGTGTGGTCGTCGAAACGCACCACATGGCCCCCGGCTCCGGCCAGCACCGCGTGGCCTGCGGCGGTGTCCCACTCCATGGTTCGCCCGACACGCGGGTAGAGGTCGGCCTCGCCCGTGGCCACCAGGCAGAATTTCAGCGACGAGCCCGCCGACTTGCTGTCTTTGACCTGGTATTTGTTGATGTAGTCATCCGTGGCCTGATCGCGATGCGATTTCGAGGCCACCACCAAAAGCGCCGAATTGTCCGGATCAGAGACTGAAATCGGCGTGACCTCGCCCGGTTTGTCCTTGTCCAAGGCGTCGGTCTCCTCGACCGAGCGGCCATCGGCCAGGGTATAGAACATGCGCCCGCGGGCCGGGGCATAGACCACGCCGCGGGTGGGCACGCCGTTTTCGACCAGCGCGATGTTCACGGTGAAATCCCCGCGCCGGTTGATGAATTCCTTGGTGCCGTCCAGCGGATCGACGATTAGAAAGGTGTCGCCTTGCTGGCTGTGCGACGCGGCCTGTTCCTCGGTCACCAGCAGGATGTCGGGGAAGGCGGCGCGCAGCCCGGCCGAGATCAGCGCATCGGCGGCTTCGTCAGCTTCGGTCACTGGGCTGGAATCGGATTTGTCCTTCACGTCAAAATCATCGGCATCGTAGATCTCCATGATCTTGTCGCCCGCTTCCAGGGCCAGGCGTCTGATCACGGGGATGAGGTCGTCATAGGTCACAAAAATGCTCCGTTTCCATGGTTTGTTGATCCGAAAACCTGACGAACTTATGCTGTGCCGGATACGGAACGGCAAGGAATTCGTGCCAGGCTGTCGGAACAAACCCGGGAAAGAGCGTTCGAGTGTTCTATTACAAGCGCAGCAGCAGTCTGCTTGGCAGCGCCTTCACCACGGCGGAACTGGTGTTCCACGCCGTCGTGCGCAACATCCGCTCGCAGCACAGCAACGCCGTTCTGGCCATCGTGATGAACATCCTGCAGGTCGTGCTGCTGGCCAGCGTATTCTACCTGATCATGTCTTTCATGGGTGCCCGGGTGGCCAAGATCCGCGGCGAGTTCATCCTGTACCTGCTGTCGGGCATTTTCCTGTTCATGACCCATATCAAGGCGGTGGGCGCGATCGCCTCGTTGGGGGGCACCAACAACCCGATGATGCTGCATTCGCCGATGAACATGATGGTTCTGCTGCTGGCGGCGGCTTTCGGCGCGCTGTATACGCAGATCGTGTCGATCCTGGTGATCCTGTTCGTCTACAGCGTGGCGGTTACCCCGATCGAGATGCAGGACCCCGGCGGCGCCTTCGCGATGTTGGTGCTGGCTTGGTACACGGGCTGTTCCGTGGGGCTGGTGTTCATGGCGCTCAAGCCGTGGCTGCCGACGGTGTCCCTGATGCTCAGCAACGTCTATCGGCGGTTGAACATGGTGTTTTCCGGCAAGATGTTCGTCGCCAACGCGTTGGGCGGCTATTTGCTGGCGATGTTTGCCTGGAACCCGCTGTTCCACGCGATCGATCAGTGCCGCGGGTTCATCTTTCGCAACTATTTCCCGCGCAACACCAGCTGGGAATATGCGCTTTGGGTCGGCATCGCGCTGATGATGATCGGCCTGCTGGGTGAATTCTATACACGCAAGCACATCTCGAAAAGCTGGGACGCCCGGCGCTAGGTCGCCACGCGCAGGGTCAGGTTGATGCGGCCACCCCGGGGCAGCAGGCGCGACGACCCGAACCGGATCCGGTCGATTCCGTGATAGGCCAGCCGTGCGGGGCCGCCCATGACCACCACGTCGCCCGAGTTCAGCCACACGGATTCGGTTTTTCCGCCGCGGGTGGTGTTGCCGATGCGGAACAGAGCGTCATCCCCCAATGAGATTGACACGACCGGCCACGAGAAATCGGCCTCGTCCCTGTCCTGGTGCAGGCCCATGCGGGCGCCTTCGCCGTAATAGTTGATCAGGCAGCAGTCCGGGTCGCGGTCCAGCGCGGTCACCTCGCGCCAGATGGTCAGGATCGGCTGCGGGATGTCCGGCCAGGGCATGCCTTTGGGGTGCGCGCCCTGGTAGCGGTATCCGCGGCCGTCCGACACCCAGCCCAACGGCCCGGCCGAGGTCATGCGCACCGACATCTTGCGCCCCGAGGCCGTGCTGGGATGAAACAGCGGCGCGGCTTTCAGAACCGGTCGCAAGGCGTCGACCAGCTGTTGCTGGGCGGCGCCGTCCAGATGGCCTTTTCTGATGTCGAATCCGCGTAAATTCAGGCGCGTCACGGCAGAAACCTCATTCCTTTCGAAATCCTTGCCAAAAAAGGCCCAAGATTCCCGAAAACCTGCATTTCACAGTGCTTGCAGGCCTTGGGCCTCGCCCTTATATACGCCGGGACGCGCGAGGGTGTAGTGCCACCGCGCCCAACAGATCGGGGCTGGGATGCCATAACGGGTTCTGGCCTCGGGACATCGCCTTGAAAAGAAAGGGATCGAAATAATGGGAAAAGTAATCGGGATTGACCTCGGGACCACCAACTCGTGCGTGGCCATCATGGACGGCTCGCAGCCGAAGGTCATCGAAAACGCAGAAGGGGCGCGGACCACGCCCTCGATCGTCGCCTTCACCGAGAATGAGCGACTGGTCGGACAGCCGGCAAAACGCCAGGCGGTCACCAACCCTGAAAACACGATTTTCGGCGTCAAGCGCCTGATCGGCCGCCGGGTCGACGACCCCGAGGTCGAAAAAGACAAGAAGATGGTGCCCTATCGCATCATCGACGGCGGCAACGGCGACGCATGGGTCGAAGCCCGCGGCGAAAAGTACTCCCCAAGCCAGATTTCGGCTTTCATCCTGGGCAAGATGAAGGAAACTGCTGAAAGCTACTTGGGTGAGGAAGTCACGCAGGCCGTCATCACCGTTCCGGCCTATTTCAACGACGCCCAGCGTCAGGCCACCAAGGATGCCGGCAAGATCGCCGGCCTGGAAGTGCTGCGGATCATCAACGAGCCGACCGCCGCCGCGCTGGCCTATGGCCTGGACAAGAAAGACAGCCAGACCATCGCGGTCTATGACCTTGGCGGTGGTACTTTCGACGTGACCATCCTGGAAATCGACGACGGCCTGTTCGAGGTCAAGTCGACCAACGGTGACACCTTCCTGGGTGGTGAAGACTTTGACATGCGCATCGTCAACTACCTGGCCGAAGAGTTCAAAAAGGAACACGGCGTCGACCTGAGCCAGGACAAGATGGCGCTGCAGCGACTGAAGGAAGCTGCCGAAAAGGCCAAGATCGAGCTCAGCTCGACGACCCAGACCGAGATCAACCAGCCGTTCATCTCGATGGGCTCGAACGGCCAGCCGCTGCACATGGTCATGAAACTGACCCGCGCCAAGCTGGAATCGCTGGTCGGTGACCTGATCAAGAAATCGCTGAAACCCTGTCAGGCCGCTCTGAAAGACGCCGGCATCTCGGCCAGCGACGTGGACGAGGTGGTTCTGGTCGGTGGTATGACCCGGATGCCGAAGGTCATCGAAGAGGTGACCAAGTTCTTCGGCAAAGAGCCCCACAAGGGCGTGAACCCTGATGAAGTCGTGGCCATGGGTGCTGCAATCCAGGCCGGCGTTCTGCAAGGCGACGTCAAGGACGTGGTCCTGCTGGACGTGACCCCGCTGTCGCTGGGCATCGAAACCTTGGGCGGCGTGTTCACCCGTCTGATCGACCGCAACACCACGATCCCGACCAAGAAGTCTCAGGTATTCTCGACCGCCGAGGACAACCAGAACGCGGTGACCATCCGGGTGTTCCAGGGTGAACGTGAAATGGCAGCCGACAACAAGCTGCTGGGTCAGTTCAACCTTGAAGACATCCCGCCGGCCCCGCGCGGTATGCCTCAGATCGAGGTGACCTTCGACATCGACGCCAACGGCATCGTCTCGGTTTCGGCCAAGGACAAAGGCACCGGCAAAGAGCAGAAGATCACCATCCAGGCTTCGGGCGGTCTGTCGGAAGAAGACATCGAACGGATGGTCAAGGATGCTGAAGAGAACGCCGAGGCCGACCGCAAGCGCAAGGAGCTGGTCGAGGCCAAGAACCAAGCCGAAAGCCTGATCCATGCGACCGAGAAATCGATCGAGGAGCATGGCGACAAGGTCGATCCGTCGACCATCGAGGCGATCGAACTGGCCGTGGCCGCGCTTAAGGACGAATTGGAATCGGACAATGCCGACAAGATCAAGTCGGGCATCCAGAACGTGACTGAAGCGTCCATGAAGCTGGGCGAGGCGATCTACAAGGCGCAGTCTGAAGAGGCCAGCGAAGAACCGACCGCCGCCGATGCGGGCCCCGGCGATGACGACATCGTCGATGCCGAGTTCGAAGATCTGGACGATGACAAGCGCACCTAACGGCTAACCGGGCCAGTTCGGGCCGGTCCGGATACCGGGCCGGCCCGTTTTACGTTGAGGCAGAAGGAAACACCGATGTCAAAACGCTGCTATTACGAAGTGCTCGGCGTATCCAAGGGCGCTTCGGCGGAAGAGATCAAGAAGGCCTTTCGCCGAAAGGCGAAGGAGCTGCATCCCGACCGCAACAAGGACAACCCAGAGGCCGAGGCGCTGTTCAAAGAGGCCAACGAGGCCTATGACATCCTGCGCGATGCCGACAAGAAAGCCGCTTATGACCGGTTCGGTCACGCGGCCTTTGAGAACGGCACCGGCGGTGCGCGCCCGGGTGGCGGTTTTGGCTCGGGCGATTTTTCCAGCGCCTTTTCCGACGTGTTCGACGATCTGTTCGGCGATTTCATGGGCGGCCGGCAGGGTGGTGGGCGCCGGGCCGCGCGGGGGTCCGACCTGCGCTACAATCTGCGCGTGACCTTGGAAGAGGCCTACTCGGGGCTGCAGAAAACCATCAACGTGCCGACCGCCGTGGCCTGTTCGTCCTGCGAAGGCACCGGCGCCGAAGGCGGGGTCGAACCCACCACCTGCCCGACCTGTTCGGGCATGGGTAAGGTGCGCGCGCAACAGGGCTTTTTCACCGTCGAGCGCAGTTGCCCGACCTGTGCGGGCCTGGGCCAGATCATCAAGAACCCCTGCAAATCCTGCCACGGCTCGGGTCGGGTCGAGAAGGAACGCGCGCTGTCGGTCAACATTCCGGCAGGTGTCGAAACCGGCACCCGCATCCGCCTGGCGGGCGAAGGCGAAGCCGGCATGCGCGGCGGTCCTCCGGGCGACCTCTACATCTTTGTCGAGGTGACGCCGCACAAGCTTTTCGAGCGGGATGGCATGAACCTGTATTGCCGGGTCCCGGTCAGCATGGCCAAGGCGGCGCTGGGCGGCTCGATCGAGGTGCCCACCATCGACGGTGGCCGCGGCCGGGTGCAGATTCCGGCCGGCAGCCAGTCGGGCCGGCAGATGCGTCTGCGCGGCAAGGGCATGCCTGCGCTGAGGGGCGGCGGTGTCGGTGACATGTTCATCGAACTGGCGGTCGAGACCCCTGTCAACCTGACCGCGCGGCAGAAAGAACTGCTGAAGGAGTTTGACGAGCTGGGCGAAGACAACCACCCGGAATCCAAGAGCTTCTTCTCATCCGTCAAATCCTTCTGGGAGCGGATGCAAAGCTGATCCCAGTGTTTCAGACAGCCAAGGGCCGGCGAAACATCGCCGGCCTTTTTCGTTCTGAGTCCAGTTTGGTCCGAAACTGCGCGGAATTGGCCCTTGATTCCTCGCCCTAGCCTTGAGAATGTGCGCCCAACCGTTGGGGTGCCCCGAACCCGGGGCTGAGAGGCGCGCGAGCCAACCCATCGAACCTGATCCGGGCAATACCGGCGGAGGGAACGGTCTAAAACACTCAGACGTTTTCCATGCCCGCGTTGCCCCACATGCAAGAAGGGAGCGACATGGCGCATATCGCTTTGACCATCGCGGGATCCGACAGCGGCGGAGGGGCCGGCATTCAGGCCGACCTCAAGGCGATGTCGGCGCTGGGTGTGTTCGGTGCCAGTGTCATCACCGCCGTCACCGCCCAGAACACGCAGGCGGTCACCGCCGTGCATGGAATCCCGCTGGACGTGATCGCCGCGCAGATCGACGCGGTTCTGTCCGATCTGGACGTGCGCGCGGTCAAGATCGGCATGTTGGCCACGCCCGAAATCATCCAGACCGTCGCCGACGGCCTGTCCGGCTTTACCGGGCCCATCGTGCTGGACCCGGTGATGATCGCCAAATCGGGCGATGCCCTGCTGGCGCGTGAGGCGGTGCAGACGTTGCGCGAGGTGCTGCTGCCCCGCGCCACCGTCCTGACCCCGAACCTGCCCGAGGCGGCCTGCCTGCTGGATCAGATGGTTGCGGAGACCACAGACGAAATGACCGCGCAAGGCCATGCCCTGTGCGATCTGGGTGCGGGCGCGGTTCTGATGAAGGGCGGGCATGGCAAGGGCGATGTCTGCCGGGATCTGCTGGTATCTCAGGACGGGGTCGTCGCTCAGTTCGAGGCCGCGCGGGTGAACACGAAGAACACGCATGGCACGGGTTGCACCCTGTCTTCGTCCATCGCGGCCGGATTGGCCAGAGGGCTAGGGCTGGCGGATGCCGCGGCGCAGGCACATTCCTATCTGCAGGGCGCGATTGCGGCGGCGGACGGTCTTGCAGTCGGGCACGGGCATGGCCCCGTTCACCATTTCTATCGGGTTTGGGAGTCGTGACGGTCTGGTCCGTCATAGGTGCCGGGGTGGCCGGTCTGGCCGTGGCCTCGGAACTGGTCGCGCGGGGTGCGCAGGTACGGGTGTTTGACCCCGGCGGGCCTCCTGGGCCACATGGCTGTTCGTGGTGGGCCGGTGGCATGTTGGCGCCCTGGTGCGAATATGAGAATGCCGAGGAACCCGTGCTGCGACTGGGGCAACAGGCCATCGATTGGTGGGCAGCCCGCACTCCGGTCACGCGGCAAGGAACGCTGGTTGTGGCCAACATGCGAGACCTGCCCGACCTGCGCCGATTTGCCCGCCGGACTGAGGGGTTCACGCAGGTCGATCAAGCGAAAATTGCTGAATTAGAGCCTGATTTGCACGGTTTTTCCCAAGGCCTGTTCTTCGCAGATGAGGCCCATCTGGACCCTCGCCGTGCGCTGCAGGACCTGTATCGCGGCCTTCAGGATAAGGGCGTCGCATTCCATCGCAAGCTGGCTCCGTCGCGGCTGGACAACGCCATCGACTGCCGTGGCCTGCACGCGCGCGACATCCTTCACGACCTGCGCGGCGTGAAGGGGGAAATGCTGGTGATCCGCTGCCCCGACGTGACGCTGACCCGTCCCGTGCGGCTTCTACATCCTCGGATGCCGCTCTATGTCGTGCCGCGGGGCGAGGGCGTCTACATGCTGGGCGCCACGATGATCGAATCCGAGGACAGCAGCCGCATCACCGCGCGCTCGATACTGGAACTGCTCAGCGCGGCCTATGCGCTGAACCCGGCCTTCGGCGAGGCCGAAGTGCTGGAGATCGGCGTCGATCTGCGCCCGGCCTTTGCCGACAACCTGCCGCGCATCCGCCGGCTGGGCCGGACGATCTATGCCAACGGGCTGTATCGCCATGGCTACCTGCTGGCCCCGGCCTTGGCCCGGGGCGTGGCCGATCTGGCGCTAGAGAACACACATTCGGAGATGGTCGATGAAGATCGTGCTTAATGGCGAACCGCGCGAGGTGCGCGCCGAAACCCTTGGTGAATTGCTGGCGGAATGCGGCTTTTCCGGCCGCGTCGCCACCGCGGTGAACGAGGAATTCGTGCCCTCCAGCCTGCGCATCGCGCACAAACTGGCCGAGGGCGACCGGGTCGAGGTCGTCGCACCGATGCAGGGGGGCTGAGGATGAAAACGTTTTACGGCACCGAACTGCCCAACCCGCTGATGCTGGGCACCGCGCAATATCCCAGCCCGGCGATCCTGGAACAGGCCTTCCAAGCCAGCGGCGCGGGCGTGGCCACGGTGTCATTGCGGCGCGAGGGCGCGGGCGGGGCGGGTCAGGCGTTCTGGTCGATGATCCGCGATCTGGGCGTGCTGATCCTGCCCAACACCGCCGGCTGTCACACGGTCAAAGAGGCCGTCACCACCGCCCACATGGCGCGCGAGGTGTTCGACACACCGTGGATCAAGCTGGAACTGATCGGCCACACCGACAGCCTGCAGCCCGACGTGTTCCAACTGGTCGAGGCCGCGCGCATTCTGACCGACGAGGGGTTCCAGGTGTTTCCCTACACCACCGAAGACCTGATCGTGGCCGAGCGTCTGCTGGCCGCTGGATGTCAGGTTCTGATGCCCTGGGGAGCACCGATCGGGTCGGGGCGGGGTTTGAACAACGAATACGCCCTGCGCGCGATGCGGGCCGAGTTTCCCGACGTGCCGTTGGTGGTGGATGCGGGCATCGGCCTGCCCAGCCACGCCGCCCACGCGATGGAGCTGGGCTATGACGCGGTTCTGCTGAACACCGCCGTCGCCCGCGCAGGCGATCCGGTGGCGATGGCGCAGGCCATGGCGATGGCGGTGCAGGCCGGGCAATTGGCGCATCAGGCCGACCCGATCGAGCCGCGCGACATGGCCGAACCCTCGACCCCCGTGATCGGAAAGGCCTTCCTGTCATGACGCTCGACCGCTTCTATCCGATCTTCGATCACACCGACTGGCTGCGGCGGATGCTGCCCCTGGGCGTGAAATTGGTGCAGCTGCGCATCAAGGATCAGCCCGACGCGGTGGTGCGCGCGGAGATCGCCACCGCGCAGGCCCTGTGCCGCGACCACGGCGCGGTGCTGGTGGTGAACGACTATTGGCGGGCCGCCATCGACGCGGGCTGCGATTGGATCCACCTGGGGCAGGAGGACCTGGACGACGCCGAACTGCCCGCCATCCGCAAGGCCGGGCTGAAACTGGGCGTATCCACGCATGACGATGACGAGCTTGAACGCGTGTTGTCGATGGACCCGGACTATGTGGCACTGGGGCCGGTCTATCCGACCATCCTTAAAAAGATGAAATGGCACCAACAGGGCCTGCCGCGGGTGACCGAGTGGAAACGGCGCGTGGGTGACATCCCTCTGGTCGGCATCGGCGGTATGAGCGTCGAGCGCGCGCCGGGCGTGTTTCAGGCCGGGGCCGACATCGTCTCGGCCGTGACCGACATCACCCTGAACGCCGACCCCGAAGCGCGGGTGCGCCAGTGGATCGAGGTCACGCGATGAGCCGCTATACCCGCCAGATGATCCTGCCCGAGGTCGAGGCCGAGGGGCAGAACCGGCTTGCCCGCGCGCGGGTTTTGGTCGTCGGCGCCGGGGGGCTGGCCGCGCCCGCCCTGCCGCTGCTGGCCGGGGCTGGGGTGGGGCATCTGACCATCGTCGATCCCGATACGGTGGACCTGACGAACCTGCACCGCCAGACGCTGTTTGCCGAGTCCGATTGCGGCCGCCCCAAGGCCGAAGCGGCCGCCGAACGCTGCCGGGCACTGAACAGCGAGATTACCGTTGCAGCGCGAAAAGAGACTCTAACGCCTGCCAATGCCGCTGAAT
This sequence comes from Ruegeria sp. BHSC276, assembly GCF_059612945.1. Classification (NCBI taxonomy): domain Bacteria; kingdom Pseudomonadati; phylum Pseudomonadota; class Alphaproteobacteria; order Rhodobacterales; family Roseobacteraceae; genus Ruegeria; species Ruegeria sp. BHSC276. The sequence continues at coordinate 76,383 of NZ_JBXWRP010000008.1, read as the reverse complement.
TGGTGGCCGAGGCCGATCTGGTTCTGGACTGCGCGGACAGTTACGCGGCCAGCTATACGTTGTCGGATACCTGCCTGGCGCAGGGCAAGCCGCTGATCAGCGCCTCGGTTTTGGGCCTGTCGGGTTATGTTGGCGGGTTCTGCGGCGGTGCGCCCTCCTTGCGCGCGGTTTTTCCCGACGCGCCGGACAATGGCGCCAGTTGTGCCACCGCGGGCGTTCTAGGCCCGGTCGTAGCGATGATCGGCGCGATGCAGGCGCAGATGGCGCTGGGCGTGATCCTGGGCCTCGAGCCTTCGCCGTTGGGCCAAATGGTGCAGGTGGACGGGCGCAGCTGTATCAGCAGCGGCTTTCGCTTTGACACCGCGCCGGAACCGGACGGCCATTTCCCCTTTGTTGCTCCCTCGCAACTGACCCCGAACGACCTGGTTGTCGATCTGCGCAGCGTCGATGAGGCCCCCCAGCCGATTCACCCCAACGCTCGCCGATTGACGGTCGAAGCGCTGAAAACAGATCCTAACAAAAGAAAATCGCTGGCCCTCTGCTGTGCCACCGGGCTGCGCGCCTGGCGCGCGGCAGAGGAACTCCACCCCCATTGGCCCGGCCGGATCGTTCTGGTCGCCGCCGCAACGTCGTGAAGCAAAAGGAAACGCAGACCATGAAGAAACTGATCGCCGCCCTTGCCTTGCTGGCCGCCGCGCCCGCCTGGGCGCAGGACAAGATGACCATTCTGCTGGACTGGTTCGTGAACCCCGACCACGGGCCGATCATCGTGGCGCAGGAAAACGGCTATTTCGCCGAACAGGGGCTTGAGGTCGAAATCGTTCCGCCCGCCGATCCGTCCGCCCCGCCGCGCCTTGTGGCCGCCGGTCAGGCCGATTTGGCCGTGTCCTACCAGCCGCAGCTGCACCTGCAGATCCACGAGGGCCTGCCGCTGAAACGGGTCGGGACGCTGGTCGCCACGCCGCTGAACTGCCTTCTGGTGCTCGAGGATGGACCGATCAACACGCTGGCCGATCTCAAGGGCAAGAAGATCGGCTTTTCGGTTGCCGGTGTCGAAGAGGCGATCCTGACCGCGATGCTGAACGCGCATGGCGTGTCGCTGGACGATATCGAGATGATCAACGTCAACTTCTCGCTGTCGCCGTCGCTGATGACCGGGCAGGTGGACGCCGTGATCGGCGCCTTCCGTAATTTCGAACTGAACCAGATGGATATCGAGGGCGTCCCGGGCCGCTGCTTCTACATCGAGGAAGAAGGCGTGCCGCCCTATGACGAGTTGATCTATGTCGCCAACCCCGAGACGATGGACAAGGACATGATTGCCCGCTTCCTGGCCGCCACTGAGAAGGCCACGCAGTACATCGTGAACAATCCGGAAAAAAGCTGGGAGATCTTCGCCGCCACCTCGCCCGAGTTGCAGGACGAACTGAACGCCCGCGCCTGGGTCGATACCCTGCCGCGTTTCGCACTGCGCCCGGCGAGTTTCGATGCCGGCCGCTATGCCCGGTTCGAGGCCTTTCTGAAAGAGTCCGGCATGATCGACAGCATCAACCCGGTCAGCGACATCACCATCGACGTGACCGCGCAATGAGCGAGTACGGCAAAGCCTTCGCACTGATGCGCGACGCGGCGCACGGGCCGTGGCGGGACTATACCCGCCACGCCTTTGTCGAGGGGCTGAAGGACGGCACCCTGCCGCGCGCGGCGTTCCTGCATTACCTGCGGCAGGATTACGTGTTCCTGATCCATTTCTCGCGCGCCTGGGCGCTGGCGGTGGTGAAATCGGAAACCCATACCGAAATGCTGGCCGCGTCGCGCACGGTGAACGGTCTGATCAGCGAAGAGATGCAGTTGCATATCGGCATTTGCAAGGCCGAGGGCATCAGCCAGGACGAGCTGTTCGCCACCCCCGAACGCCCCGAGAACCTGGCCTATACCCGCTATGTGCTCGAGGCCGGCTACAGCGGTGATCTGCTGGATCTGTTGGCGGCGCTGGCGCCCTGCGTGATGGGATATGGCGAGATCGGCACCCGGCTGGCGGCCGAGGCGACCTCGGACACCTATCGCGATTGGATCGATACCTATGCCGGGGACGACTACCAGGAAGCCTGCCGGGCCGTGGGTGAGTTGCTGGATTCGGCTCTGACACGACGGCTTGGGGCGGATTTCCGTACCACACCGCGTTGGGATCGCCTGTGCCAGACCTTCCGCACCGCGACCGAGCTCGAGGTGAATTTCTGGCAGATGGGTCTGACCCCATGACCCCTCCCCCCGATCTGATCCTCAGCGGACAGGCCAGCATCGACGGCGCGCCGCTGTTCGCACGGCTGACCCTGTCGCTGAAGGCGGGGCAGTGGACCTGTCTGCTGGGCGGATCGGGGGTCGGCAAGACCACGGTTCTGCGCCTGATCGCCGGGTTGGCGACGGGGGCCGAGTTCACCGGCGAGATCCGCGCCAGCGACGGGCTGCCGGTGGCCGAGCGCGTCGCCTACATGGCGCAGGACGATCTGCTGCTGCCTTGGGCCACGGTCGCGCAGAACGTGGCGCTGGGTGCCCGGTTGCGCGGCGAACGGATCGACGAGGACCGCCGCGCCCGGCTGATCGAACGGATGGGGTTGCGGGATCACATGACCAAGAAGCCCTCGGAACTGTCCGGCGGGCAGAGTCAGCGCGTGGCGCTGGCCCGCACCCTGATGGAGGACAAGCCGATCATCCTGTTGGACGAGCCGTTCTCGGCGCTGGATGCGCGCACCCGCGCTGACATGCAGGACCTGGCCGCCGAAGCGTTGCAGGGACGCACCGTCTTGCTGGTCACCCACGACCCGGCCGAGGCCGCGCGTCTGGGTCAGTCGATCATGGTGATGACGCGCCGTGGCCTGACCCCGTGTCAGCCGCCCCATGCGCCGGTGCCGCGCAAGGTGGACGATCTCGAGACGCTGGAAACGCAGGGGGCGCTTCTGAAGCTGCTGCGCGAGGAGGTGGAATGAAGACGCTCTCGGCCCTTGCCGCGACGCTGTTTGCGCTGGTCCTCTGGCAGGCGATCGTCACCCTGACCGGCCTGCCGAAATTCATCCTGCCTGGACCGGCGGTGGTGGCCGAGACCTGGTGGCAGAACCGCTGGCTGATCGCCGAGCACACCTGGATCACCGCCATCGAGGTGCTGATCGGCCTGGCCTTTGGAACGGTGCTGGGTGTCATAACGGCGCTGCAGCTGGCCAATTCCCGCGCCGCGCGGGTGCTGGTGCAGCCGATGCTTGTGTTCACCCAGGCACTGCCGGTCTTTGCGCTGGCGCCATTGCTGACCCTGTGGCTGGGCTATGGGCTGTGGTCCAAGGTCGCGATGGCCGTGCTGATCATCTATTTCCCCATCACCGCGTCGTTTTTCGACGGGCTGATGCGCACGCCGCCCGGCTATCTGGACCTGGCCCGCACCATGCAAGCCAGCCCACGCAGCGTGTTGTGGCATATCCGCATCCCGGCAGCGCTGCCCTCGCTGGCCTCGGGGATGCGGCTGGCGGCGGTCTATGCCCCGATCGGGGCCGTGATCGGCGAATGGGTCGGCTCGTCTCAGGGGTTGGGATACCTGATGCTGCTGGCCAATGGCCGCGCCAAGACCGACCTGATGTTCGCCGCGATGCTGACGCTGGGGGTGTTCTCGATCCTGCTGCATCTGGTTGTGCGCCGCGCCACAGCCCGCATGGCCGGTGAGGCGCGTTAACCATTCGGAAACCGATTCTGCGGCAATCATGGGCGCATGACCAAGGACGCCTTTGCCGAAGCCCCATCGCTGTTCGAAAGTGACGAAGCGCCGGTCACGCCGCTGCCCACGGGTCGTCTGCCCTCGTATATCAAGGACCACCGCAAGCGCCTGCGCGAACGGTTCATGTCGGGTGGCGCGGGGGCGATGCCGGATTACGAGCTGCTGGAACTGGTCCTGTTCCGCTCGATCCCCCGGCAGGACGTGAAGCCGCTAGCGCGGCGGTTGCTGGATACGTTCGGTGATTTCAACCGGGTGCTGACCGCCCCGGTCGAGCGTCTGCGCCAGATCAAGGGCGTGGGCGATACCGTCATCACCGACCTCAAGATCCTCGAGGCCTGCGCCCATCGCATGGCCCGCGCCCGGGTGATGCAGCGGCATGTGATCTCCAGCTGGGACGCGTTGCTGGACTATTGCCACACCACCATGGCCCATCGCGAGATCGAGCAGTTCCGCGTGTTCTACCTGGACCGCAAGAACGTGCTGATCGCGGATGAGGAGCAGGCCAAGGGCACCGTCGATCACGTACCCGTCTACCCGCGCGAGGTCGCCAAACGCGCGCTGGAGCTGAACGCCTCGGCGCTGATCTTGGTGCACAACCACCCGTCGGGCGACCCGACGCCGTCGCAGTCGGATATCGACATGACCAACCGCATCAACGATGCCTGCGCCGCACTTGGGCTGACCTTGCACGACCACCTGATCATCGGGAAATCGACCGAACTGAGCTTCCGGTCAGAAGGTTATCTCTAACCGCTAGCGCACCCAGACTTCGACGCGACGGTTGGCCTTGCGGCCCCAGTCGGTGTCGTCGCAGGCCAGGGGCATTGCCTCTCCGAACCCCTCGACCGAGATGTCGACGGAGTCGGGCACCGATGTCTGCACCGCCGCCAGAACCGCGTTGCGCACGGTCTGCGCCCGGCGCAGGGCGATCCGGGCATTGGACTCGGCCGGTCCGTCTCCGTCGCTGAAGCCGACGAAGACCAGCTTGCGCCCGTCATATTGGCCGGCCTCCAGCGCCTGCGCCAATTGCTGGATGTTCGACCGTGACTGTGCGTCCGGCCGCGACGATCCCGGCTCGAACCGGAACGATAGCGACAGGCGCGAGAGGGGGCGCAGGGTTTCGACCATGCGTTGCAGCTCCTGCAGCCCCACTTCGGACCCGCCCGAAGTGATGGCATTGGCCAGCCGGTCCCCCTGCAGCCCGATCTGAACGGCCTCGTGCGATTGGTCGGTGAACCCGGCTTTGCGGATCACCATCTGCGCCTCGGGACCCAGGGCATAGGCCAGAAACTGTCGGGCGATCTTGGGCAGGCGCCGCTGTGGCAGATACAGGAACATCGGTAGGGTCAGGGGGTAGTCCTCGGTCTTGATGGCCGGGCGGGTGGCCCGCATCGCGTGACCGCAGCCCCCCGCCAGCGGCAGGGCGCGCAACCCGCGGACCTGGGCCAAGGTGGCGATTCCGATGGCAAAGGGATCGCGCGCGATGGCCGCGACCAGATCGCTGCCCCGTGCATGGCGGATCGCGGTGTCGGCGGGTTGTGCCTGGGCGGGTTGTAACAGCTGGTCCTGCACGGCCTGCGCCAGGCCTGATCCCGCATCGGGCAGATGCAGGGAAATCGGCGCGTCCGGGCCGCCGAGTTCGGCCCAGTTGGTCACCGCGCCGCTGAACACGCGTGCCAAGTCCGCCGGCGAGATCTGCGTCAACGGATTGTCCGGTGCCACCACCGGCACGAGCGCGTCCAGCGCCACCACCCGCGAGCGGCGCGGCCGGGTCAGGTCGCCAAGACCGGCATCACGGGCCGCGGCGATCTCGGGCGCGCGGATCTCGCGCAGCGCCAAGGCGATGTCGGTTTCATCGGCGATCAGATCGGCAAACGCCTGGCCGGTAGGGGTGGCGTGTAGCGTAAATCGGGCCATGGGCGCATCGCGTCCGGCCCGATGCAGGGCCAGTTGAAACCGGTCGGCGCCAAGGTCGGAGCGTATCAGCATCAGCCCTTCGCGTTCGGCAAAGCCTTCGATCAGCGCAGGAAACAGAGTTTCGGCCATCACCGGGGCGCCCGAAAGGTGCAGTTCGGTGACGAAATCGGTCAGGTTGGGGCAGGCCGGGCCATCGCAGGTCACCCCCGAGCCGTCCACCGTCAGCTCTCCGAACCGGGTCCCGACGCGGTAGAACTCGCCGTCATATCCCAGAAGGGTGCCCGTGATCTCGACCTGACCGTCATGCGAGGTCAGTGTGATGTCTTGTGCCAGGGCGCCCGATACACCCGTGAACAGCGACACCGCCGTCACCGCCGCGCGAAGAAATGTCATTAATCCCGTTGACCCGCCTGCCGATTAGTTTGCGGCGATTTTCAGGTCTTGGAACAGATTATTCAACACCAGAAAATCCTGCCCGCTGTCGCAGGCGGGTAGAACAAGCGACAATTCGCGGGACCGCAGTTCCTGGTCGCTCAGCAGCTCGAGCGATTGCATGCTCAGCTCCTGCCCGCAGTTCGCGGGGGTGATTTCAGCCTCGACGGTCAGAGCGACTGATCCGTCGGTTCCGTTGCCGTTCTTGGGAATCGAGTAGATTTCGACCTTGCGGCCGCCGCCGGTGCCATAGTGCTCCACCCGGCCTGTGCCTTGCGCTTCCGCGTTCGACCAGACATGCCCGGCTTCGCCATACGACGCACCGAATTCCAGCGCATGCAGCTGCAGCTCGGTGCTGCCCGACCATTGAAGGGCCACACGGTCGAATCCGGCGATTTCGGGCACATGGGTGGTGGCCACCGTGCCCAGCTTGTCATCGAACGAGATCAGGAAAATCGCGTACTCGGCCAGAACGGGGATGGTCAGATCCAGCCGCCCGTCCTGATCGGTCTGTCCGGTGAAGACCATGCCGCTGTGCAGCAGTTCGATTGTCTGGTTCGGATGGCATGGCGCCGTCACGACGACATGGGCGGAAGCCAGTGGCACGGTCGTCGCCCGGGCACGCAGCCCGCAATCGGCCGCGGCGGTCGCGTCGGCGGGGGCAGGGCGCGCGGTGTCCGGGGTTGGGGTGTCTCCGGTGGCCGGAGAGGCGGAGGTCAGGACGATGTCCTCGAGCCCGGCGATCATCGTACTTTCGGCAACAGCAGTCTGGCCCGCAGAGGGGGATGCGGCCGACTGCGCCGCCGGGCCGTACTGCATCAGATACCCGATGGCCAGCGCGCACGCGACCGTACCGCCGGTGGTCACATAGTTTCGAATCACGAACAAGACACCCTCCCCAGTTGAAGGAGCAAAGGAGACTGTCGTTAAAGATCGCGGCCAATCTGTGGCCGCGACGCGGAGTCATTGTGTCGGAAATTGGGCCGGGTCAGACCAGCCGGCCATGGCAATGCTTGAACTTCTTGCCCGATCCGCAGGGACATTGATCGTTGCGCGAGGGATTGCCCCAGGTTGACGGGTCGTCCTCGACGAAGCCGGGGCGCGCATCGCCCGAGGCCTTGGCTTCGGCCACCGCTTCGGCCCGTTCGGCGGCCTTCTGGATCTGGGCCTGCTGCGCCTGCATCTGGGCCAGCATCTCGCGCTGCTCTTCCTCGCTCAGCGGGCGCACACGTGCCAGATGTTGGGTCACCGTCTCGCGCATGCCGTCCAGCATGTTCTCGAACAGCTGGAACGCCTCGGTCTTGTATTCGTTCAGCGGGTCGCGCTGGGCATAGCTGCGGAACCCGATGACCGAGCGCAGATGCTCCAGCGTCAGCAGGTGTTCGCGCCATTTGCTGTCGATGGTCTGCAACAGAACCTGCTTTTCGATGTTGCGCATGTTCTCGGGGCCGAAGGCGACGGCCTTCTGGGCCATCATCTCGTCGGCGGCCTTGATCAGGCGCTCACGGATGGCTTCATCGTCCACGCCTTCTTCGGCGGCCCAGTCCTGAACCGGGGCATCCATGTTCAGCTTGTCCTTGACCGCCGCGTGCAGCCCCTCGGTATCCCATTGGTCGGCATAGCTCTTGGGCGGCATATACTGGTCGATCAGGTCGTCGATCACCTGCTCGCGCATGTCTGACACGATGTCGGATAGATCGTCGGAGGACATGATCTCGCGGCGCTGGCTGAAGATCACCTTGCGCTGATCGTTCATAACGTCGTCGAACTTGAGGACGTTCTTGCGCATGTCGAAGTTGCGGGCTTCGACCTTGGCCTGCGCGCGCTCCAGCGATTTGTTCACCCAAGGGTGCACGATCGCCTCGCCTTCTTTCATGCCCAGCGTGGTCAGAACCTTGTCCAGCCGTTCCGAGCCGAAGATGCGCATCAGGTCGTCTTCCAGGCTGAGGAAGAACACGGTGCGGCCCGGGTCGCCCTGACGGCCCGAGCGGCCGCGCAGCTGATTGTCGATGCGGCGGCTTTCATGGCGTTCCGAGGCCAGAACGAACAAACCTCCGGCCTCCAGCACCTTCTGCTTTTCCTCGGCGTGGCGAGATTCTTCCCGGGCACGCAGTTCCGCCGGGTCGGCGTCGGGGTTCTCGGCCAGCGCCTGCATCACGCTCATTTCCACGTTGCCGCCCAGCTGGATGTCGGTGCCGCGGCCAGCCATGTTGGTGGCGATGGTCACCGCGCCCAGACGTCCGGCCTCGGCCACGATCTGGGCCTCCTGCTCGTGCTGGCGGGCGTTCAGGACGTTGTGCTTGATGCCTTCCTTGGTCAGCATCTGGCTGAGCATCTCGGACTTCTCGATCGAGGTCGTGCCAACCAGAACCGGCTGGCCCTTGGCGTTGGCTTTCTTGATCTCTTCGATCATGGCCGCGTATTTCTCGGCCGCGGTGCGATAGACCTGATCATCCTCGTCCACGCGAGCGATCGGCTTGTTGGTCGGAATCTCGACAACGCCCAGGCCATAGATCTCGGCGAATTCCTCAGCCTCGGTCAGGGCGGTGCCGGTCATGCCGGCCAGCTTGTCGTACAGGCGGAAATAGTTCTGGAAGGTCACGCTGGCCAGGGTCACGTTCTCGGGCTGGATCGGCACCCCTTCCTTGGCCTCAATCGCCTGGTGCAGACCTTCGGACAGGCGGCGGCCCGGCATCATGCGCCCGGTGAATTCGTCGATCAGAACCACGTTGCCGTCGCGGACGATGTAGTCCTTGTCGCGCTGGAACAGCTTGTGCGCGCGCAGGCCCTGGTTGACGTGGTGCACCACCGTGGTGCTTTCGGGGTCGTACAGCGACTGGCCCTCGGGCAGCAGGCCGCGGGCCTGCAGCTGTTCTTCCAGGAACTCGTTGCCTTCATCTGTGAACGTCACGCTGCGGGATTTTTCGTCGATCGTATAATGATCTTCCTGCAGCTCGGGGATCAGCGCGTCGATGGCGGTGTACAGATCCGACCGGTCCTGCGACGGCCCCGAGATGATCAGCGGCGTGCGCGCCTCGTCGATCAGGATCGAGTCGACCTCGTCCACGATCGCGAAATTGTGGTACTTCTGGTAGACGTCCGCCAGGTCCGACTTCATGTTGTCGCGCAGATAGTCGAAGCCCAGCTCGTTGTTGGTGGCATAGGTGATGTCGCAGGCATAGGCGGCCTTTTTCTCGGCATCGGGCTGACCCGACCAGATCACACCGGTCGTCATGCCGAGGGCGCCGAACACCTTGCCCATCCATTCGGCGTCGCGCTTGGCCAGGTATTCGTTGACCGTGACCACATGCACGCCCTTGCCGGTCAGTGCGTTCAGATAGGCGGGGAAGGTGGCGACCAAAGTCTTGCCTTCGCCCGTTTTCATCTCGGCGATGTTGCCCTGATGCAGGAAGATACCGCCCAGAAGCTGCACGTCGAAGGCCCGCAGACCCAGAGCCCGTTTTGCGCCCTCGCGGACGTTGGCGAAGGCTTCGGGCAGCAGGTCGTCCAGACTCTCTCCCTCCTTGGCGCGTTTGCGCAACTCGTCGGTCTTGGCCTTCAGATCGTCATCCGAGAGCTTCTCGAACTCCGGCTCCAGCGCGTTGATCTTTTCGACCAGCGGGCGGGTTGCCTTGATCTTGCGGTCGTTCGGTGTTCCGAACACCTTTTTGGCAAGCGTACCGAGTCCCAGCATGTTCACTCCAGCGGATCTTTTCTTGTCTTGGTTGCGACAGGCTTGCCCACCTTGCGCGCAACCCATAGATAGCTGGGAGGAAAGATGGTCCTGTCAAAGGCTTCAAGCGATGTAAGCGGCAGGTTCCAGAGTGTCAACGCCACGCCCTGTCGCGGCCAGAATATAGGATGAATTCATGCCCAAAGGTCTCACTTTTCTGCCATCGCTGGCGCTTGCGGCCATGATGGCCCTGCCGGTTGCCGCCGAAACCGAACCTTCGGCCGACACGGTTGTGGCGCGCGTCAACGGCGACGAGATCACTTTGGGCCATGTCATCGCCACCGCGGCCAGCTTGCCGCCGCAATATCAGCAGCTGGATGACGAGGTGCTGTACCAGTTCATCGTCGAGCAGCTGATCCAGCAGCAGCTGCTGAGCCAAGAGCAGGAAGACCTGACCCGCCTGAACGCGCTGATGCTGGAAAACGAGGCGCGCTCGCTGAAGGCGGTGCAGACGGTGAACCAGATCACCGATGCCCAGGTGACCGACGACGCGATCCAGGCCGCCTATGACGCGCAGTTCGCCGAGTTCCAGGGCGAGGACGAGTTCAACGCCAGCCACATCCTTGTTGCGACCGAGGACGAGGCCAAAGAGATCAAAGCGCAACTGGATGACGGCGCCGATTTTGCCGAGCTGGCCAAGGAGAAATCCACCGGTCCGTCCGGTCCCAATGGTGGCGCGCTGGGCTGGTTCGGCAAGGGCCAGATGGTGCCCGAGTTCGAACAGGCCGTGATCGGGCTGGAAAAAGGTCAGGTTTCGGACCCGGTGCAGACCCAGTTCGGATGGCATGTCGTGATTCTGAACGACAAACGCAAATCCGAAGCGCCCGAGCTGGCCGAGGTGCGCGACGAGCTGGCCCAGTCCGTCCGTCAGGAGGCCATTCAGGCCAGGATTGACGAGCTGACCCAGGCGGGCAGCGTCGAGCGCCCCGATGTCGAGGGCCTGACCCCGGACGTGGTCCGCAAGCTGGACCTGGTTCAGGAGTAAACCCCAGTGGCCAAGATCACCAAGGTGTCTCCGCTGGCCCCCGCGGCCTTTCCTGATCTGCCGGTTGTCGACGGTGTGCGATTCGCCACGGTCGCCGCCGGGGTGCGGTATCAGGGCCGCACTGACGTGATGCTGGCGGTGCTCGATCCGGGCACCGCGGTGGCGGGGGTATTCACCCGCTCGGCCACCCGTGCGGCGCCGGTGCTGGATTGCCAGGACAAGATCGGCGGACCCAGCGACGGGCCGGCGGCGATCCTGGTGAACTCGGGCAACGCCAACGCCTTTACCGGGCAGTACGGGCAGGCGTCGGTCGAGCAGATCACCGAAGCCGTGGCGCAGGCGACCGGTGTGGCGCAGAGCCGCGTGTTCACCTCGTCCACAGGGGTGATCGGCGAGCCGCTGCCGCATGACCGGATCGTGGCCCGGCTGGACGAACTGACCGCCGGCCTGCGCGCCGACGCGCTGGAAGAGGCGGCGCGGGCGATCATGACCACCGACACCTTCCCCAAAGGCGCCAGCGCGCAGGTGGAGATTGACGGCAAAACAGTCTCTATTGCGGGGATTGCCAAAGGGTCGGGCATGATCGCGCCCGACATGGCGACGATGCTGGTCTATATCTTCACCGACGCGAAGATCGAGCAACCGGCGCTGCAACGGTTGCTGGCCGAGCAGACCGACCGGACCTTCAACTGCATCACCGTGGACAGCGACACCTCGACCTCGGACAGCCTGCTGCTGTGCGCGACGGGCGCGTCAGGGGTGGAGGCCACCGGCAATGCCGATTTCGCGCGGGCGCTGGAATCGGTGATGCTGGACCTGGCGCATCAGGTGGTGAAGGACGGCGAAGGCGCCACCAAATTCGTCGAGATCCGCGTGACCGGCGCCGCCTCGGACGCCGATGCCAAGGTCCACGGTATGGCCATCGCCAATTCACCGCTGGTCAAGACCGCCATCGCGGGCGAGGACCCGAACTGGGGCCGTGTCGTCATGGCGATCGGCAAATCCGGCGCGGCGGCCGATCGCGACACGCTCAGCATTTCCTTCGGCGATATCCTCGTGGCCGAAAACGGCTGGGTCAGCCCCAGTTACCGCGAAGAAGACGCCGCCGCCTACATGAAGGGCCGGGAACTGGTGATCGCGGTCGATCTGGGGCTGGGCGCGGGCAAGGCCACTGTCTGGACCTGCGACCTGACGCACGGGTACATCGAGATCAACGCGGACTACCGGTCGTGACATCAGAGCAATTCCAGCAGAAGTGGAGCCCGGTTTTGCGTCAGGGACTGCGACAATGAAAACGGTTCTCGTCTCTGCCGTCGCCTTGATCGACGTGGATGGGCGGGTGCTGCTGGCGCAGCGCCCGGAGGGTAAGTCCATGGCCGGGCTGTGGGAATTTCCCGGCGGCAAGATCGAGCCGGGTGAAACCCCCGAGGCCGCCCTGATCCGCGAATTGCACGAGGAACTGGGCATCGACACGTGGGCCTCGTGCCTGGCGCCGCTGACCTTTGCCAGCCACAGCTATGACGATTTCCACCTGCTGATGCCTCTGTTCGCATGCCGTAAATGGCAGGGCATTCCGCAGTCAAAAGAAGGGCAGGCGCTGAAATGGGTGCGCGCGAACGACCTGCGCAACTATCCGATGCCGGCGGCAGATGTTCCACTGATCCCGATCCTGCGGGATTGGCTGTAACAATTCGTAAGATTCCGGAAAACATCACGAAAAAGTTGACGCTGATCGTCCTCCTTGTCCTTAATCGGGGCAGCGGCGCGCGGGTCTGACCCGGCGACGTCGTTCCGGCCCAAACCGGGGTCGGATGGGGAGGAGAGATAGAATTGGCTCAGACGCAGTCGGGCGCCGAGGGGATGCACTCCCTTCCGGCGCTGCTACACCGCAATGCGACGCAGTTCGGGGATGCCCCGGCCTACCGCGAAAAGGAATTCGGGATCTGGCAGTGCTGGACCTGGGCGGAAACAGCCGCCGAGATTCGTGCGCTGGCTCTGGGTTTCCTGGAGCTTGGCGTTGAAAAGGGCGACCATATCGCCGTGATCGGGCGCAACCGCCCGGCGCATTACTGGTCGATGGTCGCGGCCCAGATGGTGGGCGCGGTGCCGGTGCCGCTGTATCAGGACTCGGTCGCAGAAGAGATGGCCTATGTGCTGGAGCACTGCGGCGCGAAATACGTGGTCTGCGGCGACCAGGAACAGGTCGACAAGGTCATCGAGATCCAGCAGGACCTGCACCAGGTCAAGCACATCCTGTACACAGACAAGCGCGGCATGCGGAAATACGACCACAGCCAGATGAACGCGCTGAGCGACATCATGGCCGAGGGGCGCGCCGGGCATCACCGGTTCGATGCCGAGCTGGACCGCCGCATCGCCGAGATCACCTATGACGACACCTGCGTGATGCTCTACACCTCGGGCACCACGGGCAAGCCCAAAGGCGTGGTTCTGTCGAACCGCAACGTGATCGAGAGCGCAAAGAACTCGGCCGAGTTCGACCACCTGACCCGGAACGAGGATATCCTGTCCTATCTGCCGATGGCCTGGGTGGGAGACTTCATCTTCTCGATCGGTCAGGCCTATTGGTGCGGCTTCTGCGTGAACTGCCCCGAAAGCGCCGACACGATGATGACCGACCTGCGCGAGATCGGGCCGACCTACTTCTTCGCGCCGCCGCGGGTGTTCGAGACCCAGTTGACCAACGTGATGATCCGGATGGAGGATGCCAGCCCGATGAAGCAGCGGATGTTCCGCTATTTCATGGATCACGCCAAGAAGGTCGGTGGACGCATCCTGGACGGCAAGCCGGTCAGTTTCATGGACCGTTTGAAATACGCGATCGGCAACGTGCTGGTCTATGGGCCGCTCAAGGATACGCTGGGCTATAGCCGCATTCGCGTGGGATACACCGCGGGCGAGGCGATCGGGCCCGAAATCTTCGAGTTCTACCGCTCGCTGGGGATCAACCTCAAACAGCTTTATGGCCAGACCGAGGCGACGGTGTTCATCACCGTCCAGCCCGACGGCGAGGTTCGGGCCGACACGGTGGGCGTCCCGGCCCCCGATGTCGAGCTTAAGATCGCCGAGAATGGCGAGATCTTCTATCGCTCGCCCGGCGTGTTCGTCGAATATTTCAAGAACCCCGAATCCACCGCCTCGACCAAGGACCCCGAAGGTTGGGTGGCCACGGGCGACGCGGGCTTCATCGAGGAAAGCAGCGGCCACCTGCGGATCATCGACCGCGCCAAGGACGTGGGCAAGATGGCCGATGGCTCGATGTTTGCGCCGAAATATGTCGAGAACAAGCTGAAGTTCTATCCCGACATCCTCGAAGCGGTGCTGTTCGGCAATGGTCGCGACCGTTGCGTGGCGTTCATCAACATAGACCTGACGGCGGTGGGCAATTGGGCCGAGCGCAACAACATCGCCTATGCCTCGTACCAGGAACTGGCGGGCCATACGCGGGTGCTGGAGACGATCCGCAGCCACGTGGAAGAGGTCAACAAGTCGGTTGCCGCCGACGAGATGCTGTCGGGTTGCCAGGTGCACCGGTTCGTGGTGCTGCACAAGGAACTGGACCCCGATGATGGCGAGATCACCCGCACCCGAAAGGTGCGCCGCAAGTTCGTCGAGGACAAATACGCCGACATCATCGCCGCGCTCTATGACGGGTCCGAGACGGTCTCGACCACGACCGAGGTGACCTATGAGGACGGACGCAAGGGATCCATCAGCGCCACGCTGCAGATCGTCGACGTGCCGGTCGCGCCGGTGTCGCATCAGAAGGTGGCCGCGGAATGAGGCCGGTCGCGCGCCGCTCGGCCTGCGGCCATCGCCCCGCCCGCCGTCCCGTTCACCCGCAGTTTGAGGAGTAGACGATGCTGGATGCATCCGATGACGGATATGTCACCGAGGATGGCCGCAAGATTGGCGGCGTGGTGATGGAGATGAAGAACATCACCCTGCGGTTCGGCGGCGTGGTGGCTATCAAGGACATCTCGTTCGACATTCGCCAGGGCGAGATCCGCGCGATCATCGGGCCCAACGGTGCGGGCAAGTCCTCGATGCTGAACGTGATTTCCGGCTTCTACGTCCCGCAGGAGGGCGAGGTCTGGTTCCACGGGGCGAAGCGCCCGCCGATGAAACCCTATGAGGTGGCCCGGCAGGGCATCGCCCGGACCTTTCAGAACATCGCCCTGTTTGAAGGCATGAGCGTTCTGGACAACGTGATGACAGGCCGCCTGAATTTCATGAAGACCAACATCGTGCAGCAGGCGATCTGGCGCGGCAATGCCGAGGCGGAAGAGGTGGAAAACCGCGAGGCGGTGGAAAAGATCATCGACTTTCTGGAAATCCAGCACATCCGCAAGACACCGGTGGCGCGGCTGCCCTATGGCCTGAAGAAACGCGTCGAGTTGGCCCGCGCACTGGCCGCCGAACCCAAGCTGCTGCTGCTGGACGAGCCGATGGCGGGCATGAACGTCGAGGAGAAAGAGGACATGAGCCGCTTTATCCTGGATGTGAACGACGAATTCGGCACGACCATTGCCCTGATCGAGCATGACATGGGCGTGGTGATGGACTTGAGCGACCGCGTGGTCGTGATGGATTACGGCAAGAAGATCGGGGACGGCACGCCGGACGAGGTGCGCAACAACCAGGAAGTCATCGACGCCTATCTGGGGGTCAGCCATGACTGAGCACCGTACGAACTTGAGGGGAGGCGCAGATGCCTGATCAGTTGATTTTCGCGATGGAGGTCTTTCTGAACGGCCTCATGGCCGGGGTGCTGTATGCGCTGGTCGCGCTGGGCTTTGTGCTGATCTACAAGGCGTCTGGGATCTTCAATTATGCCCAGGGGGTTATGGCCCTGTTTGCGGCGATGACGCTGGTGGGGATCATGAACGGGCAGGTGCCCTTTGCCCATCTGATCAACGCCATTTTCGGCACGCATGTCTATACGTTCGGCTGGACCGTTCCGGCGTTTCTGGCGATCATTCTGACGATGGCGGTAATGGTGTTGCTGGCCTGGGCGGTGCAGCGCTTTGTCATGCGCCACCTGGTCGGGCAGGAGCCGATCATCCTGTTCATGGCCACGATCGGCCTTGCCTATTTCCTGGAAGGCGTGGCCGATCTGATGTGGGGGTCCGAGATCAAGACGCTGGACGTGGGTCTGCCGCAGGGCATCAACCTGTGGATCGACGAGACCACCTACAACATCTTCGGCTACGGCTTCTTCATCGACAATCTGGACATCGTGGCGACAGTCATCGCGGCGCTTCTGGTGGCGGCACTGGTTGCGTTCAGCCAGTACACCAAGCAGGGCCGCGCCATGCGGGCTGTGGCCGACGACCACCAAGCCGCACTGTCGGTCGGTATCTCGCTGAACTTCATCTGGATCATGGTCTGGTCGGTGGCCGGGTTCGTGGCGCTGGTCGCGGGCATCATGTGGGGCACCAAGTCGGGCGTGCAGTTCTCGCTGTCGCTGATCGCGCTCAAGGCATTGCCGGTTCTGATGCTGGGTGGGTTCACTTCGATCCCCGGCGCCATCGTCGGCGGGCTGATCATCGGTGTGGGCGAGAAGCTGTTCGAGTTCGCCGTGGGCCCGCTGGTGGGTGGCGCGACCGAGAACTGGTTCGCCTACGTGCTGGCGTTGATCTTCCTGGTGTTCCGGCCGCAGGGCCTGTTCGGCGAGAAGATCATCGAGAGGGTGTAGGCCATGACCAAGCTGATCGCCATCATCAACGTGATCGCGTGGGCGGGGTTCTGGGCCTTTGGGTACATCGCCCTAACCTCGGACGATCTGACCGCCAATCAGCTGACCGTGGCCGCGCTTTTGGCCTTTGCCGGGCTGGTCATGGGCGTTCTGGCTTACATGAAACTGGTGCGCGCCTCGGAGGCGAGCGGATATGCCAAACGGTCCAACCAACTGGACGTCGAAGCCCGCAACCGGGCGCAGGAACAATGGGGAAAGTAAGACATGTTCTATCGTGAGGCAGGAGACTTCAAGACCTCCTACAGGGACGACAACCAGACTTTCCCGATCAAGTTCGACCGGTATCGGTATTATGTGGTGCTGGCGGTGGCGTTCGGGATAATTCCGTTCATCATCAACGACTATTGGGCCAACGCGCTGCTGCTGCCCTTCCTGATCTATGCGATCGCGGCGATCGGGCTGAACATTCTTGTGGGCTATTGCGGGCAGGTTTCCTTGGGCACCGGGGGGTTCATGGCCGTGGGCGCCTATGCCTGCTACAAGCTGATGACCGCCTTTCCCGACGTGTCGATGTTCATCCATGTGATCCTGGCCGGCGGCATCACTGCCATCGTGGGCGTGCTGTTCGGCCTGCCCAGCCTGCGGATCAAGGGGTTCTATCTGGCGGTGGCGACGCTGGCAGCGCAGTTCTTTCTGGTGTGGCTGTTCAACCGGGTGCCATGGTTCTACAACTATTCGGCCTCGGGGCAGATCAACGCGCCGGAACGTGACGTGTTCGGCATCATCATCACCGGCCCCAACGCGCCGGCCTGGGCGACCTATCTGTTCTGCCTGATCTTCCTGACCGCCTGCGCGATCATCGCCCGCAACCTGACCCGCGGTACCACCGGGCGCACCTGGATGGCGATCCGCGACATGGACATCGCCGCCGAAATCATCGGTGTGAACCCGCTGCGCGCCAAGCTCAGCGCCTTTGCCGTCAGTTCGTTCTTCGTGGGCGTGTCGGGCGCGCTGTTCTTCGCCATCTACCTGGGCGCGGTCGAGGTGGGCGAGGCCTTCGGCATCCAGAAATCTTTCCTGGTGCTGTTCATGGTCATCATCGGCGGGCTGGGCTCGATCTTCGGATCCTTCGCCGGCGCGGCCTTCCTGGTCCTGCTGCCGGTGGTGCTCAAGGTCGTGGGCGCGGACATGCTGGGCTGGCCCACCGACATCGTCGCGCATTTGCAGCTGGTGATCGTGGGCGGGCTGATCATCCTGTTCCTGATCCTCGAACCGCACGGTCTGGCGCAGCTGTGGCGCGTCGCCAAGGAGAAACTGAGACTCTGGCCTTTCCCGCACTAGGGACCGGCCCAATCAAGAAAGGGGCGCAAAGCCCGAACCAACATCGGACAAACCAAGGGAGGAGACACCCGATGAACAAGAAACTGGCAACCATGGCGCTGAGTGCGCTGATGGCCGCAGGTCCGGCAATGGCCGACCTCGTGTTCCCGTCGCTCAGCTACCGCACCGGGCCTTACGCCGCGGGCGGCATCCCCTTCGCGGATGGCTACGCGGATTATTTCACTCTGCTCAACGAGCGGGACGGCGGCATCGGTGGTGTTCCGGCCAAGGTCATCGAGTGCGAAACCGGCTACAACACCGAGAAGGGTGTCGAATGCTATGAATCGACCAAAGGCGAAGGTGCGCTGGTGTATCAGCCGTTGTCGACCGGCATCACCTATCAGCTGATCCCCAAAACCACCGCTGACGACATCCCGATGCACACGATGGGCTATGGCCGCACCTCGGCCAAGAACGGCAAGGTGTTCAGCCACACGTTCAACTATCCGGCCAACTACTGGGACGGCGCCTCGGGTGCGATCAACTATCTGCTGGACGAGAACGGCGGTGACCTGAACGGCAAGAAAATCGCGCTGGTCTATCACAACTCGGCCTATGGCAAAGAGCCGATCCGCACGCTGGAAGAGCTGTCCAAGAAGCACGGCTTCGAGCTGGTGGCCCTGCCGGTCGATCACCCGGGCCAGGAGCAGAAATCGCAGTGGCTGCAGATCCGCCGCGATCGTCCCGACTATGTCCTGATGTGGGGCTGGGGCGTGATGAACCAGGTGGCCATTCAGGAGGCCGCGAACATCCGGTTCCCGATGGAGAACTTCATCGGCATCTGGTGGTCGGGCGCTGAACATGACGTGATGCCCGCCGGTGCGGCCGCCGATGGCTACAAGGCGCTGACTTTCCACAACGTCGGCTCGGACTTTCCGCTGTATGACGATCTGAGGAAATACGTCGTCGATGCAGGCAAGGCCGCCGGTGCCGGCGATCAGGTCGGTACGGTCCTGTACAACCGCGGACTCTATGCCGCGATGCTGGCCGCCGAAGCCGCCAAGAAGGCGCAGGAAATCTCGGGCAAGGCCGACATCACCGGTGCCGACATGCGGGCCGGTATGGAAGCGCTTGAGATGACCGAAGAAAAGATGGCCGAACTGGGACTGCCGAATTTCGGCCCGACCTTCACCGTGAGCTGTGAAAACCACGGCGGCAACGGAATGGTGGGTGTGACCCAGTGGGATGCGGACACCAAGACTTGGTCGCTGATCTCGGACTTCAAGCCGACCGATGGCGACGTGATCGGTGCGCTGATCGAGGAAGACTCGGCCGCTTATGCCGCCGAGAACAACATCGAATCGCGCTGCAACTGAGCGGCACGAACACCGGGGCGGCGGCTGACCGCCGCCCCGAACCGGACAAGCCCCGAACGGGGCAGGCATGAGGACACGCGCTGATGCTGGATGCGGCACAAACCACTGACGTGCAGGCGGAAACCCTGCTTGAGGTCAACAATATCGAGGTGATCTACAACCACGTGATCCTCGTGCTGAAGGGCGTCAGCCTGACCGTGCCCAAGGGCGGGATCACCGCGCTTCTGGGCGGCAACGGGGCCGGTAAGACGACGACGCTCAAGGCGGTGTCGAACCTGCTGAAATCCGAACGTGGTGAGGTGACCAAAGGCTCGATCAAGTATCGCGGCCAGAACGTGCACGAGCGCGACCCGGCCGATCTGGTGCAGAAGGGCGTCATCCAGGTGATGGAAGGCCGCCACTGTTTCGAACACCTGACTGTCGAGGAAAACCTGCTGACCGGGGCCTATACCCGCAAGGACGGCAAGGTCGCCATCCAGCAGGACCTCGAGATGGTCTACAACTATTTCCCCCGCCTGAAAGAGCGGCGCCGCAGCCAGGCGGGCTATACCTCGGGCGGGGAACAACAGATGGTGGCCATGGGCCGCGCGCTGATGAGCCGCCCCGAGACGATCCTGCTAGACGAGCCCTCGATGGGCCTTGCGCCGCAGCTGGTCGAGGAGATCTTCACCATCGTGAAGGACCTGAACGAACAGGAAGGCGTGTCCTTCCTGCTGGCCGAGCAGAACACCAACGTGGCGCTGCGCTTTGCCCATTACGGATACATCCTTGAATCGGGGCGCGTGGTGATGGACGGCCCTGCCGCCGAACTGCGCGAGAACCCGGACGTCAAGGAATTCTACCTCGGCATGTCCGACGAAGGCCGCAAGAGCTTCCGCGACGTGCGGTCCTATCGTCGCCGCAAAAGGTGGCTGTGAGCGGATGGAGGATCTGGCGATGACATTCTACGATGCTCTGGAAACCCGTTCGGCCGACCAGCGCGCCGCCGAGCAATCGGCCGGTCTGCGCGAACAGCTGGCGCGGGCGAAATCCGCGCCCGGTTTCGCGGCCCATTTCGCCGATGTCGATCTGGATGCGATCCAGACCATCGCCGATCTGCCCAGGCTGCCGGTTCTGCGCAAGTCCGACCTGACCAAGGCGCAGGGTCAGCACCCGCCCTTTGGTGGCTTTACCGTCAAGCCTGCGCATGGCTTTGCCCATGTGTTCCAGTCGCCGGGGCCGATCTATGAACCCGGCGGAGTCGATCACGACTGGTGGCGCATGGGCCGGTTCCTGCATGCGGCGGGCGTGGGCCAGGGCGATATCGTGCAGAACTGTTTTGGCTATCACCTGACACCCGCGGGCATGATCTTTGAAAACGGCGCCCGTGCAGTGGGCGCCGCCGTGCTGCCCGCCGGCACCGGCCAGACCGAACTTCAGGTGACCGCCGCGCGCGACGTGGGCTGCACCGCCTATGCCGGCACGCCGGATTACCTGAAGGTGATCTTGGACAAGGCCGACGAGATGGGCGTTTCGCTGAACTTCTCGAAGGCCGTCGTGGGCGGCGGGGCTCTGTTCCCCAGCCTGCGCCAGGCCTATGCCGATCGGGGCATCTCCTGTCTGCAGTGCTATGCCACGGCCGATCTGGGCAATATCGCCTATGAAAGCGCCGCGATGGAGGGCATGATCATCGACGAGCATGTCATCGTCGAAATCGTGACCCCCGGTACCGGAACACCGGTGGCGGAAGGCGAGGTCGGCGAGGTCGTGGTGACCTCCCTCAACCCCGACTATCCGCTGATCCGCTTTGCCACCGGTGATCTGTCGGCGGTGTTGCCCGGGCGGTCGCCCTGTGGTCGCACCAACCTGCGCATCAAGGGCTGGATGGGGCGTGCCGACCAGACCACCAAGATCAAGGGCATGTTCGTGCGCCCCGAACAGGTGGCCGCGCTAGTCGCCAAGCATGACGAGATCGTCAAGGCCCGCGTGATCGCCGCCCGGCAGGGCGAGATGGACACGATGACCGTTCAGATCGAAAGCCCAGGCGGCGACGCCGATACCTATGCCAAATCTGTGGTCGAGGTGCTCAAGTTGAAGGGTGCGGTTCAGGTGGTGCCGCCCGGCTCGCTGCCCAAGGACGGGCTGGTGATCGAGGATCAGCGCGTCTACGATTGATCCGGCCCTGGATTCTGCGGCCAATTACGCCGCAGAATCCTGTGCCTGCCCACTGGCGTTTCCGAGTTTTTTGGTCGATTAAAGGGGAACCGCAACCTTTGTCGACCCGAGGCCATGGCCCAGATCGAATTTTCAGAACATGGATCGCGCAACCGCGGGGCTCTTGGCACCCGGTTCGTCGGGGCCTTGGCCTATCTGGTGGCGGCAGCCTGCCTGTTGCCGATGGTCGCCGTGGTGCTGGCGGCCGTCACCGGCGGTACCGACACGATCCGGCATCTGCTGGACACGGTCCTGCCCGGCTATGCCGCCACCACGGCTATTCTGGTGGTTCTGGTCTCGGCCGGCACCTTCGCCATCGGGGTCGGGGCCGCGTGGCTGGTCACCATGACCCGTTTTCCCGGGGTACGCCTGTTCGAAGTGGCACTGGTGCTGCCGCTGGCCTTTCCGGCCTATGTGCTGGCCTATGCCTATACCTTCATCCTCGATCACCCCGGCATCGTTCAGACCACGCTGCGCCAGGTGACCGGCTGGGGCCCGCGCGACTATTGGTTCCCCGAGATCCGCTCGACCGAGGGTGCGGCAGTCATGCTGATCCTGGTGCTGTACCCCTATGTCTATCTGTTGGCCCGCGCGGCCTTTCTGCAACAAAGCGCCACCGCCTTTCTGGCGGCGCGGGCGCTGGGCAGCAGCCCGTGGTCGGCCTTCTGGCGTGTCTCGCTGCCGATGGCGCGACCCGCCATCGCCGGAGGCGTACTGCTGGCGGTGATGGAGACCATCGCCGATTTCGGCACGGTCGCCTATTTCGGGGTTCAGACCTTTGCCACCGGCATCTATACCAGCTGGTTTTCGATGGCCGACCGCGCGGCGGCAGCGCAGCTGGCGCTGTGCCTTCTGGCCTTTGCGCTGGTGATGGCCGTGACCGAGCGCACCCAGCGCGGCAAAGCCAAATACTACCAGCCGGGCAAACGCCATTCGGCCTTGCCGGCGGCGCAATTGTCCGGTTGGCAGGCCGTGGCGGCGTGGGTCCTGTGTGCCATCCCGGTTCTTTTGGGGTTTCTGTTGCCGGTCGTCGTTCTGGTTCAGATGGGGTTGGAGTCCGAGCAGAACCTGCTGTCGGCACGCTATCTGGGGTTCATTCGCAATTCTCTGACGCTGGCGGGAACGGCGGCGGTGATCACCGTCTGCGCGGCGGTCTGCGTGGGGTTCTATCAACGGCTGCGGCCCGGGCGCGGCTCGGCCATGGCGGCCTATGTGGCGCGGTTGGGCTACGCCGTGCCAGGCGGGGTCATCGCGGTGGGGCTGATTGTGCCCTTTGCTGGATTCGACAATGCGCTGGACGCCTGGATGCGGCAGTCCTTCGGCGTGTCGACCGGGTTGCTGGTCACCGGCTCGATCTGGCTGTTGGTGGCGGCCTACATGGTGCGCTTTTTGGCCGCCGCGCTCAGCGCCTATGAAAGTGGCCAGAGCACGGTGCATGCAAATATGGACGCCGCTGCCCGGTCCTTGGGGCAGACACCATTGGGCACGTTGAGGCGGGTGCATCTGCCGATCCTCACGCCGTCGTTGCTGACGGCACTGTTGATCGTGTTCGTGGACGTGATGAAGGAACTGCCGGCCACGCTGATCATGCGGCCGTTCAACTTTGATACGCTGGCGGTGCAGGCCTATCGGCTGGCCTCGGACGAACGGTTGGAGGGCGCCGCCGTTCCGTCGCTGGTGATCCTGGCCGTGGGGCTGCTGCCGGTGATCCTGATCTGCCGCCAGGTGGGTCGCAAGCCCTGACTGGCGGTTCAAAAATACCACACCCTGTCGTGACAGACTTGATCTGATCTCCGTTTCCGGCAAGGCTGAAGACATGAACATGCAGCCTCCCAGCCGGAACCCTGCAGGGCCGACCCAGATGCCGGTGGCCTTCAACCGGCAAGAGATGTCATTGATTCTTTCCGTCTATGGACGGATGGTCGCCGCCGGAGAATGGCGCGATTACGGAATATCCAACCTGCGCGACGTGGCGATCTTTTCGGTCTTCCGGCGCACTGCCGAACACCCGATCTACCGCATCGAGAAACACCCGCGTCTGCGGCAGAAACAGGGCATGTTCTCGGTGGTGGGCATGGACGGACGCATCCTTAAACGCGGGCACGACCTGCGCGCCGTCCTGCGGGTACTTGAGCGCAAGCTGATCCGCTCGGTCGACCCGGATTAGAGCCGCTTGTGCGCCGTGACCGGCCCGTCGCCCTGGGCCTCGATCCGGGCGATGGCCTGATCCATCGGCTCGAATACCACGGCCATGTGGTGGGCATTGGCATGCAGCAGCAGGTTGTCACCGGACACCCAGGCCACATGGCCTTTCCAAAACAGCAGATCGCCACGCTGCGCCGGGGAGCCTTGAGGCAATGCGGTCCCCAGGTCCCGCTCTTGATCGCCGCTGTCGCCGGGGCAGGCCACGCCGCAGGCCAGCAGCCCCGCCTGCACCAGGCCCGAACAATCCAGCCCCCACCGGCTGTTGCCGCCCCACAGATAGGGTGTGCCCAGAAACAGTTCGGCCACCGCCACCGGGTCGTTCAGCAAAGTTCCGACCGGTTTGACATGCACTGCGGGGATGAACCCAAGCTCGGTCTCGACAAAGCGGTCCTGCTGCGACAGCACCACGATCCGGCTGCCAAAGCTCAGGCTGACCCGGTCGGGGCTTTTGATTTCGGGTTCGGAATAGGCGTGGGTCGCCGGGGCCCAAATCCAATGCGTGGCCGGGGCGTCGGGGCCTAGTTGGTCGGCGCGCAGCCAGCCTTGATACCCATCCTTGTCGGAAACCACCCGGCACCAGCCGCCGGACTGTTCGGTGACGTCAAGGCCGTCGCCATACAGCAGCTGCCGGTCGCGCGGACCCTTGGGGTTGCGCAGCAGGTCCACGACGGGGCGGATGGCGCGCGCGCGGTTCACAGGCCCAGCATCCCGGGCAGGGCGGTCAGCAGGGCGCGCGGCCCTTGCCCCAACCCGCCCTTGCTGCGGCCGGGCTCTTTGGCCTTTTGCCAGGAATAGATGTCGAAATGTATGTACCGGCTGTTTTCCACGAACCGCCGCAGGAACAACGCCGCGGTGATCGACCCGGCGAACCCGCCCGCCGGCGCGTTGTCGAGATCGGCGATGCCCGGCTCGATCAACGTCTCGTAGGGCGTGTGGAACGGCATCCGCCAGACCGGGTCAGCCGCCTGAACGGCGGCCTGCGCCAACGCCTGCGCGGCGGCGTCGTCATTGGTGTAGAACGGGGCCAGATCCGCCCCCACCGCCACCCGCGCCGCCCCGGTCAGCGTCGCCATCGAGATCACCAGATCCGGCGCGCCCTCATCCGCCAGCGCCAGCGCATCGGCCAGCACAAGCCGCCCTTCAGCATCGGTGTTGTTGATCTCGACCGTCAGGCCCTTGCGTGAGGTCAGGATGTCGCCCGGCCGGAACGCGTTGCCCGCCACCGCGTTTTCCACCGCCGGGATCAGCACACGCAATTGCAGCGGTAGATCCAGCGCCATGATCATGCGCGCCAGCCCCAGCACGTTCGCCGCGCCGCCCATGTCCTTTTTCATCAAACCCATCGCGGCGGCGGGCTTAAGATCCAGCCCGCCGGTGTCGAAACAGACGCCTTTGCCGACCAGAGTCAGTTTCGGCCCTGACGTGCCCCAGGTCATCTCGATCAGGCGCGGGGCCTGTTCGGCGGCCCGGCCCACGGCGTGGATCATCGGGAAATTCCGTTCCAATAGCGCGTCGCCCTGCGTCACCGAACACCGGGCGCCGAACTCCCCGGCCAGCGCCTCGGCCGCGGCCTGAAGCTGATCGGGGCCCATGTCGGCCGCGGGCGTGTTGACCAGATCGCGGATCAGCGCCTCGGCATTGGCCATGATCTCGACCCGCGCGGCGTTCACCCCGTCCGGCGCGACCAGTAGGGCCTTGGCGGCCGATTGCGTGGCATATCGGTCAAAGGCATAGCCGGTCAGCAACCAGCCCAGCGCCTCGACCTCGGCGCGGTCGGCGGGCAGGCCCGAAGCGATGGCATAGGTGCCCTCGGGCAGCGCCTCGGCCGCGGCGGCCAGCGGGAACCGAACCCGCGCGCGCCGGTCGGCGGTGCCATAGCCGGCCAGTGCACGATCGGGCGCCCCTTCAGCACCCGGGATCAGCAACACCTGCCCCAACGCCCCGGTGAACTTGTTCGCCGCCACCCAGGCCTGAACCTGCGGCGGCTGCGCTTCGAGCCACCCATCGCGTGCGTCCTGGTCGATGACATGCAGCGCAGTGGCCGGTTGGTCGGGGGAAGCGAATGTCAGGGTCATGGGCGCCTCGGTCTGATCAGGGTCGTGCACAGACTAGCGACAGGTATGGCGCCCGCAACCCCCGTCAGATCGAAAGATCCTGCTGGTCCCACACGGCGGTCAGCGACCGTTCGCCCACCCGGATCAGCCGGTTAAGCGTGGCGCCGGCGGCCACCGCATCGCCCGCATCTACGGCCCGGGTCACGTCCGCGGCTACACGGGCCAGCAGGGTCATGCCCACCTGTTCGGCGATCGCGATCAGAGACCTGGCGCATTTGCGCAGGTCGGTCCAGTTGCGCTGACGCCAGTGCCGCTCGCAATTCGACAGACGCACGGCCAGTTCCTCGACCGTGCGGCACAGCACGTCCATCGCGTTCTGGTCGCCCAGCTGCCGGTACAGCCCGCTCAGGCAGTCCGGGTCCAGACGGACGGATTCCTTCTGTTCAAGCGTGACAATCTTTTCCACCACATTCACCCCAATCTTCATGCCCCCACGGCACCGGTGACCCTGCCACACTGAACCTTTGCAATTCCTTGAGGCCAACCGGCAAAATCGCTCGAATTTTTCCTGAATTTGGGTTACAGCGGCCGCCAGAAAGACTATCAGGGACAGCCCAATGCAATTTGCCAAACCTCTGCCGAGCTATCTGGTTCAGCGGTATCACGGCTGGAAGGCCACCACCTATTCCGAGAACCAGGCCTGGTACCGACGCTTGGCAACCGAGGGGCAACGCCCGCGCGCCATGGTGATTTCGTGCTGTGACAGCCGGGTGCATGTCACCTCGATCTTCGGCGCCGATCAGGGCGAGTTCTTCATCCACCGCAACATCGCCAACCTGGTTCCGCCCTACGAGCCCGATGGCGAGCGCCACGGCACCAGCGCGGCGATCGAATATGCGGTCACGGCACTGAAGGTGGCGCATCTGATTGTGCTGGGCCATTCGCAATGCGGTGGCGTGCAGGGTTGCATCGACATGTGCAAGGGCAACGCTCCGCAGTTGGAGGCCAAGGAAAGCTTTGTCGGCCGCTGGATGGACATCCTCAAGCCCCGGTTCGATCTGGTCGCCGATGTTGACGACAGTACTGAACAGGCCCGCCAGTTCGAGCGGCAGGCGGTCGTCGCCTCGCTCGAGAACCTGATGACCTTTCCCTTCGTCGAAAGCGCCGTGAAAGCCGGCGAGATGTCGATCCACGGGCTGTGGACAGATATCGGCGAGGGCGCGCTGGAATTCTACGACCCCAAGGAGAAGAAGTTCGCCTTGGTCTGATCGGCGCGTACGCGCGCACCCGGCCGATTCGACCCGGCGGGTCAGGGCAGGCGAATCCGCGCCAGTATGCCCAGATGGTCCGACCCCAGATAGGGGCGGAGATGCACCGTGCCGGTCGTGCCCATGGGGAAAAGGAGGTTGTCGATGGGCATCGGCATCATCCAGCTGCCCAGGGAATGGGTGTTCAGCACCATTCCGAAATTCCGGTTGCCGGTGGCCGAGCGGATTCGCGCCACGCTGCCGCCCCAGGGCACCATGTTGAAATCGCCACCGACCAGAACCGGGCCATCCAGGTTTTCGATATATTCGGCGATTTTGCGGCTTTGGTCGAACTGGTCATACGGAAACGGCCACTGCATGTGGATCGAGACCACCCAGACCGGCCCGTTGTCCGGGGTCAGCACCTTGATCCCGGCCGCACCCAGCCCTGACAGGCAGAAGTCCGACCCGTCGATGGCGGGCAGATCGGTCAGAACCGCCACGTTCTGTTCGGGTCGAAACCTGCAGTACACCGCAGTAGGGTAGTGCTCGAACAGGGTGTGCATGTATTTTCGGTTGTGGCTCGAGACCTCCTGCAGCGTCACGATCCGGGCGCCGGATGCGATGATATCCTCGGCCAGCTCGTATCGAGGCCATGCCTTCCGCATCAGATTCTTCTGATAGAAGGTCAGGCAGCCGTCGTCACAGCTGGTGTCGGCCGGCGCGTAGCCCAGCGCGATCGATGCAGCGGCGACCAGTGAAAACGCCATCGAGACCAGAGCCAGCCGCCAGGCCCGGACCAGCGCCAGCACCAAGGCGCAGACCATCAGCAAGGCCCCGGCCTGAGGGCGCAGCAAGGCCAGCGAATCCCCCACGGCCAGATAGCGCCCGGTGAATCCCATCAGGACGATGCCCGCCAACAGCGCGGCGCACAACGCAATCAAGCGCCGCAAGATGGCTTTTCCGGTCAATGCCTGCATTCAACGCCCCGGGTCTACGGTCAGGTCAGGATATGCGCTCTGACCCGCCTCGCGTCCAGACCCGCTGCCACAATAATGGCTGCCCACGGGCGCCCGTCCCGAAAACACGCAAGGCCGCCTCGGCGGAGGCGGCCTTGCAATTGCATCAGGGCCGGATGTCAGCCCTTTTTCAGAACCTCGCGGCCCAGCAGCTCGGCGATCTGGACGGCGTTCAGGGCTGCGCCCTTGCGCAGGTTGTCCGATACGCACCACAGGTTCAGGCCGTTTTCCACGGTCGAATCCTGACGGATGCGGCTGATGAAGGTGGCGAAATCGCCCGCGCATTCGACCGGCGTGACGTATCCACCGTCCTCGCGCTTGTCGATCACCATCAGGCCGGGGGCCTCGCGCAGGATGTCGCGGGCCTCGTCCTCGTCCAGGAATTCCTCGAACTCGATATTGATCGCCTCGGAATGGCCCACGAAGACCGGCACGCGCACGCAGGTGGCGGTCAGCTTGATCGAGGGATCGACGATCTTCTTGGTTTCGGCGACCATCTTCCACTCTTCTTTGGTCGAGCCGTCTTCCATGAAGACGTCGATATGCGGAATGACGTTGAAGGCGATCTGCTTGGTGAACTTCTTCGGCGGCACATCGTTAATCGGGTTGTAGACGGCCTTGGTCTGGTCCCACAGCTCGTCCATGCCCTCCTTGCCGGCGCCCGAGACCGACTGATAGGTCGAGACCACGACGCGCTTGATCTTGGCGCGGTCATGCAACGGCTTCAGCGCCACCACCATCTGCGCGGTCGAGCAGTTGGGGTTGGCGATGATGTTCTTGTTCTTGTAGTCGTGGATCGCCTGCGGGTTCACTTCCGGAACGATCAGCGGGATCTCGGGGTCGTAGCGATAGAGCGACGAGTTGTCGATCACCACGCAGCCCGCGGCCGCCGCCTTGGGGGCGTAATCCTTAGTCGCGGCCGAGCCCACGGCGAACAGCGCCATGTCCCAGCCGGTGAAATCGAACTTGTCCAGATCCTGGGTCTTGAGTGTCTTGTCGCCAAAGCTGACCTCGGTGCCCAGCGAACGGCGGCTCGCCAGAGCGGCGATTTCGTCAACCGGGAACTGGCGCTCGGCCAGGATGTTCAGCATTTCGCGGCCCACGTTCCCCGTGGCGCCGACGACAACGACGCGATAGCCCATGTCTAGTCTCCTGAATTAAGGACGCGCGTTCATAGCCGCGAAACCGAAAAGAAAAAAGGGTCTTCGCGGCGGAATTGACCGTTTGACGCAGTTTTGCGGCACCTCAGCCGGCCAGCAGCCGTCGATAGAGCGCAACAAGCGCCTGCGCCTCGCCGTTGATGTCGAAATTCCGTTCAACATGGGCGCGGGCGGCCTGACCCGCGCGGGCCAGGGAATCACGGTCCGCCAACATCTCGGCCGCGGCTGCGGCCAGCGCCGGAATGTCGCCCGGAGGCACCACCCGACCCAACGCGGGGTCGGTCACGATCTCGGAAAACGCACCCACATCGGTGGCCACCACGGGCACGCCGCAGGCCATCGCTTCGAGGGGGGTCAGTCCGAACCCCTCCCAGCGTTGGGGGGCGATGAACAGGTCCAGCACCTGGTACCATTGGGCGATCTTGTCCACGGTGACCTCGGGCTTGAACAGGATGCGGTCGGAAAGGCCGGCTTGGGCCACCTTGTCCTTCAGTTCGGTCAGAAAGCCCACATGCTTTTCCGTGGCCCGCCCCATGACGATGCCTGACACGTCGTCGAACTGCCCGCACAGCCCGATCATGGCATCCACGAAAGCGTCGGTGCCCTTCTGGTGCCGGATGCGCCCGTAACAACCCAGCAGCAACCCGTCGGGCAGCCCCAGCTTCTGGCGCAGCGCCGCCTTGTCCTGCGGAGGGATGAAATCCTGCAGATTGATGCCGTGCATGATCACCTGCGCGTCGCGCTCGAGGTATTCGGCCGTCTTGCGTGAGGTGGCCACCACCGCGTCCATCTTGCCGATCAGCCACTTGGTATAGCCCGTATGCGCCCGCTGCGAGGCGCTGGTGAACAGCAGTTTCAGCCGCAGCCGCAGCAGGTCGCGCAGGATCAGGCCCAGCAGCATCTCGGTGTTGCGGCGGGCGTGCCAGACCCGCAGCGTCTTGCGCGACAGAAAGGGCAGGTGGCCCAGCGGGATGTGCGGGATGTCCTCAGGCAGGCCCGGGCCGGTGGCGGCGATGTCGATCCACTGCGCCTGCAACGGCACCAGCCGTGCGATCGTGGCGGTCACGCCCGACAGGCGGCGTTTCAGGTTGGGGGCAAGGACAACGGGGTCTTTCACGGGATGCGCTCCGGCGGGGTCTCACTCCATGCTGTCACGGCTGAACAGGTAGATCACGCAGCCGATCGCCAGCGTGACGGCAAAGAAGGCGAATATCGCTGTGTAGGGTGCGGTTGGTCCCATGTCCACCGTCGCCGCATGGATGCGGCCGGTGGCGAATTGCGCCAGCCCCACGCCGCCGATCCCGAACAGGTTCAGCAGGGTCACGCCGCGCCCCACCAGGTGCGCCGGGATGAAGGCGCGCCCATGCGCCATGATCACCGGGAAGGATGCCCCCAGAAACCCGATCAGCGACATCAGCAGAACCGACAGCCAGACGGCGTCCGCGACCCACAGCCCCAACAGCCCCAGCGCCATTACCGCCAGCGCGTTGCCGCCGAAGATCACCCATTTGCGGGTGTTCAGCAGCCGGTCCAGCGGCCCATATACAAAGGTGCCCGCGATCATCGCGGCGCCCATGACCAGCGTGGCCTGCCCGATCTGGGTGGCGCTCAGCCCGAACACGTCCAGCAGATAGGGGCCGGCCCACAGCCCCCGCAGCGCGGCCGAGGGCGCATAGGCCACCAGCATCAACGGCAAAATCGCCCACAGAGCTGGCTCGCGCAGCAGGTCCAAAACCGAACCCTTCTGCTTTGACACCACCCGCGCGGGGTCTTTGACCGTGACCCAGATGCCCAAGGCCACCGCGCCCGAGATCGCGGCCAGCCCGGCCAGCGTCGCGCGCCACCCCATCAGCTCGACCGCCAGCGCCGTGGGATACGAAGCTACGAGGTTGCCAACCGACCCCACGCCCAGCATCACCGCGGCCAGGGTCGCGAATTTCGCGGGCGGATACTCGCGGGCAAAGATGAAATACGAGGCCATCAGAACCGGCGAACACCCGACCCCGATCAACGCCATCGCCAACGCCACGTGCAGGGGCGTCGTGGCCAGCGCGAACACCGCGGCCCCACCCGCGCCGCCGATCAGCAGCAGAACCGCCGCCGTCTGCCGCGGGCCAACCCGGTCCAGCGCCCAGCCCACCGGGATCTGCATGGCCGCAAAGACCAGAAACCACAGGCCCGAGGCCCAAGCCAGATCCTCGGGCGTGGCGCCGATGTCGCGGGCCAGATCGGCGGTCAGAACCGCAAGGAACGCGCGGAAGAACTGGCTGAGGACATAGGCCAGACACAAGATCACCAAACCTGCCTGCATGTCAGTCTCCCTAACGTCCGCTTTGGCAGGATGCTTGGCACGTCCCGATGCCATGCACAAGCGCGTGTGATATGTTGCAATGTCGGGACAGGCACGCGGACTGCGCTAACATGATCTTGAGGTAATGGGAGGGACGATGAAAGACGCCGATCTGGGATTCTATGACCGGATTCCCGTCACGCGCGATTTTCTTGCCCTGTCCGACCCGGCGCGGTTCACGCCGGTCCCGGACGGTTGGATCGTCGGGGTGGCCGATATCGTGGACTCGACCGGCGAAATCGCCCGTGGCCGCTACAAAACCGTGAACACGGTGGGTGCGGCGGTGATCTCGGGTATGCTCAACGCGCTGGGCGGTCAGAATTTCCCGTATGTATTCGGCGGCGACGGGGCCGGATTCGCCGTCGCGCCCGAACACGAATCCAAGGCACGCGCCACGCTGGCGGCGCTGCGCAGCTGGGCCGCGGCCGAGTTCGACATCGCCCTGCGCGCGGCCCTGGTGCCCGTGTCCGACCTGCGCGCGGCAGGGCACGACCTGCGGGTGGCACGCCATGCGCCGTCCTCAGGGGTGGACTACGCTATGTTCACCGGCGGCGGGCTGGCCTGGGCCGAGGCGCAGATGAAGGCTGGCCGGTACGAGGTTCCGCCCGCCGGATCCGACGCACAACCCGACCTGACGGGCCTGTCCTGCCGCTGGTCCAACAGCCCGGCCCGGCACGGGCAGATCGTGTCGCTGGTCATCCAGCCGACCGCCCGCGCGACCGAACGCGATTTTGCCGATCTGGCCCAATCGGTCCTGTCCGCCGCCGAGGCGCTGGAGCGCGCGGGTCATCCCGTGCCGGCTGGAGGACCGCCAATGAAATGGCCGCCGCCGGGGCTGGCGCTCGATGCTCATGTCTCGCGCGCGGGGCGCAACCTGGCGGTGCGCAAGGCCGCGCTGCTGGTACAGAACCTGCTGATCTGGCTGTTGTTCAAAACGGGCAAGAGACTGGGCGAGTTTGAGCCGGGCCACTACAAGACCATGGTCAGCCGAAATGCGGATTTCCGCAAATTCGATGACGGGTTGAAGATGACGCTGGATTGCGACGGCGAGACCCTGTCGCGGATCACCCGGCTGCTCGACGATGCGCGCGGGCGCGGCAAGGTTCGGTACGGCATCCATTCCCAGCACGAGGCGATGATGACCTGCGTCGTCCCCGCCGCCACCCGCGACGATCATGTGCATTTCGTCGATGGCGCCTCGGGCGGCTATGCACGGGCTGCCGCCGTGATGCGGGGTTGAGCCGGCTCTAGGCCTTCCACTTCGCGGCCAGCCCGCGCGCCGCCTGCGCCAGAAGCATGACGTCGATGCCGACCGCCAGGAACTTCGCGCCCATGTCCCGATACGCTTGAACCGCTTCATCATTGGTGCCCAGAATGCCAGGCGCCTTGCCTGCGGCCCGGATCCGTTTCAGCGCATCGGCGATGGCCGAGCGGACCTCGGGCGCGGTGCTGTCGCCCTGGTATCCCATGTCAGTGGACAGATCGGCCGGGCCGATGAACACACCATCCACACCCTCGACCTGCAGGATCTCGTCCAGCGCGGCCAGACCCGCCCGGTTTTCCACCTGCACCAGCAGGCAGATCTCGTCATCGGCGGTCTGCACATAGTCGCCGACCTGACCGTACATCGTCGCCCGCGACGCCGCCGCCCCGACGCCGCGCGCGCCTGTCGGCGGATAGCGGCAGGCACGCACCAGTTCGCGCGCCTGGTCGGCGCTTTCGACGATCGGTACCAGAACGGCCTGGGCGCCGGCATCCAGCACCATCTTGATCAGCCAGGTCTCGCCCACGGGCACCCGCACCACCGGGTGCGAGCGGCTGTTGGCCAGCGCCATCAGCTGATCGCGGATCGAGCGGATGTCGTTTGGGGCATGTTCGCCATCGATCACCAGCCAGTCGAACCCGGCGGTTCCCATGATTTCGGCGGTGACGGGCTCGGCAAAACTCATCCAGCAGCCAATCTGCATTTCGCCCTGTGTCAGAGCCTGTTTGAACGGGTTTTTGGGGGCGGGCATCAGTTGTCCTCCTTCGGGGGTGTGGGCAAGGTGCGGGCGATTTGGGTGATAACGTCAAAGGCCATCCGGACGTCCTCCTCGGTGGTTTCGAACTGGCCGGCCTGGAAACGGATGACGATGTCGCCATCGACTCGGGTCTGGGTCAGATAGATGCGGCCGTCATCGTTGATGGCGTTGACCAGCCGCAGGTTCAGGTCGTCCAGATCCGCGGTGCCGGGTGGCTCATAGCGGAAAGTCCACAGGGACCACATGGGCGGGGTGACGATCCGGAAATCCGGCTCGACCGCCAGCCGGTCATGCAGGTCGCGCGACCAGTTGACGTGGTTGCGCAGCCGCGCGCGCAACCCTTCCAGCCCGTAGGCGCGGATCACGAACCACAGTTTCAGCGCCCGGAACCTGCGGCCCAGCGGCACCGACCATTCCGAATAGTTGATAATCCCGTCCTGACCATGGGTTTTCAGATATTCGGGGCTGATCGCCAGCGTCTGCACCAGATCGTCGGGGTTTTTCAGGAAATGCGCGCAGCAGTCGAACTGAACCCCCAACCATTTGTGCGGGTTGAAAACGATGCTGTCGGCCCGGTCGATCCCCGGCCAATAGTGGCGGTATTCGGGGCAGATCATCGCCGACCCGGCCCAGGCCGCATCCACATGCGTGTACAGCCCGTATTTCTGCGCGACTTTCAGGCACTCATCCACCGGATCGGTCGCGCCGGTTCCGGTGCCGCCGACGCACAGGATCACCCCCGCGGGGTGAAGGCCGACGTCCAGATCGGCCCGGATCGTGGCCTCGAGCGCCGCAGGGTCCATGCCGCGCCAGTCACCCTTGATCGGGACGCGCACCAGGTTGTCCTGCCCGATCCCGGCGACCCAGATGGCGCGGTCGACCGATGTGTGCACCTCGGACGAGCAATAGACGCGCAAGGGTTTCTGCCCGAACAGGCCCTGACGGTTGCCCTGCCAGTTCAGCGCCTTTTCCCGCATGGTCAGAACGGCGGCCAGCGTGGCCGAGGAGGCCGAATCCTGGATCACACCGGCAAACCCTTCGGGCAGGTCCAGCGCCTGCCGCAGCCAGTCCATCATCCGGGTTTCCATCTCAGTCGCCGCGGGCGAGGTTTGCCACAACATGCATTGCGGCGCGATCGCGCTGGCCAGAAACTCGGCCAGCACCGACGGCGCCGAGGCGTTCGAGTTGAAATAGGCGAAGAAGCGCGGGTGCTGCCAATGGGTGATGCCGGGCATCACGATCCGTTCGAAATCCTCGAATATCCCCTCGATCGACTCGCCGGTTTCGGGCGGGGCGGGCGGCAGGGCGTTCAGCACGTCGCCCGGCCGGGTCCGGGCGCGCACGGGGTGATCGCCGACGGTCTGGTGATAATGCTGTGCCCATTCGGCCACCCGCTTGCCCCAGTCCGAGAATTCACTCCATTCCATCGGTCACCTATTTCTTTGCATCTTTTCCGCGATAGTGATGGACACACTGCGGCGCAGGTCAATCGAAATTCCGAACAGCCCCTCGCGCACCACTGCCCGGAATGCTTGAACGTCCGGGTGTGGTGTCTATGCTGCGGGCAACGGCCACAAACGGACACGCCATGACCCGACCTCTGTTTTCCCTGCCCGACCCCTTGGCGATCCCTGTATCAGGCGAAGATACCACCTATCCGGTTGGGCGCATCTTTTGCGTCGGCCGGAACTATGCCGCCCATGCGGCCGAGATGGGAAACGAGGTCGACCGTGAGGCGCCGTTCTATTTCACCAAGTCCCCGCAGAACGCCACTCTGACCGGGCAGACCGTGCCTTACCCGCCGGGAACCGAGAATTATCATCACGAAATGGAACTGGCCTTGGCCATCGGTCGCCCGGTGTTTCAGGCGACGTCGCAGCAGGCTTGGGATGCCGTGTTCGGATATTGCTGCGCGCTGGACATGACACGGCGCGACCTGCAGATCCGCGAGCGCAACAAGCAGCGCCCCTGGGATCTGGGCAAGGATGTGGAAAACGGCGCGGTCTTCGCACCGCTGACCCGAGCCGCCGATTGGGCGGCGACAGATGACATTCGCATCCATCTGAGCGTCAACGGTGAGGTCCGGCAGGACGCCACCTTGTCCGAACTGATCTGGCAGATCGACGAGATCGTCATGCACCTGTCCCGGTTCTATCACCTGCGGCCCGGCGACCTAATCCTGACCGGAACGCCCGCCGGTGTCGGCCCGGTTGTCGCCGGAGACGTGCTGACCGGCGGTATCGACGGGCTGGACCCCGTCCGCCTAACCCTCGGGCCGGCGGAATAGACCCTAAGAAGGGTTTTTCAGCTGCTCAAACAGGCGCGCGAAGCCAGTCTGCGTCAAAGACGACCCGATCCAGCCCGGCAAACCGGCGCACCCGGTCCAGCTCGGCCTCGAGCCGCCGGGTGCGGGCGTGCGACCACCGGACCCCGCGCTCGGGCCACAGGGCGCGGACCCGCAAGGTGCCTTCGTCGCGATGGGCCTTCATGTCGATCCGTCCGATCAGACGGTCTTTCTCGAGCAGCGGAAAGACGTAGTACCCATAGGTGCGCTTGGCCTCGGGCACGAAGACCTCGATCCGGTAGTGGAAGCCGAACAGGCGCTGGGCGCGGTTGCGGTCGCGCAGCATCGGGTCGAACGGGCTGAGCACACGGATCCGCCCCGGCGCGGGGGCAGGGTCGGCAGCCCGGTCCGTTAGATCGGGCCGCGCAAACACGCGACGCATTCGACCATCGGCACATTCCACCTCGATTTCCTGCAGATCACCCCGTGTCAGAGCCTGTTTGCACCACTCTTTCGCCTCGGCAGGGGTGACCGTATCCCAAAAGGCGGCCAGTTCGCCCGAGGTGGCAAAGCCCAACCGGTCGAGCGCCGCGCGGCACAGCCAGTCCACCGTCGCGTGATGGTCGCACTCCATCACGCCGGGGCATAGATGGGTATCGATCACGCGCTCGGTCAGGTCGTATTGCTTTTGAAACCCTCGGCGCCCCACCACCGTCAGCGCGCCCGAGCGCCATAGGTATTCCAGCGCCGTTTTCGAGGGATGCCAATCCCACCAGCCGCCCGAGCTCTTTTTCTCATCCTGACCCAGATCGGCCGAGCATACCGGGCCATGGTCGCGGATGTGCCGCAGCACGGTCTCGAACTGCTGTTCGAACCCGTCGCGCCGCCAGTTGCGCCAGCGGGCCCGCAGCATCTCGGCGTCGCGCTGGAAGCGCAGATGCCAATGCGGATAGAACGCCATCGGGATCGCGGCGGCGTCGTGGGTCCAGTGTTCGAACAGGCCGCGGTCGCGCTCGTACAAGCGCTTGAGGTCGTTCGGCCGATAGGACGGGCGGCGCGAGAACAGGATCATGTCATGAGCGCGGGCAACGGTGTTGATGCTGTCGAGCTGCACGAACCCCAGCCGGTGGATCAGGTGCAGCAGGTCGGGCCCCTTGGCCGGACCTGCGGGTTGTTCCGCCAGCGCGTGGCGGTCCATGAACAACGCACGGGCGGTTCGGTTGTCCAGCCGGGGTCGCGCGGGTGCCTCAGCGCCGCTTGAGCGTGTCGCCATAGCTGATCTTGGGCGTAAGGGTGATGCGGGTCTCGATCTCGGCGTCGGGATCGGCCCGCTTGGCGGCGATGATTTCGGCCGCCTTGCGCCCGATTTCCAATCGGCAGGCATCCATCGTCGCCAGCTTGCGCGGCAGACCCTGCAGCAGTTCAACGTTGTTGAATCCGGCCAGACCGATCTGCCCGGGCACATCGATACCTTGCTCAAGCAGGTACAGCAGCCCGCCTGCGCCGATCATGTCGTTGGAGTAATACAGGAAATCCAGATCCGGGGAGCGTTCGAGCATGGCTTTGGTCATCTCGCGCCCCTTGGCCAGGGCCGAACCGCCGGAATAGAACTCTCGGTCCTCGATCTCGATTCCGTGCTTGCCCAGAACTTCGGTGAAGCCCTCGAACCGTTTGCGCGCGCGGTGGTCCAACGGCATCTTGGTGCCCATGAAGCCGATATGCTGATACCCGGCCTTCAGGATCGCCTGCGCCATCTCGCGCCCGGCCCGGCGATGCGAAATGCCCACCATCGCGTCCACAGGCTTGCCGTCCGTATCCATGATCTCGACCACCGGAATGCCCGCCGAATCCAGCATGGCCCGCGCGGCCTCGGTGTGTTCCAGCCCGGCGATGATCACGCCCGAGGGACGCCACGAGAGCATCTCGTACAGAACCTTCTCCTCTTTTTCCGGCAGATAGTCGGTGACGCCGACCACGGGCTGCAGCTCGGTATCCTCGAGCACCTGGTTGATGCCGGTCAGCACCTCGGGGAAGACCATGTTCGACAGCGACGGGATGATCACCGCCACTAGGTTCACCCGGCTCGAGGCCAGTGCACCGGCGATCTTGTTGGGCACGTACCCCAGCTCTTTCGCGGCGGCCAGAACCCGGGTTCGGGTGGCCTCGGACACATCGCCCCGATTGCGCAGGACCCGGCTGACCGTCATTTCCGACACACCGGATGCTTCAGAGACATCACGGAGGGTAAGCGGGCGTTTCGTTTCTGTTGTCACCGGGGATACCTGCATTGTTGTTTACCCCGATGCTAGCGCGAACGGGGCAATCTGTTCAACTGTTGTGCAAAGGTCATGACAAGCGGGAAAAACCCGGCTAGAGAAGGCGCCGCGCGGCCCCGTGGCTCAACTGGATAGAGCAGCCCCCTCCTAAGGGGCAGGTTGCAGGTTCGAATCCTGCCGGGGTCGCCATAAAAATCAAAATGTTGTCAAAATAGCCAACTGTCCGCGCAAAAGAACGAAATAGAGCGCGCAAGGTGGTTGGCCGGATGGTGCGATAGCCGGCTTTCCGCAGGAAATATAGATTAAAAACAATGGGTTGAGAGGAATCATCTTGCGCTCGAGCTGCTCGCCATCCGCTCCCCGTCACCCCCTGATTTGACACGTCGCCCCGGATTGCGCCACTGGAGCCATGCAGGCTCCGAAACCCTTCAGACCCACCCCCACTACCATGACGGTGTGGCGGGCTCCGCCCGTGTCCGGTTCGATCACCAGCGCATCTTGAGCCGCCAGTCCGATAGAACAATGATTTCCCGATCAACAAGCCTGTGTGGCCACATCAAGACAGCTTGCGGTAATACCGCGTTTTGGGAAATTTTTCGTTATAGGGGAATGGTGCCCAGGAGAGGACTCGAACCTCCACGTCCATACGGACACTAGCACCTGAAGCTAGCGCGTCTACCAATTCCGCCACCTGGGCAGGTGTCGTGGAGGGGCGTTTAAGCCTAGTCGCGGGGGGCGTCAACAGGATTCGAACAGATTTTTGAAAGTTTTTTTGCCGCCGCCGAAATCGGTTCGGGACCCCTGGGTCAAATGCGGGGTTTTCGTCGCTTGCGCGGCGTTATTGCGCCTTGTTTGCAGCGCTTGCGGACGTTAGATCACATCAAGACCCACACAGTAGGAGC
Organism: Ruegeria sp. BHSC276; assembly: GCF_059612945.1. Classification (NCBI taxonomy): domain Bacteria; kingdom Pseudomonadati; phylum Pseudomonadota; class Alphaproteobacteria; order Rhodobacterales; family Roseobacteraceae; genus Ruegeria; species Ruegeria sp. BHSC276. Next base: position 37,430 of record NZ_JBXWRP010000008.1, on the reverse strand, counting down.
GCTGTCATGTCCAAACTGGTCACGATTTTCGGTGGATCGGGATTCGTCGGTCGCTATGTCGCGCGGCGCATGGCGAATGAAGGGTGGCGCGTCCGCGTCGCGGTTCGGCGCCCGAACGAGGCCATTTTCGTCAAGACCTATGGCGTCGTGGGGCAGGTCGAGCCGATCCTGTGCAACATCCGCGACGACGCTTCGGTAGCAAATGCAATGCGGGGCGCGGATGCGGTGGTGAACTGCGTCGGTGTTCTGAACGATTTGGGCAAGAACGGCTTTGAGGCGGTGCAGGCCGAAGGGGCCGAGCGGATCGCGCGTCTGGCCGCGCAGCAGGGAATCAAGCGGATGGTGCATATTTCGGCCATAGGCGCGGATCCCGATTCCGACAGCGAATACGCGCGCACCAAGGCACAGGGCGAGGCCGGCGTTCTGACCCATATGCCCGACGCCGTCATCCTGCGGCCCTCGGTGATCTTCGGGCCCGAGGATCAGTTCTTCAACCGGTTCGCGGGAATGACCCGGATGTCGCCGTTTCTGCCGATTTTCGGTGCCGACACCCGGTTCCAGCCGGTCTATGTGGATGACGTGGCGCAGGCCGCGATCAAGGGCGTGTTGGTGCAGGCCGAGCCGGGGAACTACGAGCTGGGCGGCCCCGAGGTCAAAACCTTCCGCGAGCTGATGCAGCAGATGCTTGGGGTGATCCACCGCAGCCGTATCATCATCGGCCTGCCGTTCTGGGTGGGGCGGATCATGGCCGGGGTTCTGGACATCGTGAAATTCGTCAGCTTCCAGCTGTTTCCGAACAACATCCTGACCCGCGACCAACTGAAGAATCTGCGCCGCGACAATGTCTTGTCGGAGGGGGCGAAAGGTTTCGCCGATCTGGGGATCGAGCCGGCCACGCTTGAATCGGTGCTGCCGGAATACCTGTGGAAGTTCCGCCCGTCGGGACAGTACGACGAGATCCAGAACTCGGCCCGAAACCTGCGGGCCTGATCAGCCGTAAGCGATGCTCAGCAGGACAACGCCCAGGATCACGCGATAGATCACATAGGGCGTGAAGCTGACGCTGCGCAACAGCCGCATCATCAGGCTTAGCGCCAGCAGGGCCGAGACGAAGGCGAACACGGCGGCAATCGCGCTGTCCTTGGCCAGTTGGGTATCGGCCTGATCGATCACGTCCAGCGACAGCAGAGCACCCGAGGCGAGGATCGTCGGGATCGACATCAGCATCGCGATGCGCGCGCCGTCCTCGCGGGTATAGCCCAGATGGCGCGCGCCGGTGATGCAGATCCCCGACCGCGAGGTGCCGGGAATCAGCGCCAGAACCTGCCACAGGCCCAAGATCACCGCATCGCGCAACCCCCAGTCGGCGGCCTCTTTGGTCTGGGGGCCTTTCTGGTCCATCCAGTACAGCAGCAGCCCGAAGCCCAGCATCGTCCATCCGATCACCGCCACGGACCGCATCGCGCTGCTGAGCCCGGTCAGGTGCAGGATGGCACCGACGATGACGGTCGGGATGGTGGCCACGATCAAGGCCAAGGTCAATCGCGATTGCGGGGTGTCGATGCGTCCGCGCAACGCACGGGGCAGGCCTGCAAGGGCCAGCTTAACGTCGCTCCAGAAATACAGAACCACCGCGCCCAAGGTGCCCACATGCACCGCCACGTCGATGGCCAGGCCCTGATCGTCCATCCCGGTGAGGCTGGGTAGCAAGATCAGGTGGCCCGAGGACGAGATCGGTAGAAACTCGGTGATACCTTGGATGATCGCCACCAGAATCAGCTGAAAAAGACTCATCCGCACACCTGCCCGCTGTCACGTTTTCTTTGTCCGCAATGGGTATAACTGGCATGATGAAAAGGAAAGCGCCGAGATGGGTCCGAAGCGGACATAAAAAACAAAAAAATCTGGGTGCTCACGGCGCATTTCCAGCATTTTTTTGAATTTAGGTCAGTACAGTTGACTTTTCATTCGAAAAGCTGTCGCCTAAAGAAACTCGACCAAGCCAATTCATGGAGTCTGACCGTGGCCAAGCAACCGATGCTGAAATTCGTGCAGATCGATCGTAACATGCCCCAAAAGCGTGCTGCTGATGACCGCAAGGATGACTTCCACGAAATCTATGCCGAGTTCGCCGCGGAAAAGGCCGCCGAACAGGCCAGCCGTTGCAGCCAGTGTGGGGTGCCCTATTGCCAGTCGCACTGCCCGCTGCACAACAACATCCCCGACTGGTTGCGCCTGACCGCAACGGGGCGGCTGGAGGAGGCCTATCAGACCAGCCAGGCCACCAACACCTTCCCCGAGATCTGCGGTCGCATCTGCCCGCAGGACCGCCTGTGCGAGGGCAACTGCGTCATTGAACAATCCGGCCACGGAACGGTGACCATCGGCGCGATCGAAAAATACATCACCGACACCGCGTGGGACAAAGGTTGGGTCAAGCCGGTCTCGCCAGCCGCCGAGCGCCCCGAAAGCGTGGGTATCATCGGTGGCGGCCCCGGCGGTCTGGCGGCGGCGGACATGCTGCGCCGGGCCGGGATCCAGGTCACGGTCTATGATCGCTATGACCGCGCGGGCGGGTTGCTGATGTATGGCATTCCGGGCTTCAAACTGGAAAAGGACGTGGTTCAACGCCGCAACGAGCTGTTGGCCGAGGGTGGCGTGACCTTTGAGTTGAACTGCAACGTGGATGCGGCCAAGTTCGCCGAGATCCGCGCCAAGCATGACGCCGTGATCATTGCAACGGGCGTCTACAAGTCGCGGGATCTGTCCATGCCCGGCAGCGGTCTGCCCGGCATCGAAAAGGCGATCGATTTCCTGACTGCCTCGAACCGCAAAAGCTTTGGTGACACGGTGCCGGAATATGACAGCGGTCGTCTGAACGCCAAGGGCAAGAAGGTGGTCGTGATCGGCGGCGGCGATACCGCGATGGATTGCGTGCGCACCGCGATCCGCGAAGGCGCGACCTCAGTCAAATGTCTGTATCGCCGCGACCGGGCGAACATGCCAGGTTCGCAGCGCGAAACCCAGAACGCCGAGGAAGAGGGCGTAATCTTCGAATGGCTCAGCGCGCCCAAGGGGTTCGTGGGCGATGAGCGCGTTACCGGTGTAATAGTGCAGAAGATGCGCCTGGGCCAACCCGACGCGACTGGCCGCCAAACGCCCGAAGTAATCGAAGGCGCGGATTACGTCGAAGAGGCCGATCTGGTCATCAAGGCGCTGGGCTTCGAGCCCGAGGACCTGCCCACCCTGTTCGGCCAGCCCGACCTGCCCGTGACCCGCTGGGGCACCATCAAAGCCGCGTTCGAGACCGGCGAGACCGAGATGGACGGCGTCTATGCCATCGGTGACATCGTGCGCGGTGCCTCGCTGGTGGTCTGGGCGATCCGCGACGGGCGTGACTGCGCGCAGGCCATCATCGACCGGTTCAACGGCAAGGCCGCGCTTGCGGCCGAGTGACACCGCAGCCCAGCGACAGGAGCGACAGGATGCCCGAATTGCAAGGCCAATGCATGTGCGGCGCGGTCACCGTGACCGCGACCCCCGCCCGCGACGCGCTGGGCGCCTGCCATTGCGACATGTGCCGCCGCTGGACCAGCAGTGTGCTGGTCACCTTTCCGGCACAGCCGGGCTATGCGGCGCTGGGGCCGGTCAAGACCTTCACCTCGTCAGACTGGGCCGAACGCGCCTTCTGCGAGGAGTGCGGCTCGGCCCTGTGGTACCGGATCACCCTGCCGGGCGAGATGCACGGCCAGACACAGATCGCGGCCGGCCTGTTCGACAACGCGGCCGGCAACACGCTCAAACTTGAACTCTACATCGACAAGAAGCCCGAGGGTTACGCGTTCGCAGGTGAACGCCGCCATATGACCGAAGCCGAGGTCATGGCCATGTACGCCCCGTCGGAAGAAGGAGACAGCCAATGACGAAATATGATGCCGATTGGGTCCGGGCCGAGGAAGCCAAGCGCAAGTGGATGGCCGAAAACGGTCTCTATTCCGAGCAGGAAGAGCATTCCTCGTGCGGGGTCGGCCTGGTGGTTTCGGTTGACGGCAAGAAAAGCCGCAAGGTGGTCGAGGCCGGGATCGATGCGCTCAAGGCAATCTGGCACCGCGGTGCGGTGGATGCCGACGGCAAGACCGGCGACGGCGCGGGCATCCATGTGCAGATCCCGGCCCCCTTCTTCTATGACCAGATCCGCCGCACCGGGCACGAGCCCAAGATGGACCAGCTGATCGCTGTGGGGCAGGTGTTCTTGCCACGCACCGATTTCGGCGCGCAGGAGCGCTGCCGGACCATCGTGGAAACCGAAGTTCTGCGGATGGGTTACTACATCTATGGCTGGCGCCACGTGCCGGTGGATGTCACCTGCCTGGGCGAAAAGGCCAACGCGACCCGGCCCGAGATCGAGCAGATCCTGATCTCGAATTCCAAGGGCGTTGACGAGGACACGTTCGAGCGCGAGCTGTACGTCATCCGCCGCCGGATCGAGAAAGCCGCCGCCGCCGCGGGGATTTCAGGTCTGTATCTGGCCTCGCTCAGCTGCCGGTCGATCATCTACAAGGGCATGATGCTGGCCGAGCAGGTCGCCGTGTTCTACCCCGACCTGATGGACGACCGTTTCGAGTCGGCCTTTGCGATCTATCACCAGCGCTATTCCACCAACACCTTCCCGCAATGGTGGCTGGCGCAGCCATTCCGCATGCTGGCCCACAATGGCGAGATCAACACGCTGAAGGGCAACATCAACTGGATGAAAAGCCACGAGATCCGCATGGCCTCGGCAACCTTTGGCGACTATGCCGAAGACATCAAGCCGATCATCGCAGGCGGATCGTCGGATTCGGCGGCGCTAGACTCGGTGTTCGAGGTTCTGGTGCGCGCGGGCCGCTCGGCCCCGATGGCAAAGACGATGCTGGTGCCGGAAAGCTGGTCGAAACAGGCGGTGGAACTGCCGCAGTCCTGGCGCGACATGTATTCCTATTGCAACTCGGTGATGGAGCCGTGGGACGGCCCCGCCGCGCTGGCCATGACCGATGGCCGCTGGGTCTGCGCCGGGCTGGACCGCAACGGCCTGCGCCCGATGCGCTATGTGGTCACCGGCGACGGTCTGGTAATCGCCGGGTCCGAGGCGGGCATGGTCCCGATCGACGAGGCCAGCGTTGTCGAGAAAGGCGCGCTGGGTCCGGGCCAGATGCTGGCCGTCGATATGAAAAAGGGCAAGCTGTATCGCGACAAGCAGATCAAAGACAAGCTGGCCGCAGCCCTGCCGTTCGGCGAATGGGTCAGCAAGATCAACGATCTGGACGAAAAGCTGGCGAAGGTCGCCGAAAGGCCGCTGTTCACCGGTGAAGAGCTGCGCAAGCGCCAGATCGCGGCGGGCTACACGGTCGAAGAGCTGGAGCAGATCCTTGCCCCTATGGCCGAGGACGGCAAAGAGGCCATCGCCTCGATGGGCGACGATACGCCCTCGGCGGTTCTGTCCAAACAGTACCGACCGCTCAGCCATTTCTTCCGCCAGAATTTCAGCCAGGTGACCAACCCGCCGATCGACAGCCTGCGCGAATACCGTGTGATGTCGCTGAAGACACGGTTCGGCAACCTCAAGAACGTGCTGGACGAGGACAGCAGCCAGACCGAGATCATCGTGCTGGAAAGCCCCTTTGTCGGCAATGCTCAGTGGGAAGAACTGGTGGCGAATTTCGATGCGCCGCTGGCCGAGATCGACTGTACCTTCGAACCGGGTCCCGGCGCGCTGAGCGCCGCGCTGGCGCGAATCCGAGCCGAGGCGGAGGAGGCCGTGCGCTCGGGCGCGGGTCACTTGGTTCTGACCGATCAGTATTCCGGCCCCGGCAAAGTGGCGATGCCGATGATCTTGGCCACCAGCGCGGTTCATTCGCACTTGATCCGTCAGGGTCTGCGGACCTTCTGTTCGTTGAACGTACGCTCGGCGGAATGCATCGACCCGCATTATTTCGCGGTGCTGATCGGCTGTGGCGCGACCGTGGTCAACGCCTATCTGGCCGAGGATTCGCTCGCCGACCGGATCGAACGCGGGTTGCTGGAAGGCAGCCTGACCGAAACCGTCGCGCGTTACCGCGAGGCGATCGACCAGGGCCTGCTGAAGATCATGGCCAAGATGGGCATCTCGGTGATCTCGTCCTATCGCGGCGGCCTGAATTTCGAGGCCGTGGGACTGAGCCGCGCCATGGTGGCCGAATATTTCCCCGGCATGACGAGCCGGATTTCCGGCATCGGCGTCACCGGCATTCAGGCCAAGGCCGAGGAAATCCACGCCAAGGGCTGGGAGAGCGGCCTGGACGTTCTGCCCATCGGTGGGTTCTACAAGGCCCGCAAATCCGGTGAGACCCATGCGTGGGAAGCGACCTCGATGCACATGATGCAGATGGCCTGCAACCGCGCCTCGTACGAGCTGTGGAAGCAGTATTCGGCCAAGATGCAGGCGAACCCGCCGATCCATCTGCGCGACCTGATGGATTTCAAACCGCTGGGCAAGCCGATCCCGATCGAAGAGGTCGAATCGATCACCTCGATCCGCAAGCGGTTCGTCACGCCGGGCATGTCGCTGGGCGCGCTCAGCCCCGAGGCGCACAAGACGCTGAACGTGGCGATGAACCGGATCGGCGCGAAATCCGACTCGGGTGAAGGTGGGGAAGATCCCGCACATTTCGTGCCCGAGCCGAATGGCGACAACCCCTCGGCCAAGATCAAGCAGGTGGCCTCGGGCCGGTTCGGCGTGACCGCCGAATACCTCAACCACTGCGAAGAGTTGGAAATCAAGGTGGCCCAGGGCGCCAAGCCCGGCGAGGGCGGCCAGCTGCCCGGCATGAAGGTCACCGATCTGATCGCGCGCCTGCGTCACTCGACCAAGGGCGTGACCCTGATCTCGCCGCCGCCGCATCACGACATCTACTCGATCGAGGATCTGGCGCAGCTGATCTATGACCTGAAACAGATCAACCCGCGCTGCAAGGTGACTGTGAAACTGGTGGCGTCTTCGGGCGTGGGCACGATCGCCGCCGGGGTGGCCAAGGCCAAAGCCGACATCATCCTGATCTCGGGCCACAATGGCGGCACCGGGGCATCGCCCGCGACCAGCATCAAATATGCCGGCCTGCCGTGGGAAATGGGCCTGACCGAGGCGCATCAGGTTCTGGCGATGAACAACCTGCGCGACCGGGTGACCCTGCGCACCGATGGCGGCCTGCGCACCGGGCGCGACATCGTCATGGCCGCGATGATGGGGGCCGAGGAATACGGCATCGGCACCGCCGCCCTGATCGCGATGGGCTGCATCATGGTGCGCCAGTGCCAGTCGAACACCTGCCCAGTGGGCGTCTGTACGCAAGACGAATCCCTGCGCGCCAAGTTCACCGGCAATGCCGACAAGGTGGTTAACCTGATCACCTTCTACGCGCAGGAAGTGCGCGAGATTCTGGCCAGCATCGGCGCCCGGTCGCTGGACGAGATCATTGGTCGGGCCGATCTGTTGGCGCAGGTCAGCCGCGGGTCGGCGCATCTGGACGATCTGGACCTGAATCCGCTGCTGATCACCGTCGATGGCGCCCAGAACATCGTCTATGACCGCGACAAGCCCCGCAACGAGGTGCCCGACACGCTGGACGCCGAAATCGTGCGCGACGCGGCGCGGTTCCTGAAGGACGGCGAAAAGATGCAGCTGTCTTACGCGGTGCAGAACACGCACCGGACGGTGGGCACCCGGGTCTCGAGCCACATCGTGCAGAATTTCGGCATGCGCAACACGTTCCAGCCGGACCATCTGCATGTGAAATTGCAAGGCTCAGCCGGTCAGTCGCTGGGCGCCTTCGCCGCGCCGGGGCTCAAGCTCGAGGTGTCGGGCGACGCCAACGACTATGTGGGCAAGGGCCTGTCGGGCGGCACCATCGTCGTGCGCCCGCCGCAGGTCAGCCCGCTGCAGGCCGACCGGAACACGATCATCGGCAACACGGTTCTTTACGGCGCGACCGACGGGTACCTGTTCGCGGCTGGCCGGGCAGGCGAGCGGTTCGCCGTGCGCAACTCGGGGGCCAAGGTGGTGGTCGAGGGTTGCGGCTCGAACGGGTGCGAATACATGACCGGCGGGGTTGCGGTGATCTTGGGGGACATCGGCGCGAACTTTGGCGCGGGGATGACGGGCGGCATGGCCTATCTGTACGACCCCGAAGGCAAGGCGCAGCTTCTGATGAACATGGAAACCCTGGTGACCTCCCCCGTAACGGTCGAGCATTGGGAGATGCAGCTGAAATCGCTGATCGAGCGCCACGCCACGGAAACCGGCAGCCGCAAGGCCGCCGACATCCTGCAGCACTGGGACGTGGAAAAGGCCAATTTCCTGCAAATCTGCCCGAAAGAGATGCTGAACAAGCTGGCCTATCCGCTCAGCCACGAGGCGACGGCGGTTCCGGCCGAGTAACCCGGGCCGAACCCGAACAAGACCCGCGTGCCGCAGCCCGGCGCGCGGGTTCTTTGTTTTCATGCGGGCAGACGTCCGGGTGACCGCCCTCGCAGGCGGGGTTATGGGCGAATTGCGCCACAAAATCATCGTGAAATCGGGCCAATCGTTCGATAAGGTCGCAGAAATCGCAGGAGCCTTGGGAATGCCGACCACCTATCTCGATCAGTTTTTTATCATTGATCCCTTCAGCCCGCCTGCGGCAGGGACTGTTATGGTGGTCCAGAAATACAATCTGATCGATCAGAATGATGACGGAGACATCGACCGGTTCGACAATGACTCGGTCAACGGTCAGGATGTCACCAATTCGTGGCCCGGCGACACAGTCACGGTCAACGTGCCCGGCACGGGGAACGTGACTTACACCGGCATCACCTTCTATCTGGCCGATGGCAGCCGCGTGTTCACTCCGACGGATGGGCAGGTGCTGCAGCAGGGCACATTGGTGTCCACGTCATTCGTTTCTTCGCAAGGTCCCCTGACTGTGCCCGGTGAGCTGGGGCCGCCCTGTTTCACGCGCGATACGTTGATCGAGACGCCAAACGGCCCAACGCCGATTCAGGACCTGAGCGCCGGCGATCTGGTTCTGACCGTCGACAACGGTGCCAAACCGTTGCTGTGGGTCGGAAAGACCCGCGTGCCGGCCGTCGGAAAGACCGCACCGATCCGGTTTGCCGCCGGTGTTCTGGGGCTGGATCGGGAAACACTGGTTTCGCCGCAGCACCGGATGTTGATCGACGACTGGCGGGCCGAGTACTTCTATGGCTATCCCGAAATCCTGATCGCCGCGCATTGCCTTGTGAATGGCACCAGCGTGACCCGGGTCGAGGGTGGAGACGTTACCTATTACCATCTGTTGTTCGATCAGCACGAGATCGTGACGGCAAATGGTGCCAGAAGCGAAAGCTATTACCCCGGACATGCCCTGTCGCAATCCGACCGGGATACCTGCCGCGAGCTTTTCGATCTGTTCCCCGAACTCGACCGTGCGGATCTGGGCATGTTGAAGACCGCGCGCCCGGTCATCCGCCCACGCGATGCGCAGCTGTTCGGCTGACAAAGCCGTTCCAAAATTCGGCTGCGCGGCGTATAGCGGACCCATGGCGAAGAAAGCGGCCCGCAAGAGCAGCGGCAAAAAGAAACAGGCGACCCGGCCGAAAAAGACTCGGACGCTCCTGCCCCGTATGCGGCGATGGGTGGTGCGCGGCGCTTTGGCGGTTGCCGGCGTCTTTCTGGCGCTGGTGTTGATCTATTCGGTGGTGAACCCGCCGATCACCCACACGATCTGGTCGGAATGGCGCCGTCTGGGCAAGGTCGAGCGCGACTGGGTGCCGATCGAGGAGATTGCCCCGGTCATGGCCCGTGCGGCCGTGGCGGCCGAGGATGCCAATTTCTGCCTGCACTGGGGGTTCGACGTGAACGCCATCCGAGACGCGCTGGAGGATGGCGGCAACCGCGGCGCCTCGACCATCACGCAGCAGTTGGTGAAGAACGTGTTCCTGTGGCAGGGGCGCAGCTGGGTCCGCAAGGCGATGGAGACAGTGCTGACCCCGGTGGTCGAAATTTTCTGGAGCAAGAAGCGGATCCTCGAAGTCTATCTGAATGTGGCCGAAACCGGAGAGGGGCTATTCGGGGTCGAGGCTGCGGCGCGCCGCAATTTCGGTGTAAGCGCCGCGGAGCTGAGCCCAGTGCAGGCCGCCCGCCTGGCCGCGATCCTGCCCGCGCCGCGCGCGCGATCGGTGACGGACCCGTCGGTCTATACCCGCCGGCGGGCCGCCGCGATACTGGATGGGGCGGCCACCATCCGCGCAGATGGCCGCGCCGATTGTTTCGAGGATTGAAACCCTTGCCGCTCAGCGGCTATTGCTGAGCGGTATTCACTGGATCGAATGGACTCTCATGGCGCGTTTGTTTCACGTTCCCCTTTCCCCGTTTTGCCGAAAGGTCCGTCTGGCGCTGGCCGAAAAGAAGATCGAGGTTGAGCTGGTCTCCGAGAAATATTGGGAGAAGGATCCGGATTTCCTGCGTCGTAACCCGGCCGGAAAAGTCCCGGTTCTGCGGCTGGATGGGCGGATCATGGCAGAAAGCACCGCGATTTGTGAATATATCGAGGAAACCCGCCCGGACCCCGCCCTGATGCCCCGCAAACCCGAAGCCCGGTACGAGGTGCGCCGTCTGGTCAACTGGTTCGACGACAAGTTCCACCATGAGGTGACGTCGAAGCTGTTGTACGAACGGGTGAACAAGAAGATGACCGGGCAGGGCTATCCGGACAGCAGGAATGTGAAAGAGGGCGCGCGGGCTATCAAGTTCCACCTGGACTACATGGCCTGGCTGCTGGATCAGCGGCGCTGGCTGGCGGGGGATCAGATGACCTTGGCCGATTTTGCAGCTGCGGCGCACCTTTCGGCGCTGGACTATATTTCAGACGTGGACTGGAACCGCAGCCAGGTGGTCAAGGACTGGTACGCCAAGATCAAATCACGCCCGGCATTCCGATCGATCCTTGCGGACCAAGTACCGGGATTCCGCCCGCCTGCCCATTACGCTGACCTTGATTTCTGATAGGTTGGCTCAGGGGGCTGTCTGCCCCCTCTTGGCCCGTTGGGCCAATTCACCCCCGAGGATATTTTGGGCCAGATGAACAGCGCGACAGCATTGAAGGACAGGTTGGTGGCGCAGGCCCGGGCCGAGGGGTTCGTGTCGTGCCGGATCTGCCGCCCGTGGGACGTACCGGAGGTGCCTGCGCGGTTGGCCGCCTTTCTGGCGGCGGGCTATCACGGGCAAATGGGTTGGATGGCCGAGCGGACCCATTGGCGGGGGGATCCGGCGAAGCTGTGGCCCGAGGCGCGCTCGGTCATCATGCTGGCCGAGAGTTACACGCCGGATCATGATCCGACCGAGGTTCTGGGGCGACCCGATCGCGGGGCGATCTCGGTCTATGCGCAGAACAGGGATTACCACGATCTGGTCAAGAAGCGGCTGAAGCGGCTGGCCCGATGGCTGATTGCCGAGGCTGGCGGCGAGGTAAAGGTGTTCGTCGATACCGCGCCGGTGCCCGAGAAAGCACTGGGCCATGCGGCCGGGCTGGGGTGGCAGGGCAAACATACCAATCTGGTCAGCCGCGATTGGGGCAATTGGGCCTTTTTAGGGTCTGTTTTCACCACTCTGAACCTGCCGGCAGATCCACCGGAAGTGGATCATTGCGGGTCGTGTCGGGCCTGTCTGGATGCCTGTCCGACGGATGCTTTCCCGGCACCCTATCAGTTGGATGCGCGGCGCTGCATTTCCTATCTGACCATCGAGCACAAGGGGCCGGTGGATCAAAAGCTGCGCGGCAAGCTGGGCAACCGGATCTATGGCTGTGATGATTGCTTGGCCGCTTGTCCGTGGAACAAGTTCGCGGTGGCGGCCAGCGACATCCGCTATGCCGCGCGCAAAGACCTGATGGCGCCGCCGCTGGCGGAATTGGCCGGGTTGGACGATGCGGCGTTCCGGGACAAGTTCTCGGGGTCTCCGATCAAGCGGATCGGGCGCGACCGGTTCGTGCGCAACGTTCTGTATGCCATCGGCAATTCCGGGTCGGCCGAGTTGATTCCGGTCGCGCAGGCGCTGACCGAGGATCCCGATCCGACGGTGGCCGACGCGGCGCGCTGGGCGGTCGAACAACTGTCGTGAATGCCGCAAACAGGCTGGACGCGTCGGTTCAATCCGCTACACCCGTGACTGCGAACAGGATGGAGACCCCGATGGCGTTGGCTTTGGGCGTGGATACCGGTGGAACCTACACCGATGCGGTGCTGATCCGGGACGAGGAAGAGGTGATCGCCTCGGCCAAGTCCCTGACCACGCGCGAGGATCTTGCGATCGGCGTCGGGCGGGCGATCCAGGCGGTGCTGGACCGGGCGCAGGTCGCACCCGGCCAGATCTCGATGGCGTCGCTGTCGACGACGCTGGCCACGAACGCGCTGGTCGAGGGGCAGGGCGGGCGCGTTGCGCTGATATATGTTGGGTTTCGGGATGGTGATCTGGACAGGCATGGGCTGCGCGATGCGCTGAAGGGCGACCCGGCGCTGGTGATCGCGGGCGGGCACAGCCATGCCGGGGCCGAGGCCGCGCCGTTGGATACAAGGGCGTTGACCGAATTTCTGGACCAGCAGTCCGGGATTTCCGGGTTTGCGGTCGCGGCCCAGTTCGCCACGCGCAACCCCGCGCATGAGCTTGAGGTTGCGCGGATCATCACCGAGAAGACCGGCGCGCCTGTGACCTGCTCGCATCAGTTGTCGGCCAAGCTGAACGGGCCGAAACGTGCGGTGACGGCGGTGCTGAACGCGCGTCTGATCGGAATGATCGACCGCCTGATCGGCCGGGCTCAGGATGTTCTGCACGAGCTGGGCATCGACGCGCCGATGATGGTGGTGCGTGGGGACGGAGCCTTGATGAGCGCCGAGCAGGCGCGGGAACGGCCGATCGAGACCATCCTCAGCGGTCCGGCGGCCTCGATCGTGGGCGCGCGGTGGCTGACCGGAGTTCAGGACGCGCTGGTTTCGGATATCGGAGGGACGACGACCGATGTGGCGCTGATCCGCGATGGTAAACCCGCGATCGACCCGGCGGGCGCCCGGGTTGGCGGGTTCCGCACCATGGTCGAGGCGGTGGCGATGCGCACTCATGGTCTGGGCGGTGACAGCCAGGTGCATGTGGTGACCGAGGGCCTGCGCGGCGGCGTTTTCCTCGGTCCGCGCCGGGTGCTGCCGGTGTCTCTGATCGCGGCCCAGGCGCCCGAAGTGGTCCATGCCGCTCTGGACGAGCAGTTGCGCGCGACCACGGTGGGCGAGCACGATACCCGTTTCGCCCGCCGTGTGCCCGGCATCCACGCCGAGGGTCTGGGTCCGCGCGAGGCGGGGCTGTTGGAGCGGCTGGGGGACAAGGTTCTGGCCCTGAGCGCCCTGTTGCGCACCCGGATGGAAAACGGTGCTCTGACCCGGCTGGTGGACCGCGGGATCGTTCAGGTCTCGGGGGTGACGCCGTCGGATGCCAGCCACGTTCTGGGGCGTCTGTCCGATTGGGATGCCGATGCCGCGCGCAAGGCGCTGGAGTTGATTGCGCGCCGGCGTGTGGGGTCGGGCGACCGACTGGCGGGCTCGGCCGATGAACTGGCCGGGATGATCGTGGATCAGTTGACCGAACAGACCGTTTTGACCTTGTTAGAGACTGCTTTTGCAGAAGAGGCCGAGGCGTTCGGCCTGCCGCCCGAGGATCTGGCGCGCCATGTGCTGACCCGGCGGGGCTTGCGCGGGCATCGCGGTCTGCTGGCGCTGGATACGAAGATGAACGTGGATGTGGTCGGGCTGGGGGCCTCGGCGCCAAGCTATTACCCGGCGGTCGGTGAGCGGCTGCGCTGTACCATGGTGCTGCCCGACCATGCCGGGGTGGCTAATGCGATCGGGGCCGTCGTGGGGCGGTTGACCATGCGCCGGGCGGGCACGGTGACCGCTCCGTCCGAAGGCCGGTACCGCGTGCATCTGAACGACGGGCCGCAGGATTTCCCAACGCCCGAACCCGCGCTGGACCTGCTGGAGGCTGAACTGCGGCGCGAGACCGAAAGCGCCGTGCGCGAGGCCGGTGCCCAGGATGTCCGCGTGATCGTCAACCGCGACATCCGCACCGCCCGGATCGAGGGCAAGGATGTATTTGTCGAGGCGATGCTGACCGTCGAAGCCAGCGGCCGCCCGCGGATGGCCGTCGGCTGACCGCTATTCTGCAGCGCTGCTGCGTTTGGGCAGAACCCAGTCCGGGCGCGGGAAGTGGCAGGTATAGCCATTGGGGATACGCTGAAGGTAGTCCTGATGCTCGGGCTCGGCCTCCCAGAAATCGCCGACGGGTTCGACCTCGGTCACGACCTTGCCGGGCCACAGCCCGCTGGCATCCACATCGGCGATCGTGTCCAGAGCGATCTGTTTCTGGGTCTCGTCGCAGTAATAGATGGCCGAGCGATAGCTCATTCCGATGTCATTGCCCTGACGGTTCACGGTGGTCGGGTCGTGGATCTGGAAGAAGAACTCAAGCAGATCGCGATAGGTGACCTGCGCGGGGTCGAACCAGATCTCGATCCCTTCGGCATGGGTGCCGTGGTTGCGATAAGTCGCGTTGGGCACGTCGCCGCCGGTATATCCGACGCGGGTGCGCAGAACGCCGGGCAGCTTGCGGATCAGATCCTGCATGCCCCAGAAGCAGCCTCCGGCCAGAACGGCGCGTTGTTCGGTCATTTCGGGTCCTCCACTTGATCGAGGTATTCGCCATAGCCCTCGGCCTCCATGTCGTCACGATGGATGAATCGCAGCGCGGCGGAGTTGATGCAGTAGCGTAGCCCACCCTGGTCCAGCGGACCATCGGGAAACACATGGCCCAGGTGGCTGTCGCCGTGTTTCGAGCGGACCTCCGTCCGGATCATGCCCAGCGAGCGGTCCTCAAGCTCGGTGACGTGGTCATGCACGATGGGTTTGGTGAAACTGGGCCAGCCACAGCCCGATTCGTATTTGTGGGTCGAGGCGAACAGCGGTTCACCCGATACGACATCCACATAAATGCCCGGTTCCTTGTGGTGTAGGTATTTGCCGGTGCCGGGGCGTTCGGTCCCGTTGCGCTGGGTGACGTGGAATTCCTCGGGCGAGAGGGCGGCGACAACCGATGGATCTTTGGTATATTTTGACATGGGTCCTCCGGCGTTATTCCTTTCCCGAGATAATTGGGGTGCGCCGCGACAAAAGCAAAGCCCTGTTTTGCCCGGCTCGCGCGATCGTGCGGGTGATCTGCCGCCGTTCTTCGTGCGTATCAATGACAAAGAGGAGGTCAAGCCATGTTCAGAATGCTGCTGTTGTCTGCCCTGTTGCTGATCGGCCGGATGGTGCAGGCCGCGCCTGTGTCCGGAGAGTTCGCTTCAATTGATGGCGGCACGCTGTCGCTATCGGATTGGCGCGGCCAGCCGGTTCTGGTGGTCAACACGGCCTCGCAATGCGGGTTCACCGGGCAATATGCTGGGCTGCAAAAGCTGCAGGACACCTATGGATCCGAGGGTTTGGTGGTTCTGGCGGTCCCGTCGGATTCCTTCAACCAGGAATTGGAAACCGCCAGCGAGGTCAAGGAGTTCTGCGAGTTGAACTATGACCTGACCCTGCCCATGACCGACATCACCCCCGTGACCGGTCCGCAGGCCCACCCGTTCTACAAGGCGGTTGCCGCCGAGACCGGGTTTGTGCCCAACTGGAATTTCAACAAGATCCTGCTGAGCCCCGAAGGCGAGGTCGTGGCGACCTTTGGGTCGACGACGCGGCCGGACTCCCGCAAGCTGCGCCGTCAGGTCGAGGCCCTGCTGCGCTGAACCGGCTGGCGTGACAACTGCACGGCCAGAATGCCCAGCGTGGTGACCGCAACACCGACGGCATCCATTGCGCCCAACCGTTCACCCAGAAGAATCGCGGCGATCGTGACCCCGAACACCGGGTTGAGGAAATGGAAGGTCGCCGCGCGGATCGGCCCGATCCGGTTGAGCAGCAGGAACCAGATCAGCGTGGCCAGCAGGCCGGGGAACAGGGTCGTGTAGGTGAAGGCCAGCGCCAGCGGCCAGGTCGGGCGGACATAAATCGTCTCGAACAGCGGGGCGGCGATGAACAGAACCGCCGAGCCGACGAACATCTGCAGGCCGACGACCATCATGAAGTTCCCGCCCGAGGTCGCCCCGCGCACGGCCAGCGTGGCGAAAGTCAGAGCCAGCGCGCCCAGCCCGCAGAGGGCAACGCCGAACAGGTCGATCCCGGCGCTGATCCGGCTGCTCATGATCAGGGCCACACCGGCGAACCCGGCCAGCAGCCCCAGGACACCCAGCGGGCGCAACCGTTCCCCGAACAGCAGCCAACCGGCCAGCGCCACCAGCAGAGGCATGGTCGATGCGATGATCGCCGCGACCGAGGCCTCGACCGTTTGCATCGCATAGAAATTCAGACCCAAATACAGGGCATTCTGGCAGATTCCGAACAGGATGGTCGCGTACCATTGCGACCGCGTCAGGCGCCAGCTCTGGCCCATGGCCGCGGCGATGGCGACACCCAGGATGCCGGAAATCAAAAAGCGCACGGCCAGCGAAAACAGCGGCGAGGCATCCGCGACGATGATCCGCGCCGAGGTGAAGGCCGACGACCAGATGAAGGCAAAGGCCAGCCCCATGGCGATGGCGCGCGGATCCATGACAAGCCTCGTTTGAATTCCGTGGCGACTGTTCCTGATTTTCTCTGGGTCTGCAACCGGCGGATGGCACCGTGCGGCATAGAAAAAGGGCCGCGAAATCGCGGCCCCTGTTTCGTACCACCTTGGGGTGGGATCAGCTGTTGACGCTGTCCTTCAGGGCCTTGGCGATGGTCATTTTCACGACCTTGTCGGCCTCTTTGGTAAAGGTCTCACCGGTGGCCGGGTTGCGCACCTGACGCTCGGGGCGCTCGCGGCAGTAGATCTTGCCGACGCCCGGCAGGGTCACGGCGCCACCGGCCGAAACTTCGCGGGTGATCAGGTTGGTGATCGCTTCCAGCGCCGCGTTCGCGGATTTCTTGTCGGTTCCCATTTCCTCAGCGAGAGCAGCAACCAGCTGAGTCTTCGTCATAGGCTTTGCCATTTCTTGGTCTCCTTAACGTGCCCGATCTATTGGGCCTCACCGCGTAACTGTAACGGGATATTGTGGGCGAACACAACGAATAGTAGCGCCGAACCCCCAAAAAATATGGGGATTTCGTTGCTTTTTTGCGTCAGAGGAAGGCCGTTTCATCGAACGAGCGCAATTTCCGGCTGTGCAGACGTTCCAGCGGCATGCCCCGCAGGTGTTCCATCGCCCGGATTCCAATCGCCAGATGGCGGCCGACCTGAGTTGTATAGAACTCGGACGCCATGCCGGGCAACTTCAATTCGCCATGCAGGGGCTTGTCGGACACGCACAGCAAGGTACCGTAGGGCACGCGGAACCGATAGCCGTTGGCGGCGATCGTTGCGCTTTCCATGTCCAGCGCGATGGCGCGCGACTGGCTCAGCCGTTGCACCGGGCCGGATTGGTCGCGCAGTTCCCAGTTGCGGTTGTCGACCGAGGCCACCGTGCCGGTGCGCATGATCCGCTTCAGCTCATAGCCGTCCAGCTCGGTCACTTCGGCCACGGCGCGTTCCAGCGC
Organism: Ruegeria sp. BHSC276; assembly: GCF_059612945.1. NCBI lineage: Bacteria > Pseudomonadati > Pseudomonadota > Alphaproteobacteria > Rhodobacterales > Roseobacteraceae > Ruegeria > Ruegeria sp. BHSC276. Next base: position 19,727 of record NZ_JBXWRP010000008.1, on the reverse strand, counting down.
GACCTGAACTTCGGCCAGCGGCGGGATCGGCACCCAGACGGGCAGGTCGTCGTCCAGCACCTTGTCTTCGCGCAGATAGGCATGGGCCAGCACAAAGTCGCCCAGGGCCTGCGTGTTGCGCAGCCCTGCGCAGTGGCCAACCATCAGCCAGGCATGTGGGCGCAGCACCGCGATGTGATCGGTGGCGGTTTTGGCGTTGGATGGCCCGACGCCGATATTGACCAGCGTGATCCCCGACCCGTCGGCGCGTTTCAGGTGATAGGTCGGCATCTGCGGCAGCTTCAGCGGCTGGTCCAGCGGCGCGTCGGGGTCGGTGATCTCGACATTCCCGGTCGAAACGAAACTGGTATAGCCGCTGTCCGGGTCGGCCAGTTGCGCGCGGGCATAGTTCTCGAATTCCGAGACGTAGAACTGGTAGTTTGTGAACAGAACGTGGTTCTGGAAATGGTCCGGGTCGGTGGCTGTGTAGTGGGCCAGCCGGGCCAGCGAGTAATCGATGCGTTGCGCTGTGAACAAGGCCAGCGGGCCGACGCCATCCAGCGGTTCGTGCACACCGTTGACGATGTCGTCATTGGTGGTGGTCAGATCGGGCACGTCGAACACGTCGCGCAGGGTGAACCCCGCCGCACCCTGATGCGGAACCACCAGATCGGGGTTGCCGGCCACGGCGAAATGCACCGGCATCGGCGTGGTCGATGGGCCGATGGTCACCGGCTGGTTGTGGTTCTTGATCAGCAGCGCGATCTGCTGCGTGAGGTAGGACCGGAACAGATCCGGCCGGGTTACCGTCGTGGCATGGACCCCCGGCTCGGACACGTGACCAAAGCTCAGGCGGCTGTCCACATGCGCGTAGGACGCCGTACGGATACGGATTTCCGGATAATAGGCTCTGTACCGGACCTTGGGCGCGCCGCTTTCCATCGCCTCGGCAAAGCTTTCGCACAGAAAGGCGGTGGCCTCGTTATACAGCTCTTCCAGCCTGGCAACGGCTGCGGCGGCATCGGTGAAAATCTCGGGGTCCCGTGGTTCGGGCGTTGTTATTTTTGTCATGCGAGGGGTTCCAGAAGGTCAATTTTTTCGAATGTGCGGACATCCACCAGTCCCAGATCGGATATCCGTAGTTCGGGGATCACGACAAGGGCCAGCAGCGAGTGCTGCATGTAGGCATTGTTCAGCTGACAGCCGCAGGTCTGCATCGCCTCGACCATCTTTTGCGCCTTGGCCGCGACGTCGGAGGCCGGGCTGTCGGACATCAGGCCGGCGATGGGCAGTTCGACCAGCGCCAGCTCTTCGCCATCTCGGAAGATGGTGATGCCGCCGCCCACTTCGGCCAGACGATTGGCGGCCAGCGCCATCTGCTCGCGGTCGGTGCCGACCACGATCATGTGGTGGCTGTCATGCGCCACGGTCGAGGCCATGGCCATCCGGCCCTGATAGCCAAAGCCGGATACGAAGGCGTTGGTGACACCGCCCGTGGCCCGGTGCCGCTCGACCAGCGCGATCTGGCAGACATCGCCTTCGCCCTCGACCAGCCCGCCGATGATGGGCAGCTCGGCCTTCAGCGCCTGAGTGGGGGCCTGGTTTTCCACCACGCCGATCACGTTGGCGCGGACGCGGTTGGCGCCCTCGGGCGCGGGGATCTCGAAATCGGCGGCGGTCAGGGCATGGCCCAGATGTACTGTGTTGCGCGCCCGGTCGGGCCAGTCGTAATGCGGGCAATCCACCTTGATCGCGCCATTTTCGGCCACCACCTGTCCGCGCGCGATGACCATCTCGATCGGCAAGTCGGTCAGGTCCGAACTGAGGATCACGTCCGCCCGGCGGCCCGGCGTGATCGAGCCGATCTCGCGCTCCAGCCCGAAATGGGTGGCGGTGTTGATCGTGGCCATCTGTAACGCGATCAGCGGGTCGCAGCCACAGGCGATGGCATGACGGACGACGCGGTTCATGTGGCCCTCGTTCACCAGCGTGCCCGAATGGCAGTCATCGGTGCACAGGATGAAGTTGCGCGGGTCCAGCCCTTTTTCGGTGACGGCGGTGATCTGGCTTTCCACGTCATACCAGGCCGAGCCCAGCCGCATCATCGACCGCATCCCTTGTCGCACGCGGGCAATGGCGTCGGCCTCGCAGGTGCCTTCGTGGTCATCCGCCGGGCCGCCGGCGACATAAGCGGCAAAATCAGGCCCTAAATCAGGGGATGCATAGTGTCCGCCCACGGTCTTGCCCGCGCGCTGGGTGGCGGCGATTTCGGCCAGCATTTTGGGGTCTGCATGGATCACGCCGGGAAAGTTCATCATCTCGCCCAGCCCGATGATGCCGGGCCAGGTCATCGCCTCGGCCACGTCTTCGGGGATGATCTCATAGCCGGTGGTTTCCAGACCCGGCGCCGAGGGCGCGCAGGACGGCATCTGGGTAAAGATGTTGACCGGCTGCATCAGCGCTTCGTCATGCATCATCCGCACGCCGTCGAGCCCCAGCACGTTGGCGATCTCATGCGGGTCGGTGAACATCGACGTCGTGCCATGCGGGATCACAGCGCGGGCGAACTCGGCCGGGGTCAGCATGCCGGATTCGATGTGCATATGCGCGTCGCACAGGCCGGGGATCATGTAGCGGCCCTTGGCCTCGATGATCTGCGTGTCGGGGCCGATGCAGTGGCTGGCGTCGGGGCCGACATAGGCCACGCGTCCGGCGGCGATGGCGATGGAGTGATCGGGCAGCGCCTCGCGGCTGTGTACGTTGATCCAGATCCCGCCGCGAATGACCATGTCGGCGGCTTCGCGGCCGGCGGCAACGGCGATCAGGCGGGGGGCGACGTCGGGCCAAGAGGGGAAGGGTGCGTATTCCATGGCACAACTTTCCCGAATGCATCGGAAGGTGCAACCCCTGCCGTGCCACCTTCATGAAACCGTCATCCGGCCCGGTCCGGGGCAGCAAATGCTTGATCCGCGCCGCGATGCGGGGTCTGGTAAGGGCATGGACTACGAAACCATAAATGCCGACAGTTTCGGCCGCAGCCTGCGCGGGATCGGGCTGAACCTGCTGGTGCGCGACGTGCGGGCGGAATGCGACTTTTTAGAGACTGTTTTTGGCCTGAAATCCCATCAAGTGACGGCGGATTTCGCCATCGTCACCTATGGCGATCAGGTGTTTCAGCTGCATTCGGACGGCACCTATCATTCCAACCCTCTGCTTGGGCTGGTTCCTGAAACGCCCCCGCGCGGTGGCGGGATCGAGATTCACTTGTACGACACCGACCCGGACGAGGCGGCGGAGCGCGCCAGGTCCGCTGGCGCGGTCGTCCTGCAGGAGCCGACCGACAAGCCCCATGGCCTGCGTGAGACCTATATCCTGTGCGAGAACGGCTATGCCTGGGTCGCCAGCCGCCCCAAGGACGGCTGAAGGTTAGGCGCGGTGTTGCTCGGCCGCGATTTCCGCCCTGATCCACTCGGCAAAGGCCACGGCACCCGGCGTCTCCTCGGCCTGAGGCGACAGCAGCAGGTAGTAGGCTTCTGGCATCGGTGCGCGATGCTCGAAGGGTGCGATCAGACGGCCTTCGTCCAGAAGGCGCTTTGCGATGGTATCATGGGCCAGGCACAGCCCGCCGCTGGCCATCGCAACGGACAGGCCGACCATATAGGTCGTGGCATAGGTGATCGGTGGATTACCCCAGTTTAGACCCTGATCTTCGGCCCAGCTGGCCCAGTTCGACAGCAGGTTTGAGCAATCGTAGAGCGGTTGCCGCTGAAGGGTCTCCAGCGTGACCGGGAAACCGGGGGCGCAGACCGGGTAATAGTGATCGCTGCGCAAAAGCTCGGTTCGGACCGTGTCGGCCGGGCGCAGTGAATAACGGATTTCCACCGCCGCGCCTTCGGCCATCTCGCGCGGCTCCCACAGTTCGGTGAAAATGTTCAGGTGGACATCGGGGTGCAGCGCGCGGAACGCGGGCAAGCGGGGGGCCAACCAGTTCACCGAAAAGGTGATGTTGCATTGAACCTGAACGGTATTCTGCTGCTGCCCGGTCACGGCCTGGGTGCCGCGAACCAGCGTCCGGAACGCCTCGCGCACCACGGGCAGATATGTGATTCCGGCCTCGGTCAGTTCCAATGCGCGGGGGCGGCGGTGAAACAGAGGTTGGCCCAGATAGCCCTCGAGCGATTTGATCTGCTGGCTGACGGCGCTTTGCGTCATGTTCAGATCGCGCGCCGCGCCGGTGAACGACAGGTGTCGGGCCGCAGCCTCGAACGTGCGCAGCCAGCCAAGCGGGGGAAGGGAAGTCCGGGGTTTCATAATCCAATCATAAGCTCAGCTAATGCCAAAACGCCAATTTTTTCGTTGGTCAATTGCGCCCCGGCCCGGCACGGTTTGTATCAGCCCTCTGCCCAAGCCGAACGGAGCCTCCGGATGAGCGTCACCAATCTGAAGCCGAATATCGACCATTGGCAGGAGCGCGTGGACATGGCGGCGGCCTTCCGTTGGACCGAAAGGTTGAACATGCATGAAGGGGTCGCCAACCATTTCAGCCTTGCCGTGAACGAGGGTGGCACGCAGTTCCTGATGAACCCGAACCAGATGCATTTCGCGCGCATCCGTGCCTCGGACCTTCTGCTGCTGGATGCCAACGATCCCGACACGATGAGCAAGCCCGGCGCACCGGACCCCACCGCATGGGGGCTGCATGGCTCGATTCACCGCAGGTGTCCGCATGCGCGTTGCGTGATGCATGTGCATTCGATCTTTGCCACCGTCCTGGCCTCCTTGGCCGACAGCACCCTGCCGCCGATCGACCAGAACACCGCGACCTTTCACAACCGCTATGTCATTGATGACGAATTTGGCGGTTTGGCCTTTGAAAGCGAGGGTGAGCGTTGCGCCGCAATGCTGCAGGACCCGAAAAAGAAAGTCATGATCATGGGCAACCACGGTGTGCTTGTGATCGGCAGCGACGCGGCAGATGCCTTCAATAGACTCTATTATTTCGAGCGCGCCGCCGAGACCTATATTCGCGCCCTTCAGACGGGCCGGCCGTTGCGGCTGCTTTCGGACGAGATCGCCGAAAAGACCGCGCAGGAGCTGGATAACTATCCGGGGCAGGCCGAGGCCCATCTGCGCGAGATCAAGGCCGTTCTGGATGCCGAAGGCTCGGATTACGCCACTTAGAGGGTTTTGCCATGACCGATGCCTCGCATGATCCCGAAGCTGCCCGCTGGCACTATCGGCCATCTGATCCAGTGGCGTTGAACCCTTTGTTCAGCTGGCCGCCCAGACCGATGGCGGTAGTGAAATGGTACAGCGGTGCGTGGTTGCAGATCACCGCGCTGACCCTGTGCATGGTGTTGGCGCTGACAGCTTATGTGCTTTTTCTGCCGCCGCTCGAGGCGATGCAAAGCTTCGCACCTGGTTGGATGTTCCGCATCTGGCTGCTGAACATGGTGCCTCAGATCCTTGTTGCGGGTGGGCTGCATTGGTGGCTCTACATGCGCAAGGGCCAGGGTATGTACAAAAAGTTCGATCGCCGCGACCTGACGCGCAACAACGGCATCTTCACCTTCAACAACCAGGTCTGGGACAACATCTGGTGGACCCTGGGCAGCGCCATGACGGTGGCGACCGTCTATCAATGGGGCATCTACTGGGTGATGGCCAACGGTTGGGTGCCAACCGTCACATGGGAACAGGCGCCGGTCTGGTGCGTGGTCTGGATGCTGTTCATCCCGATGTGGTCGGGGCTGCACTTCTATTGGGTGCACCGGCTGGAGCATCATCCGAAACTGTTCAAGCATGTGCACGCCGTGCATCACCGGAACGTCAATGTTGGTCCGTGGTCGGGCATCTCCAACCACTGGTACGAGAACCTGCTGTATTTCACGACCTATTTCATCCACCTGATCGTGCCGTCGCACCCGCTGCATCTGCTGTTTCACGCCTATTTCCAGCAGGTCAGCCCGATCCTGTCCCATTCGGGGTTCGAAAAGCTGAAAGCGGGGGAAACCGAAGCGGCGCGCGCGGGGGATTTTTTTCACCAGTTGCACCACCGGTATTTCGAGTGCAACTACGGCACGTCCGAGATTCCCTTCGACCGGTGGTTCGGCACCTATCACGACGGCTCGGCCGCGGCGACGGAACGCACCCGCGCCTACAAGAAAAGGCGGTTCGGCTGAAGGGCACCTGCCGCACCCCAAGCTGTGACACCGTCTGGACAAGCCGCCGATGGGCGGCTTTCCGTTTTGAAGGGTCTTTACCTTTCCGCGCGGGGTCTGATAGACGCCGCTGGTCCGGATGAACCGGGCGCCGGTCGCAGCCTACCCGGCTTACAAAACAAGGATCTGAAAAGTGAAGACAATCGTCATCTGCTCGGGCGGACTGGATTCGGTTTCTCTGGCGCACAAGGTTGCCGCCGAAAACGAACTGATCCGCCTGATCTCTTTCGACTACGGTCAGCGTCACCGCAAGGAAGTCGAGTTTGCCGCCCGCTGCGCGGAGCGGCTGGGCGTGCCGCATGACCTGATCGACATGAGCCATATCGGCAAGCATCTGTCGGGCTCGGCCCTGACCGATGACGTCGACGTGCCCGACGGGCACTATGCCGAAGAGAACATGAAGGTCACCGTGGTCCCGAACCGCAACGCCATCATGCTGGCCATCGCCTTTGGCGTGGCCGCCGCCAAGCAGGCGGATACCGTGGCGACGGCGGTGCATGGCGGGGATCACTTCATCTACCCCGACTGCCGGCCGGAATTCACCGAAGCCTTCGAGGTCATGCAGGCCAAGGCATTGGACGGATATGCCAATGTCAGGCTCTATACGCCCTTCGTTCACATCCCGAAATCGGCCATCGTGACCGAGGGCGCAAAGCACGGAACGCCCTTCGCCGATACCTGGTCCTGCTACAAGGGCGGCGAGACCCATTGCGGCCGTTGTGGAACCTGTGTCGAACGGCGCGAGGCGTTTCACATCGCCGGCATTGAAGACCCGACCGCCTATGCCGACCCCGAGTTCTGGAAAGCCGCGGTGGAGGGGCACTGATGTTCCGTATCACCAAGGAATTCCACTTCTCGGCCTCGCACCAGCTGTGCCACCTGCCCGACGACCACCCCTGTGCCCGTCTGCACGGCCACAATTACATCGTCGAGGTGGAGCTGGCCGCCGAGGAGCTGGATGCAAACGGTTTCGTGGTGGACTACCGCGATCTGAAGCCGCTCAAGACCTATATCGACGAGGAACTGGATCACCGGCACCTGAACGATGTGTTCGGGCATGACATGGTTACCTCGGAGTGGCTGGCGAAAGAGATCTATGACTTCTGCAAGGCGCGCTGGGCGCAGACCAGCGCGGTGCGGGTCAGCGAGACGCCCAAGACCTGGGCGGAGTATCGGCCGTGAAACCGCTGCGCATCGCCGAGATCTTCGGCCCCACGATCCAGGGCGAAGGCGCCGTGATCGGGGTGCCGACCGTCTTCGTGCGGGCGGGTGGCTGCGATTACCGCTGCAGCTGGTGCGACAGCCTGCATGCGGTGGACAGCGCCTATCGCCATGACTGGACGCCGATGACCCCCGAACAGATCTGGGCGCAGGTCGAAGCCCTGTCCGGCGGCACACCCCTGACCGTGTCGCTGTCGGGCGGCAACCCGGCCATTCAGGATTTCGGCCCGCTGATCGCGCTGGGCAAATCCAAGGGCTATGACTTCGTGATGGAAACCCAGGGCTCGGTGGCGCAGGACTGGTTCCGCGAATTGTCCACCCTGATCCTCAGCCCGAAACCGCCCTCGTCCGGCGAAACCGTCGACTGGGCGCGGTTCGAGGACTGCATCACCCGGGCCGACGGCGCGCCCACCGTCATGAAGATCGTGGTCTTCGATGATGAGGATTACCGCTGGGCCCGCGCCGCGGCCGAGCGGTTTCCGGCGCTGCCGCTCTATCTGCAACCGGGCAACCACACCCCGCCGCCACCCGACGCCGAGGATGCCGAGATCGACATGGACGGGATCATGTCCCGCTATGAATGGCTGATCGACAAGACCCTCGGCGACCGCTGGTTCACCCCCACCATCCTGCCGCAGCTGCATGTCCTGATCTGGGGCAACAAGCGCGGTGTATGAGGCTCTAACAATGGCAAACCAAGACATCTACGCAAACCTGACCCAACTGGGCAGCAAGACCGACCTGCCGAACTCGCCCGAAGAGGCGGTGCTGGAGCGGGTGCCGAACCCGCAGGCCGGCACCGATTATGCCGTGCGCTTCACCGCGCCGGAGTTCACCTCGCTCTGCCCGCTGACGGCGCAGCCGGATTTCGCGCATATCGTGATCGACTATGTGCCGGGTGACTGGCTGGTGGAAAGCAAGTCGCTCAAGCTGTTCCTGGGTTCGTTCCGCAACCATGGCGCGTTCCACGAAGATTGCAGTGTCACGATCGGCAAGCGGCTGGAAGAGGTGCTGGAGCCGAAATGGCTGCGTGTCGGCGCCTATTGGTATCCGCGCGGCGGTATCCCGATCGACGTGTTCTATCAGACCGGGCCGGAGCTGCCGGGCGTGTGGATCCCCGATCAGGGCGTTCCCACCTATCGCGGGCGCGGCTGACCGCGTTACGAGGCCGCCCGGATCGCGCGCGGCGAGGTGCCGAACTCGGCGCGGAAGGCGCGGGTCATCGCGCTGGGGTCGTCATAGCCCGCGCGCAGGGCGATCTCGCCGATGGGCAGATCGGTCTCGGATACCAGCTTGCGGGCCAGGTTCAGGCGCAGGCGGCGATAGACCTGCGCGGGGCTGGCCCCCAGATCGGCCCGCATCCGCGATTCCAGCGCCTTTTGCGAGCGGCCGACCCGCCGTGCGACCTCGGGGATGGGCAGGGGCGTTTCCAGATGTTCCTGCATCAGCGCCAACGCTTTGTTGACGAAGGCGCTGGCCGACCCGGCCCCGCCCATATGTGAACGGGCGGAATCGCGGGTCATGAACAGCTGCGCCACTTCCAGCGCCAGTGCCTGACCGTGATCCCGCCCGATCAGGTGCATCACCAGGTCAAACGCCGCCATCGCGCCCGAGCAGGTGATGCGGTCTCCGTCGATGACATAGCGTTCGCGGCAGGTTTCCACCTCGGGGAAGCGTTCCGAGAACCCCGTCAACTCCTCCCAGTGGATGGTCGCGCGATGCCCGTCCAGCAAGCCGGCCTCGGCCAGCAGCCAGCTGCCCGTGTCCATTCCGGCCATGATGCGGAACCGTTGCGCGGCGGCGCGCAGGCTGGCCTGCATGCGCCAGCCGCCGTGATCGCGAAAGCCATAGGATGGCATGACCGCCAGCAGGTCGCCGGACACGTTGCCGAGCCTGTCATGCGGCGACACCTGCAGCCCCGAGGATGAGGTCACCGGCCCCGCGTTCAGCGACAGAAACTGCCACTTGTAGAGCGTGCGCCCCGACAGCGTGTTGGCCGCGCGCAGCGGCTCGACTGTGTTGGCCAAACAGTGGTTCGAAAACCCGTCGAACAGCAACACGCCAAAATGCTGCATCGCAGAGGTCGATTTAGTCCATTTCTGCATATTAAATGTCTATTACTGCATGAAAACGCGCGCAAGACGGGTCAGGCTGTTCGCAACATCTGCACTTGGAGAACCGCTATGCAATTCGGTCTGTCCGAAGAACAGGAAATGATCGTCTCGACCGTCCGCAGCTTTGTGGAAAAAGAGATCTATCCCCACGAAGAGCTGGTCGAGCGCACCGGAGAGGTGCCGAAAGAGATCGCCGACGAGATCAAGCGCAAGACGATCGAGCTGGGCTTCTACGCCTGCAACTTTCCCGAAAGCGTGGGTTGCGCTGGGTTGAACCACCTGGAATTCGCGCTGGTCGAACGGGAACTGGGCCGCGGGTCGATGGCGTTGAACCATTTCTTCGGGCGGCCGCAGAACATCCTGATGGCCTGTCAGGGCGATCAGGTCGAACGCTATCTGATGCCCGCCGTGCGCGGCGAGAAGATGGATGCGCTGGCGATGACCGAACCGGGCGCGGGTTCGGATGTGCGGGGCATGAAGTGTTCCGCCGTTCGTGATGGCGGCGATTGGGTGGTGAACGGCACCAAGCATTTCATCTCGGGCGCGGAACATGCCGATTTCATCATCGTCTTTATCGCCACGGGCGAGGATCAGACGCCGAAAGGCCCCAAGAAGCGCATCACCGCCTTTCTGGTCGATCGCGGCACGCCGGGGTTCACCATCCGCGACGGCTACAAGTCGGTCAGCCATCGCGGTTACAAGAACATGGTGCTGGAGTTCGACGACTGCCGCCTGCCCGACGCGCAGGTGCTGGGCGAGGTCGATGGCGGGTTCGAGGTGATGAACACCTGGCTTTACGCCACCCGCATCACCGTGGCCGCCATGTGCGTGGGTCGCGCGCGGCGGGCCTTCGACTATGCGCTGGACTATGCCGCCACGCGCGAACAGTTCGGCCAAAAGATCGGCAAGTTCCAGGGCGTCAGCTTTCAGATCGCCGACATGATCACCGAGATCGACGCCGCCGACCTGCTGACCCTGGCCGCTGCCGACCGGCTGGACAAGGGCCTGCCCGCCAACCGCGAGATCGCCTCGGCCAAGCTTTTTGCCTCGGAGATGCTGGCGCGGGTGACCGATGCGGCGATCCAGGTGCATGGCGGGATGGGTCTGATGGATGACTATCCGCTGGAACGGTTCTGGCGCGATGCCCGGGTGGAGAGGATCTGGGACGGTACCAGCGAGATCCAGCGCCACATCATCAGCCGCGACCTGCTGCGCGCGTTGGGAGCGTGAATATGACGCCGGGCCTGAGCGGCGCGGCGGATGTGCTCACGCCGGGAAAACTCGCCGCGCTGAGGCGGATGCTGGGGTTTCGTTCGCTGGCGGTGATCGGCGGGGGCGCTTGGTGTGCCGAGGTCATCCGGCAGGTGCGGAAACTGGGGTTCACCGGTCCGGTCTGGCCGGTGCATCCCAAGGCCGACGAGGTGGCGGGCGAGCGCGTCTTTGCCACGATCGAAGACCTACCCCAAGCGCCCGACGCGGCCTTTGTCGGCATCAACCGCCGCGCCACCATCGAGGCGGTTGAGGTTCTGTCCCGCATTGGCGCGGGCGGGGCGGTGTGTTTCGCCTCGGGCTTTACCGAGGCGCTGGCTGAGGATGCGGACGGGCCGGACTTGCAGGCGCAGCTTGTGGCTGCAGCGGGGGACATGCCGATCCTCGGCCCCAACTGCTATGGCTTCGTCAACGGACTGGACCGGGTGGCGATCTGGCCCGACCAGCACGGGATGCGCCCGGTGGAGCGGGGCGTCGCCATTCTGACGCAAAGCTCAAACATCGCCATCAACATGACCATGCAGCGCCGGGCGCTGCCGCTGGCTTTCATGCTGACCTGCGGGAATCAGGCACAGTCCCACCAAGCCGAAATCGCCATGGCGCTGCTGGAGGATGACCGGATCACCGCCATCGGTGTGCATGTCGAGGGCTTTGGCGACCTGCGCAAATGGGAGGCGCTGGCCGCCCGTGCGCGCGAGCGCGGCGTGCCGATCGTGGCGCTCAAGGTGGGTCGGTCGGAGCATGCCCAAGCCGCAACAATCTCGCACACGGCATCGCTGGCAGGCGGTGATGCCGGGGCGCAGGCGTTTCTGGACCGGCTGGGCATTGCGCGTCTGGTCGATGTGCCAAGCTTCCTGGAAACGCTCAAGCTGTTCCACGTCGCCGGCAGGCTCCGCGGGAACGGCCTGAGCATGATCAGCTGTTCGGGGGGCGAAGCCAGTCTGGGAGCCGACATGGCGGTCGGGCGGGATCTGCATTTTCCACCGCTGACACAGGATCAGCGAAGAGAACTGCGCACGGCGCTGGGGCCGATGGTGGCGCTGGCAAATCCGCTCGACTACCACACCTATATTTGGCGAGACACTCAGGCGATGACGCGGGCGTGGAAAGGAATGACGGGCCCGGATGTGGCTCTGACACTGTCGATTGTGGACTATCCGCATACGGATGCCACCGACTGGGCCTGCGCAACACAGGCGGCGCTGAACTGCTCAAGCGAAACTGGCAGGCCCTTTGCCGTGGTGGCCACCCTGCCCGAGCTGATGCCCGAAGACGTGGCGCAAAAACTGCTGGACGGTGGCGTGGTTCCCTTTGCCGGCCTGCACGAGGCGTTGGCCGCAGCCGAGGCCGCCGCCCGCCCGCTGCCCGCGCCGGCCGCGCCTGTCCAGTTGCCCGGTAAGCGGGAGGCGGACACAACCCTGACCGAGGCCGAGGCGAAACAGGCGCTTGCGAAACACGGCCTGACGGTGCCGCGCAGCGTGGTCTTTCCGGCCGATCAGGCTGAAGAGGCGACACGCCACCTGACCGGCCCCTTCGCGGTCAAGGGCGTCGGGCTGGCGCACAAATCCGAACATGGCGCGGTTCTGCTGGGCGTGGAGGCGAGCGAAATCGCGGACGCCGCCCGCCGGGTGGGCACCGCCGACGTGCTGGTCGAGGAAATGGCGGCCGGCGGTGTTGCGGAACTGCTGATCGGTGTCACGCGCGATCCGGCGCATGGGTTCGTGCTGACCCTCGGCACCGGGGGCGTCCTGACCGAGATCCTGCGCGATACCGTGTCGCTGCTGGTGCCCTCGGATCGTAACGCAACCCGGGCGGCGCTGAGCAAGCTGGCCTATGCCCCGCTTTTGGCGGGCTATCGCGGCAAGTCCGCAGCCGATCTCGAGGCGATTCTCGACGCCATCGACGCGGTGCAGTCCTATGTGATTGCCAATGCCGCCACTGTCAGCGAAGTTGAAATCAACCCCCTCATCTGCACCGCGACGGGCGCGGTGGCGGTTGATGCCCTGATCCGAAAGGCAAGCTCATGAACCCAGTGAAGACCAAACGCGACGGCGCCATTCTGGAAGTCACCCTGGACCGGCCCAAGGCAAACGCGATCGACTTGGCCACCAGCCGGGTGATGGGCGAAGTGTTCCGCGACTTCCGCGATGATCCCGACCTGCGGGTGGCGATCCTGACGGGGGGCGGAGAGAAATTCTTTTGCCCCGGCTGGGACCTGAAGGCCGCGGCTGAGGGCGATGCCGTGGATGGGGATTACGGGGTCGGCGGTTTCGGTGGCCTTCAGGAGTTGCGGGACATGAACAAGCCGGTGATTGCCGCCGTGAACGGGATTGCCTGCGGCGGCGGGCTGGAGCTGGCCTTGAGTGCCGACATGATTCTGGCGGCCGATCACGCCACCTTTGCCCTGCCGGAAATCCGCTCGGGCACGGTGGCGGACGCGGCCAGCGTCAAGCTGCCCAAGCGCATACCTTACCACATCGCGATGGAACTGCTGCTGACCGGCCGCTGGTTCGACGCCGAAGAGGCGCATCGCTGGGGCTTGGTGAATGAGATCGTCCCGGCCGACCAGCTGATGGACCGTGCATGGGAGCTGGCTCGCCTGCTGGCCAGCGGTCCGCCGCTGGTCTATGCCGCAATCAAAGAGATCGTGCGCGAGGCCGAGGATTCCAAGTTCCAGGACATCATGAACCGCATCACCAAGCGGCAGCTGCGCACGGTCGATGTTCTCTATGGCTCCGAGGACAATCTGGAAGGCGCCCGCGCCTTTGCCGAGAAACGCGACCCGGTCTGGAAGGGTCGCTGAGGCGGATCAGGATTTCTCGAACAGGGCGATCAGCGCGGTGTCGTCCTTGTTGGGGCCTGAGGCGAGGTCGCCGTAGATGCGGACCGGGGTCAGGGTCAGATGTTCCATACGGCCCTCGGCCTGCAGATTGTCGAAGGCGGTTGCGAATCCCAGCGCCTCGAAGTGTTTGGCGTTGATCGACAGGGCGAATTGCGCCCCGGGCCGGGCCACCCGCAGCAGGGCGGGCAGAACCTCGGGGCCCAGATGGCCGTGGGTGAAGGTGCCCGACGACACGATGCCCGAATAGCTGTCACGTGGAACCGGGATGCCCTCGTTCAGGTCAGCCTCGATCGCGTCGCGGTAGATGTCCTTGCGCATTGCCTTGTCCAGCATCTCGGCGCTGATGTCGGTGGCGTCGATCGGCCCCACGCCCAGATCGGCCAGAACCGCGCCGCACAGGCCGGTGCCCGCGCCCACATCCAGCACCGGACCCTGCCCCCCGGCGCCGACAAAGGCGCGGGCGGTATGGATGTGCAGCTGGTAATCCTCGCGCGCGGCGAATCCGCGATCGTAATCTCCCGCCCATTCGGCATAGAGCCGTTTGTTGTCTGCCGGAGTTTTCAGCGCATAAGCCGCGTGCAGGCTGGGTTTGTCATCGCTCATCACACCATGAAGGCGCAGGCGGAGATTCGAATCAAGTGCGTCCATCCGGCGCTTGCATCCCGCCCGCGGCGCGATCAACAAGGGGCCATGACTGGAACTCTTTTTTCATTCGGGCACGGCTATACCGCGCGCGCGCTGTCGCGCCGGCTGGCCCCCAAGGGTTGGCGCATCGTCGGAACCACCCGCGATGCCGCCGAGAAAGACGCCATCCGCGCCACCGGGGCCGAACCGCTGGTCTGGCCGGGCGAGGACCCCGATCTGAACGGGGTCACGCATCTGTTGATTTCGACCGCGCCCACGGCCAAGGGAGATCCGGTTCTGGTCGCCCTGCGGGATGAGCTCGCCGCCCGCGCCGGGCGGTTCGACTGGGTCGGGTACCTGTCGACCACCGCCGTCTATGGCGACCACCAGGGCGGTTGGGTCGATGAGTCCACGCCGGCGACCCCGACGGCCGAGCGCGGGCGCTGGCGGTTGCAGGCCGAGCAGGACTGGGCCGCAATTCCCGGCCTGCCGCTGCACATCTTTCGCCTTGCGGGCATCTACGGGCCGGGGCGGGGGCCGTTCTCCAAGCTGAAGAAAGGCGGGCTGCGGCGGATCATCAAGCCGGGGCAGGTGTTTTCGCGCATTCATGTCGAGGACATCGCACAGGTGCTCGAGGCGTCGATGCTCCGTCCCGATCCGGGCGCGATCTACAATGTCTGCGATGACGAACCGGTGCCGCCGCAGGACGTGATCGGCTATGCCGCGCAGCTTCAGGGCCTGCCGCTGCCGCCTGCGGTGGATTTCGATACGGCCGACCTGACGCCGATGGCCCGCAGCTTCTACAACGAGAACAAGCGCGTTCGGAACGACCGGATCAAGACCGATCTGGGCGTGAAGCTGAAATACCCCAACTATCGCGTGGGCCTTGAGGCGCTGCACGCGGATCAGGCGTTGAACGGCGACTGATCAGGCCACATCCGCCAGGATCGTGTCGGCGGCCTTTTCCGCGATCATGATCGTGGGCGCGTTGGTGTTGCCTGAAACCAGCGTCGGCATGACCGAAGCATCGACCACCCGTAGCCCCTGCATCCCGTGCACCCGCAGCTGTGGATCGACCACCGCCATGTCGTCCACTCCCATCTTGCAGGTGCCCACGGGGTGATAGATCGTATCGGCCCGCGCGCGGATATGGCGTTCCCAATCCGTGTCGGTCCGGGCGGTGTCGGTGCCGAACATTTCCTTGTGGCGGTATTCGGCAAGGGCCGGAGCCTCGAGGATTTCGCGCGTCATCCGCGCGCCCTTGATCATTGTGTCCAGATCGCGCGGGTCGGACAGATAGGCCGGGTCGATCGCCGGGGCGGCAAAGGGGTCGGCGCTGTGCAGCGAGACGGTGCCGCGGCTTTCGGGGCGCAGCTTGCAGATATGGCAGCTGAACCCATAGCCCAGATGCAGCTTGCGCGCGTGGTCGTCCACCAGCGCGATGGTGAAATGCAGCTGGATGTCGGGGCGGTCCAGATCGGGAGAGGTCTTCAGAAAGGCGGCGCCTTCCGCAAAGGGGGTGGCAGCCATCGACACCCCGCTCTTGCGCCACCGCATGAGATGTTTGATCAGCCCCACCGTACCGGCGGCGCCGATGCCGAAATTGTCTGTGTCCTTTGTCTTGTAGGCCAGGATGAAATCCAGGTGATCCTGCAGGTTCTTGCCCACGCCTGGCAACGCGTGGCGGACGGCGATGCCATGCGGGGTCAGGTCCTCGGGGTCGCCGATGCCCGACAGCTGCAGCAGTTGCGGCGATTTCAGCGCGCCCGAGCAAACCAGAACCTCGCGCGTGGCGGTGACGGTGAGGTCGGCGCCCTTACTGCCCTGGCGATAGATCACGCCCGTGGCGCGGTGGCCGTCAAAGGTGATCTCGCGCGCCTGCGCCCCGGTGATGACCGTCAGGTTCGGCCGGTCCATGACTGGAAACAGATAGGCCGCGGCGGCCGAGCACCGCTCGCCGTTTTTGTCGGGGTCATGGAACTGGGTGACTTGGTACAGCCCCGCGCCTTCGTTGTCGCCGCGATTGAAATCGTCGGTCACCTTGTGTTGCAACTGGGCGGCGGCCTCGACGAAGGCGCGCGTGATCGGGCGTTCTTCTTTCTGGTCGGACACCTGAAGCGGGCCGTCGGCGCCATGCAGGTCATCCGCGCCGCGTTCGTTGTTCTCGGACCGTTTGAAATAGGGCAGGACGCTGTCCCAGTCCCAGCCCTCGCAGCCCAGATCGGCCCAGCCGTCATAATCCTGCCGTTGCCCGCGCACATAGAGCATCGCGTTGATCGCGCTGGATCCGCCCAGGGCCCGGCCGCGCGGCTGATAGCCCTTGCGGCCGTCCAGCCCCGGTTGCGGCACCGTCTCGAAGGCCCAGTTGTTGATCCTGGGTCGCCCCGGCAGCATTGCGACCACCCCGGCGGGCATTCGGACCAGAATGCCGTTTCCGCCCCCGCCCGCCTCAAGCAGGCAGACCCGCGTGCCCGGATTGGCGCTCAGACGGTTGGCCAGCACACATCCCGCGGACCCTCCGCCGACGATGACGTAGTCGAATTGCATGGCGATCCTCCCCTGTGGCCCGCGCGGTGTCGCGCGTCACAGCCCGCAGTTTGAAGCACCGGCCGCAAAAGGCAATCTGGGCGTTGGGGAACGCCGCGTCATGTGGATGGGGATCGGTTTGAAGGAACCCGGCAGAGCCATAATCAATATCTATCAAATCAATCCGAAAACAAAATTTTTTCTCATGGCTGGGATTTGCTATGACTCGGGGTATTCCGGCGGACTGCGGTCCGCCCCTTTTTGACGTGCCATTCGCACGGTTGCCTCGCAAACAGACTGACACCAGCCAGGATCGGAGATTGAGATGGACGGAAGCGACACCCCCAACACGGGCCAATGCCCCATCATGCACGGCGCCGGAACCCGATCGAATCGGGACTGGTGGCCCAACCAGCTGAACCTGTCGATCCTGCATCAGCACCAGCCGGTCAGCAATCCTCTGGGCGCCGATTTCAACTATGCCGACGCGTTCAAGAAGCTGGATTACCAGGCGCTCAAGCAGGACCTGTATGATCTGATGACGGATTCGCAGGATTGGTGGCCGGCGGACTATGGCCACTACGGCGGACTGTTCATCCGCATGGCCTGGCACAGCGCCGGAACCTATCGTACCGCGGATGGTCGGGGCGGGTCCTCGACCGGTTCCCAGCGGTTCGCGCCGCTCAACAGTTGGCCCGACAACGGCAACCTGGACAAGGCGCGCCGCTTGCTGTGGCCGATCAAGCAGAAATACGGCAACCAGATTTCCTGGGCCGACCTGATGATTCTGGCCGGCAACTGCGCCATCGAATCGATGGGCGGCAAGACCTTCGGCTTTGCCGGCGGCCGCGAGGATATCTGGGCGCCCGAGGAAGACATCTATTGGGGCCCCGAGGCCGAATGGCTGGCCACCAGCGATACCGAAGGCAGCCGTTATACCGGCGACCGCGAGCTGGAAAACCCGCTGGCCGCCGTGCAGATGGGCCTGATCTACGTGAACCCCGAAGGCCCCGACGGCAAGCCGGACCCGGTGGCCTCGGGCCGTGACATCCGCGAGACTTTCGCGCGGATGGCTATGAACGACGAGGAAACGGTGGCGCTGACCGCGGGCGGCCATACCTTCGGCAAGATGCACGGCGCGGGCGATCCCAGCCATGTGGGCCCCGAGCCCGAAGCCGCCCCGATCGAGGCGATGGGGTTCGGCTGGCTGTCCACCTTCGGCAAGGGCAAAGGGCGCGACACCATCACCAGCGGGCTGGAAGGTGCCTGGACCGCGAACCCGATCCGGTGGGACAACGGCTATTTCGACGTGTTGTTCAAATATGATTGGGAACTGGTCAAAAGCCCGGCCGGGGCTTGGGTCTGGACACCCAAGGACATCCAGCCCGAGGACATGGCTCCCGATCCGGAAGACCCGTCGAAGCGGGTTCCGATCTTCATGTCGACCGCCGACATGGCGATGCGGATGGATCCGATCTATGGCCCGATCTCGAAGCGGTTCCACGAGAACCCCGAAGAATTCGCCGATGCCTTCGCGCGCGCCTGGTTCAAGCTGACCCACCGCGACATGGGCCCCAAGATCCGGTATATCGGCCCCGAGGCGCCGGACGAGGAGCTGATCTGGCAGGACAACGTGCCGCCGGTGGATCATGACCTGATCGACGCGGAGGATATCGCCGATCTCAAGGCCCGGATTCTGGACAGCGGCTTGTCGATCCCACAGCTGGTCTCGACCGCTTGGGCGTCGGCCTCGACTTTCCGCGGCTCTGACAAGCGCGGAGGCGCAAACGGTGCGCGGATCCGGCTGGCCCCGCAGAAGGACTGGGCCGTGAACGAGCCGGAAAAGCTGTCCCAGGTGCTCTCGGTCCTCGAAGGCATCCGGGCAGCGTTCAACGCGGCGCAAAGCGGAAACAAGAAAGTGTCGCTGGCCGATCTGATCGTTCTGGGCGGGGCCGCCGCCGTCGAACAGGCCGCCGCTGCCGCCGGGCACAAGGTCGAGGTCCCCTTCGCCCCGGGCCGCACGGACGCATCGCAGGAGCAGACGGATGTCGAATCCTTCTCGGTGCTCGAACCCATGGTCGACGGGTTCCGCAACTATCAGCGCCAGGAATACAGCGTCTCGCCCGAGGATCTGCTGGTGGACAAGGCCCAGCTGTTGACCCTGTCGGCGCCCGAGATGACCGTTCTGGTCGCCGGGCTGCGGGTTCTGGGTGCAAACCACGGCGGATCGCCGCATGGCGTGTTCACCGACCGGGTCGGAGCGCTGAGCACCGATTTCTTCACCAACCTGCTGGATATGGGAATCGAGTGGAAACCTGCGGAGGACCAGCCGGGCGTGTATGAAGGCCGCGACCGGGCCACGGGCGACGTGAAATGGACTGGCACGCGCGTCGATCTGGTGTTCGGCTCGAATTCGCAACTGAGGGCGATTTCCGAGGTTTACGGGCAGGCGGATGCGGACGGCAAGTTCGTGTCTGACTTCGTCGCCGCCTGGACCAAGGTGATGAACGCGGACCGGTTCGACCTGGTCTGAACCGCAGGTTCGCTGACCCATGGAGGCCGCCCCGATATTGATCGGGGCGGCCTTTTGTATTGCTGCGAATGCTCCGACCCATGTCCCGACAGCGGATTCCCACTGCGATTCCGCGTTGCGGCATCATTTGCTAAAGTTTCTCGGGGCAAAACGGGCGTACAGTTGGATGAAAGCTGCATGATGAAGTCGTTAATTGTATGTAATTTAATAGAAAAATCGTCATCTGAGAAAAAAATGGAAGTTTTTTGAAAATGGGTCTTGCAGGTCCCGGACCTAATCCGTAAATACCCCTTCACCGGCGCTGGTGAGGCGTTGGTGACGGGCTGGAGAGGCGGCCTGACGGACTGGAAAGACGGTTGTGACGCTCAGGAGAGACTGGGGCATCTTGAGGATTTGTT
>NZ_JBXWRP010000007.1:0-317957 GCF_059612945.1 Ruegeria sp. BHSC276 | reverse complement strand
CCCACTTGACCTTGGTGCCCGAGAAATACGGGTCGAGCAGCAGGCCGGTTTGGGAGGTCACGTCATCCTCGCAGCCCGCGTCGCGGAACCGCCGGCAGATCTCGGCGGTGCGGCGGTCCTGCCAGACGATGGCGTTGTGGATGGCCTTGCCGGTCGTCTTGTCCCAGACCACGGTGGTTTCGCGCTGGTTGGTGATGCCGATCCCGGCGATCTGGTCGGCCGAGGCACCGACCTCGTCCATCACCTGCCGGCAGACGTTCAGGACGCTGTCCCAGATTTCCTCGGGGTCGTGCTCGACCCAGCCTTCCTGCGGGAAATACTGGGTGAATTCCTGCTGTGCGGTGCCCACGCGCTGCATCTGCGCGTCGAACAGGATCGCGCGCGAGGACGTGGTGCCCTGATCGATTGCCAGAATATAGGTCATGCCCGTGCTCCCCCTGTCGTCATTTTCAGAGGACATTAGGCGATTGGTCAGGGCCGTTCCAGACCCCAGTTTCAGGCCACCGGCACGTCGATATTGTCGATCAGGCGCACGCCCTCCAGCCAAGCGGTGGCGAACAGGCGCGCGGGGCGGGTGGCGGCGGTCAGCGGCGTAAGCGTTTCGGCGCAGCGCAGGTCGATATACTCCACTTCGGAAAAGCCTGCCGCCAGCAGCGCGTCGCGGGCCGGCCCCACCAGATCCGCGAACGCGGCGCCCTGCGCCAGTTGCCCGGCCATGTCCTGCATCACCGCATGCATCCGCGCCCCGGTCACCAGCCCCTGGTCCGACAGACGCAGGTTGCGTGAGGACATCGCCAGCCCCGAGGGCTCGCGCACGGTGGGGCAACCGATCACTTCGATCGGGATGTCCAGATCGCGGGCCATGCGGCGCACGACCATCAACTGCTGATAGTCCTTTTCGCCGAAATAGGCTCGGTCCGCCTGCGTCTGCAGGAACAGTTTCGCCACGACGGTCGCCACGCCGTCGAAATGTCCGGGGCGGAATTCGCCCTCCATCACGTCGGTGAGGCCGGCGACGGACACAGTGGTGGCGAATCCGTCGGGATAGATCTGGTCTGGGTCGGGGACATAGATCGCGTCGACCCCCAGCGGCGCCAGCTTGGCCGCGTCGTCCTGCTCGGTGCGGGGGTACTTGGCCAGATCCTCGGGATTGTTGAACTGTTTGGGGTTGACGAAGATCGTCACGATCACCCGGTCGCAATCGGCCCGCGCCGCCTGAGCCAGCGACAGGTGCCCCTGATGCAGCGCGCCCATGGTGGGCACCACGCCGATGGTCTGGCCTGCCCGGTGCCAGGCCTGGGTGATGGCGCGCAGGTCCGGCAGGGTGCGCAGGATGGGCGCGGTCATGCCTTGCCCCCCTTGGCGGGAGCCTGATCGGCAAACACATGCTCGGCTGCGGGGAAGGTGCGGGCGCGCACCTCGGCGGCGTATTCTGCAATGGCGGCCTCGGCCAGCGGGCCCAGATCGGCATAGCGTTTGACGAATTTCGGCTTGAATGCGGTGAAGAAGCCCAGCATGTCATCGACCACCAGGATCTGACCGTCACAGCCCGCCGAGGCGCCGATGCCAATGGTGGGAATGGGCACCTCGGCGGTGATCCGGTCGGCAAGACCCTGCGGAACCTTCTCGAGCACGACGGAAAACGCCCCGGCCTCGGCCACGGCGCGGGCGTCGGCCAGCACCGCCTCGGCCTGTTCGTCGCGGCCCTGCACCTTGTAACCGCCCAGCGTGTTGATCGATTGCGGCGTCAGCCCGATATGCGCCATCACCGGGATGCCGCGCTTGACCAGAAAGCGGATCGTTTCGGCCATCTCGACCCCGCCTTCCAGCTTGACCGCGCCCGCCCCGGTTTCGGCCATCAACCGGGCCGCGTTGCGGAAGGCCTGCGCGGGACCTTCCTCGTAGCTGGCAAAAGGCATGTCGATGACCATCATCGCCTTCTCCAGCCCGCGGGCGACGGCCTGGCCGTGCAGGATCATCATCTCCATCGTCACGCCAAGGGTCGAGGTCAGCCCATGCAGCACCATGCCGACGCTGTCGCCCACCAGGACGAAATCGCAATGGGCATCCATCAGCCGTGCCATCGGTGTCGTGTAAGCGGTCAGGCTG
Source organism: Ruegeria sp. BHSC276 (assembly GCF_059612945.1). Taxonomy (NCBI): domain Bacteria; kingdom Pseudomonadati; phylum Pseudomonadota; class Alphaproteobacteria; order Rhodobacterales; family Roseobacteraceae; genus Ruegeria; species Ruegeria sp. BHSC276. The sequence continues at coordinate 315,848 of NZ_JBXWRP010000007.1, read as the reverse complement.
ACCAGTGGCTCGCCGCCCTTTCTTGCTCGGATATCCTCGGCGTTCGGGGCTTTCTTGCGGGCTGTCGCGCTCATCTTGGGTCCTGTGGACAAGTCATGTTGCAGCGCGGCATAGCAGAGAGCGTCTCCGTTTTCAAAGACCGGTTGCGCCAACAATTCCTTGATTGACCTGAGGTTTGGGGGAACAGTGATTGCAGGCGGCCGCGAAATGCCGGGCTGCGACGTAAGCATAGGGGAGGGAATTTTCATGACGAAATCAAGGTATCGCGCCTTTGCGTCCGCCTTGGCGGTGGGCGCCAGCCTGTTTGCGACCCAGGGCTGGGCGCAGTCGGACATCACCATCGCCATGCAGCTGGAGCCGCCGCATCTGGACCCGACCAGCGCCGCCGCGCAGGCCATCGACTCGGTGGTCTATGCGAACGTGTTCCAGGGTCTGACCCGCTTCATGGGGGATGGCTCGATCGTGCCGTCGCTGGCCGAAAGCTGGGACATCTCCGAGGATGGCAAGACCTACACCTTCAAGCTGCACAATGGCGTGACCTTTCACGATGGCACCACGATGGATGCCGAGGACGTGAAGTTCAGCCTCGACCGCGCCACCGCCGAGGACAGCGCCAATGCGCAGAAGGCCCTGTTCGCCGGGATCGAGTCCGTCGAGGCCGTGGACCCGCTGACCGTCAAGATCACCCTGACGGAACCGAACGGCAATTTCCTGTTCAACCTGGCGTGGGGCGACGCGGTGATCGTGGCGCCGGAAAGCATCGAGAACATCAAGACCAACCCGGTCGGCACCGGCCCCTACACCTTTGCCGAATGGGTGCAGGGCGATCGCGTCGTCTTGCAGCGCAACCCCGATTACTGGGGCGAGCAGCCGGCGCTGGAAAAGGCGACCTTCAAGTTCATCTCGGACCCGACCGCCGCCTTTGCCGCCGTGATGGCCGAGGACGTGGACGTGTTCACCGGCTTCCCGGCCCCCGAGAACCTGCCGCAATTCGAGGCCGATCCGCGGTTCCAGGTGCTGGTCGGCTCGACCGAGGGCGAAACGATCCTGTCCACCAACAACAAGCGGCCGCCGTTCGACGATGTCCGCGTGCGCAAGGCGCTGGCCCATGCCATCGACCGGCAGGCCATCATCGACGGCGCGATGTTCGGCTACGGCACCCCGATCGGCACCCATTTCGCGCCGCACCACCCGGCCTATGTCGACCTGACCGGCAACTCGGCTTATGACCCAGAACAGTCCAAGGCCCTGCTGGCCGAGGCAGGGTTCCCGGACGGGTTCGAGACCACCCTGCACCTGCCGCCGCCTTCCTATGCACGGCGCGGGGGCGAGATCATCGCCGCGCAGCTGGCCGAAGTCGGCATCAAGGCCGAGATCATCAACGTCGAATGGGCGCAGTGGCTGGAAAGCGCGTTTAAGGGCAAGGATTACGGCCTGACCATCGTCAGCCATACCGAGCCGATGGATATCGGCATCTATGCCCGGCCGGACTACTATTTCCAGTATGACAATCCCGAGTTCCAGAAGCTGATGGAAACGCTCAACGCCACGACCGACGAGGCCAAGCGGACCGAGTTGCTGCAGCAGGCGCAGCGGATCATCGCCGAGGATTACGTGAACGGTTACCTGTTCCAGCTGGCGGCGCTGAGCGTGGCCAAGGCCGGCGTCAAGGGCCTGTGGGTCAATGCGCCGACGGCGGCGACCGACCTTGCCGCGATTTCCTGGTCCGAGTGACCGCAAAGGCAGGAGGCCCGGGTGCCCGGGCCTCCGCATTCACCCCAAGGTGCTGGTCCGCATGTATTTTTTGCGCCTTTCGCGTCTTCTGATCTTCAACTTCGCCCTGCTGCTCGCCGGGCTGTTCCATTCGCCCGGTCCGGCCAGCGCTCAGGATCTGTTGTCCGAAGGCTTTGCCACGAAGGTGGAAATCCCCGACGAACCCTTGCAGGTCGGCATCGGCATCCATATCGACCAGATCACCGGCGTCGACCAGAAAGCCGAAAACTATGGCGCCGTGGTGGTCATTCGTGGCGAATGGAAAGATCCGGCACTGGCCTTCGATCCGGAAGAAAGAGGGCGAGAGGTTCTGGTGGTCGATCCAAAGAAGCTTGCCGATTACGCGACCTCCATCGGAACGGTCATTCCCGTCTTCATCATCCAGAACCAGCAGTCCAACCGCTGGATCCACGAATCCGTGGCCGCGGTCTATAGCGACGGCCGAGTCATCTATGTCGAGAAATCGTCCCTGACGTTGCAGGCACCCCATTTCAACTTTCTGAAATACCCGTTCGACACCCAGGAGTTCCACTTCAAGGTGGAATCGATCCTGCCGTCTGAATTCGTGTCCTTCGTGCCGCTACGCGAATTTTCGGGGCTGGGGGATCAGCTGGGAGAGGAAGAGTGGATCCTTGGCAACGACAGGATGGAGAAAAACCACGTCATCGGCGTGTCGGGGCGGATCAGCGACCAGTTGGATCTGGTTTTCGAAGGCAAACGGCACCTGACCTATTACATCATTCGGGTCTTCCTGCCGATGCTGGTTCTGATCACCGTCAGCTGGGCTTTGTTTTTTCTGGATGAATACCGCAAGCGGATCGAGATGTCCGGGGCCAACCTGCTGGTTTTCATCGCCTTCAACTGGGCGATTTCGGCCGACCTGCCCAAACTGGGGTATCTCACCTTCGTCGACTTCATCCTGCAGTGGATGTTTTTGGTCACGGGCGCGATCATTGTCTTCAACGTGGTGCTGCGAAAGATCAAGATTTCGGGGCGCGACGACCTCGCCCGCAAACTCGACAATTACGTTATCAAGTGGATCTATCCGCTGGGCTATGCCGCGATCGTGGGCTGGGCGGTTTATGCCTATCTGCTAGCATCTTAGGCGCTGGACCCAGGGCAAAACCGCGCCTAACGTGGCCCTGATGCTTCGCTATGCGCTCAAACGCCTGATTTCGCTGGTTCTCAGCCTTGCGGTCGCCTCGGTGGTCATCTTCGCGGTGATCGAGGTGGCACCCGGCGATCCGGCATCCTTCATGCTGGGGGTGAACGCGCAGCCCGACACGCTGGCGGCCTTGCGCGCCGAGCTTGGCCTGGATGTGCCCAAGATCGAGCGCTATTTCACCTGGGTCGGCGGGATGCTGACCGGCGATTTCGGCACCTCCTACACCTACCGCACACCGGTTTCGACCATGATCGCGGACCGGATGTGGGTGTCTCTGCCGCTGGCGCTCTATGCGCTCACGCTGTCGACGGCCATCGCCTTTCCGGCAGGCATCTACGCGGCCTCGCGGCGCGGCCGGCCCGGGGACATCGCGGTGATGGGCGCCACCCAGCTGGGCATCGCGGTGCCGAATTTCTGGTTCGCGATGATGCTGGTGCTGATCTTTGCGATCAATCTGCGCCTGTTTAACGCGGGCGGCTTTGCCGGGTGGGAAAACGGCATCTGGACCGGCCTGCATTCGCTGACCCTGCCGGCCATCGCGCTGGCACTGCCGCAGGCGGCGATCCTGGCGCGGGTGATGCGCTCGGCCCTGCTGGACATACTGGGCGAGGATTTCATGCGCACTGCCCGCGCCAAGGGCCTCAGCCGCCGTCAGGCGCTGTGGCGGCACGGGGTGCGCAACGCGCTGATCCCGGTGCTGACGATCATCGGGCTGCAGTTTTCCTTCCTGCTGGCCGGGGCGATCATCATCGAACAGGTTTTCTACCTGCCCGGTCTCGGGCGGCTGGTGTTTCAGGCGATCTCGTCGCGCGACCTGATCGTGGTCGAGTCGGTGGTCATGCTGCTTGTCTTCGCGGTCATCACCGTCAATTTCCTGGTCGATCTGGCCTATGCCGCCGTCGATCCCCGGCTGAGGAGCCGCACATGAGCCGCAACCTGATCCTCGGCGCATGCCTGTCGTCTCTGGTGGTTCTCGCAGCGCTCGTGTCCTTTGTCTGGACGCCCTATGACCACGCCGCACTGAACATTCCTGACAAGCTGCAACAACCCAACGCGCAGCACTGGTTCGGCACCGATCATTTCGGGCGCGATCTGTTCTCGATGATCATGGTGGGCGCGCGCACCTCTATCGCGGTGGCGCTGGTGGCGGTGGGCATCGGCATGGCGCTGGGCGTGCCGCTGGGCCTGACGGCGGCGGCGCGCAAGGGGTCTTGGCTGGACGAGCTGATCATGCGCGGCAACGATCTGGTCTTTGCCTTTCCCTCGCTGGTCATCGCCATCCTGATCACCGCCGTCTTCGGCGCGGGCGCGATCAACGCGATCATCGCGATCGGCATCTTCAACATCCCCGTCTTTGCCCGCATCACCCGCGGTGCGGCCCTGTCCCTGTGGGAGCGCGAGTTTATCCTGGCGGCCCGTGTCGCGGGCAAGGGCGCGGCGCGGATCTCGGCCGAGCACATCCTGCCCAACGTCGCCAACCTGTTGATCGTGCAGGGCACCATCCAGTTCTCTCTGGGTATTCTGGCCGAGGCGGGTCTGTCCTATGTCGGTCTGGGCGCGCAGCCTCCCACGCCCAGCTGGGGCCGGATGCTGGCCGACGCGCAGACAATGGTCAGTTTTGCCCCGCATTTGGCTCTGATTCCGGGGCTGGCGATCATCGTCACGGTGCTGGGGCTGAACCTGATGGGTGACGGGCTGCGCGACTGGCTCGACCCCCGCATCCGGGTGGCGCGCGCATGAGCTTGCTGGAAATCCATAACCTGTCGCTGTCGATCCACGCCGTTGGCATCCTCAAGGACGTAAGCCTGTCCGTCGATCCCGGACAGATAGTGGCCGTCACCGGCGAGAGCGGCTCGGGCAAGTCTATGACGGCGCTGGCGGTGATGCAGCTTTTGCCCAACGGGGCGCGGACATCGGGGGCGCTGCAACTTGACGGGCAGGACCTGCTGGGCCTGCCCGAGGCCGAGATGTGCGCCCTGCGCGGGGCGGCGATCGGCATGGTGTTCCAGGAGCCGATGACGGCGCTCAACCCGGTCCAGACCATCGGGGCGCAGGTGATGGAGACCATCCTGATCCACAAGGCGATGCCGCCCGATCAGGCCGAGGCCCGTGCTCGCGAGGTTTTGACCCGCGTCGGCCTGCCGCCCGAGAGGTTCCCGCTGGACCGCTACCCGCATGAACTGTCGGGCGGGCAGCGGCAGCGGGTGGTGATCGCCATGGCCATCGCGCTGCGCCCCCGGCTGCTGATCGCGGACGAGCCGACGACGGCGCTGGACGTGACCACGCAGGCGCAGATCCTCGATCTGCTCAAGGGTCTGGTCACGGAATACGGCATGGGCCTGTTGATGATCACCCATGATCTGGCGGTGGTGGCGGACATGGCCGACCGGATCGTGGTGATGCGCAACGGCGAAGTGGTCGAGGCCGGGCCTACGGGTCAGCTGCTGACCAACATGCAGCATCCCTACACGCGGATGCTGTTCGAGGCCTCGAACCACCAAGTCGAACTGCCCGCCCCGGCGGCCCCGGCGCCTCTGCTTTCGGTCTCGGAGGTGGTGCGCGACTATCGCCTGCCGCGTGCGCGGCTGTTCGAAAAGCCCGGCCATCATCGCGCCGTGGACAATGTGAGTTTCACGCTGAATAGGGGCGAACGCCTTGGGCTTGTGGGCGAGTCCGGTTGCGGAAAATCGACTCTAACACGGGCCATTTTAGGGCTCGAGGAGGTGCAGGGCGGGCAAATTCTGCTGGACGGCCAGCCGGTGTTCACCGGGCACAAACCCAACCTGGCCGTGCGCCGCAAGATGCAGGTGGTGTTCCAGGACCCGTTCGGCAGCTTCAACCCCCGGCACCGGGTTGCCCGCCTGATCACCGAACCTTTTCACCTGCTGGAAACCCCGCCCACCGGGTCGGAACGGCAGGATCGCATCGCCGAGATGCTGACCGCCGTGGGCCTGTCGCCCGACGATGCGTGGAAATACATCCACGAATTTTCGGGCGGGCAGCGCCAGCGCATCGCCATCGCCCGCGCGCTGATTATCCGGCCCGAGCTGATCTTGTTCGACGAGGCCGTCTCGGCGCTGGATGTCTCGGTCCGGGCACGGATCCTCGACCTGCTGGCCGAGCTGTGTGCGACCTATGACCTGACCTACCTGTTCATCAGCCATGACCTGAGCGTGGTGCGCACCATTACCGACCGGGTGATGGTGATGCAGTCGGGTCGGATCGTCGAGCAGGGTGAGACCGAGCGCGTGTTCTCGGACCCGCAGCACCCCTATACGCAAACCCTGATCCAAGCCGTGCCGAAATTGCCCGATCTCGGGCAAGGCGCAGCATGAAACCTCTTTGTTAGAGCCTGTTTTGGAGGCAGATATGCAAAATCCCATCTGGTTTGATTCCACCTTGTGCCTGATCGGCGGCGATTGGGTCGCGAGCGATGACACGCTTGATCTGACCAACCCGTCCGACGGCACGCCGCTCGGCCGAATTGCGCGCGGTGGGGCGCCGCAGATCGATGCCGCCGTGCAGGCCGCGCAGGCCGCGCTGGACGGCGACTGGGGCCGGATGACCGCGCCGGAGCGGGGCCGCATCCTGACCCGTCTTGGACAATTGGTGCAGGACAGGATTGAGGAGCTTGCTCTGCTCGAAGCGTTGGACGTTGGCAAACCGCTGACCCAGGCCCGTGCCGACGCACTGGCGCTGGCGCGCTATTGCGAGTTCTACGGCGGTGCGGCGGACAAGGTGATGGGCGAGACCATCCCCTATCTCGACGGCTACACCGTCTATACCCTGCGTGAGCCGCACGGGGTGACCGGCCATATCGTGCCTTGGAACTACCCGATGCAAATCATCGGCCGCTCGGTCGGGGCGGCGCTGGCCATGGGCAATGCCTGCGTTCTGAAACCGGCGGAAGAGGCCTGTCTGACCGCGCTGGCCTTTGCCCATCTGGCAACCGAGGCGGGGCTACCCGCCGGCGCGCTGAACGTGGTTCCCGGCATCGGGGCCGAGGCGGGCGCGGCCCTGTCGGCGCATCCGGGTGTGCATCATATCTCGTTCACCGGGTCCGTGGCGACGGGCGCGCTGGTGCAGCAGGCGGCCGGGCGCAACGTGGTACCGGTGACCCTGGAACTGGGGGGAAAATCTCCGCAACTGGTGTTTGATGATGCCGATCTGGAGGCCGCGTTGCCGTTTCTGGTGAATGCGGGCATCCAGAACGCGGGTCAGACCTGCTCGGCCGGGTCGCGTGTTCTGGTTCAGCGCGGCGTCTATGCCGAGGTCAAGGCGCGCATGGCCGCCGCCTATGCCGACCTGACCGTCGGCCCCGCGACCGAGGATCTGCGCGTTGGGCCGCTGATTTCGGACCGGCAGAAGCAGATCGTGACCGGCTTTCTGGCGCAGGGGGGCGATCTTGAGATCGCAGCACAGGGCCGAATCGTGGATCACGCGCCGCCGGGCGGGGCCTATGTGCGCCCGACGCTGTTTGGGGACGTGCCGCCCGATCATCCGCTGGCGCAGCAGGAAATATTTGGCCCGGTGCAGGTTCTGATCCCGTTCGACACCGAGGAACAGGCCATTCAAATCGCCAACGGCACCGACTATGGGCTGGTGGCCGGGGTCTGGACGCGGGACGGCGCGCGGCAGATGCGGCTGGCCAAACGGCTGCGCGCGGGGCAGGTGTTCATCAACAATTACGGCGCGGGCGGCGGGGTCGAGCTGCCGTTCGGCGGGGTCGGAAAATCGGGCCATGGCCGCGAAAAGGGGTTCGAGGCGCTGTACGGTTTTTCCCAGTTGAAAACCGTGGCCGCCCATCACGGCTGAGCCGGGCTAGACGATCACTTCGATCGCTTCTTGTTCCCCTACGCCAAAGACGCGCTTGTAGCGCTCGATCTCGTCTTTCGGCCCCATCGCCTTTTCGGGGTTGTCCGACAGTTTCACCGTCGGCCGCCCATTGGCCGAGACCGCCTTGCACACCAGCGAGAACGGCGCCAGCGCATCCCCCGGCACCAGACCGCGGAAATCGTTGGTCAGCAACGTGCCCCACCCGAACGAGACCTTCACCCGGCCCGCGAATTGGCCGTGCAATTCGCGGATCTTGTCCACATCGAGCCCGTCCGAGAATATGATCCGCTTCTGGCTGGGATCCTCGCCGCGCGATTTCCACCACTCGATGGCGATCTCGGCGCCCTTGGCCGGATCGCCGCTGTCAATGCGGATGCCGGTCCAGCCGGCCAGCCAGTCGGGTGCGCGGTCCAGAAACCCCTTGGTGCCATAGGTGTCGGGCAGGATGATCCGCAGGTTGCCGTCATGTTCGTCATGCCAGTCGCTCAGCACGTCATAGGGCGCGCGGGCCAGTTCTTCGTCGGTTTTGGCCAGCGCCGAATAGACCATCGGCAGTTCATGCGCATTGGTGCCGATCGCCTCGACCTCGCGCCGCATGGCGATCAGGCAGTTCGACGTTCCCGTGAAAGCCGGGCCCAGCCCCTCGATCATCGCCTGCACGCACCAGTCCTGCCACAGGAAGGAATGCCGCCGTCGGGTGCCGAAATCGGCGATGCTGAGGCCTTCGATCGCGCGCAGTTTTTCGATCTTTTCCCAGACGCGGGTCATGGCGCGGGCATAAAGAACCTGCAACTCGAACCGGCGCATGTCGTTCAGCACCGCGCGTGAGCGGAGCTCCATCAGCACTGCTAAGGCCGGTATCTCCCACAGCATGACCTCGTGCCATTTGCCCTCGAACGTCAGCTCGTACTGGTCGCCCTTGCGTTCCAGGTGATAGGGCGGCAGGCGCAGATTCTCGAACCATTCCATGAAATCGGGGCGGAACATCTGGCGCTTGCCGTAGAAGGTGTTGCCCCGCAGCCAAGTGCTTTCACCCCGGCTGAGGCTGAGCGAGCGGATATGATCGAGCTGTTCGCGCAGCTCGCCCTCGTCGATCAGCTTGGCCAGCGGAACGTGATTCGAACGGTTGATCAGAGAAAACACGACCGTCGTTTGGGGCTTGTTGCGAAACACTGACTGGCACATCAGCAGTTTGTAGAAATCCGTGTCGATCAATGACCGCACGATCGGGTCGATCTTCCATTTGTGATTGTAGACACGGGTCGCGATGTCGACCATGGGGAGCTCCTGCCATTTCCGTTGTTAGATCAATCGGTGCGGTGATTGGCAAGAGTCCCGGATCTGTTAACAATGCCAAGGACAGGTCACAATCCGGGCATAAAGTCCGATCCTTTCGCGATCTAGTGAGGGGGGTGGGATGGGACCAGAAGTTTGTAAGTGGTGAATGAGTCTGACGTACGATTTTGATATTGTAACGATTGCTGAAGAGTCCGAGACGGAAAACCCTGAGGCCGGTGCCCAGGTGGCGGGGCGGCATGTCTATGCCGTGTTTCGCGATATCCGCACGGCGGATGCGCTGCGCCGGGCCTCGCCCAGAATCCGCAGGATTTTCGTGGATGCCGGTTTCAGTCTGGAATCCAGACGGACCGGGCTCGAGCGCGATCTGTACCCGGCAGAAGATGCCGAGGCGCGCGCGCTCATCCTGCGCCGGTTGTTCGACAACATTCGGAACCGGGGCGTTCAGGGCCAGTATTGCGGCACGTTCGACATCCTGGCGTTTCTGCAACATGTACGTCGTGCGCAGCCGCTGCCCCGCAGGCCGGTCCAAGAGAGACCAAAGCCGGCCCGGGCCGGTGCCGACGCGAAGAAGACCGCCCGCCGCTCGATCGTGGGCCGGGTCGGGTTCGCGCTGGGGCTGGCAGTCATCCTTTTCGTCGTGCTGAAATATCTGGCGGCCACCGGGGCGACGCCCTGATCAGAGCAGCGCCACACCTGCCGTTTGCATGGCTTGCTCGGCCGCAGCCAGCGACCCGTCTAGGTCGATCGCCCGGCAGGCGTCGGTTCTGACGGTCACGTCAAAGCCCAGCCGGGCCGCATCCACCGCCGAATAATGCACGCAGAAATCGGTCGCCAGGCCCACCAGCGTCAACCGGTCTATCCCGCGCGTGCGCAGATAGCCTTCCAGCCCGGTGGGGGTGGTCCGGTCGTTTTCGAAGAAGGCCGAATAGCTGTCGATCGCGCTGCGAAAGCCCTTGCGCAGGATCAGGTCGGCATCGGTGCGCAGGTCGGGGTGGAATTCGGCGCCGAGTGTGCCCTGCACGCAATGGTCGGGCCACAGGACCTGTGGGCCATAGGGCATTTCGACCAGATCATAAGGTGCCTTGCCCAGATGGGATGACGCGAACGAGGAATGACCTGCCGGGTGCCAGTCTTGCGTCAGGATCACCGCGTCGAAATCTGGCATCATGGCATTGATCGGGGCAACGATCTCATCCCCGTTGGGAACCGCCAGCGCGCCGCCGGGGCAGAAATCGTTCTGGACATCGATCACGATCAGGGCATGGGTCATGGCAGCCTCCTTTGCGTGTGCTATCGGTAGGGGGGTGGGCGGTGGTCGTCAATGCGGTCTCTTGCGTTGCGGGGGGCCGCGCATTAGATCGCGGCCATGTACACGATCGCCGCACTGTATCACTTCACCCGTTTTGCCGACCCGGACGCCCTGCGCGCGCCGCTGCTGGAGCTGTGCCGCGCGCAGTCGGTCAAGGGCACGCTGCTGCTGGCGCATGAAGGCATCAACGGCACCATCGCCGGCCCCCGCGCCGGGATCGACGCGGTGCTGGCGCATATCCGGGCGCTGCCGGGCTGTGCGAACCTGGAATGGAAAGAGGCCACCGCCAGCCAGCCGCCGTTTGGCAAGATGAAGGTGCGCCTGAAGAAAGAGATCGTGACCATGGGCCAGCCGGATGTCGATCCGCGCGCCCGCACCGGCCATTATGTCGAGCCGCAGGACTGGAACGATCTGATCCGCTCGGATGATGTGGTGGTTATCGACACGCGCAACGACTATGAGGTGTCGATCGGCACATTCGAAGGCGCAATCGACCCTAAAACGGACAGTTTCCGCGATTTTCCCGCTTGGTGGGAGCAGAACAAGCACAGGTTCCACAACAAGCGCGTCGCCATGTTCTGCACCGGCGGCATTCGCTGCGAGAAATCCACCAACTATCTGCTTGGGCAGGGGGTCGAGGATGTCTACCACCTGAAGGGCGGCATCCTGCGCTATCTCGAGGAGGTCCCGCCCGAAGACAGCACCTGGAAGGGTGAATGCTTCGTGTTCGACAACCGCGTGTCGGTGGGGCACGGGCTGGTCGAGGGGCCGCACCAGCTGTGTCATGGCTGCCGCCGCCCGATCCTGCCCCAGGACATGGAGCGCCCTGAATACGAGCATGGCGTGTCTTGCCACCAATGCATCCACGAGACGTCCGAGGCCGACAAGGCGCGGTTCCGCGAACGGCAGAAACAAATCGCGCTGGCGCGGGCGCGAGGCGAAGAGCATCTGGGCGGTCAATAGCGAATCGCGAAAGCGCTTGTGATGGCGGACGCTTCGGTGAAGGATGGCCGAAGCCGAACCGCCGAGGATGACAGATGCCCGCCGACCCAACCACCTTCGAGGACTGGAAGCCCACATTGCTGGCCGCGCTGGGGCTGATTCTGGTCAGCACGATGGCCTGGTATCTGCTGTCGCATCTGAACGAGGCGACCGCGGGCACCACGATCGGGACCGCCACGACGATCGGGCTGGCGTTTTTGCTGGTGTGGCAGACTTGGTACTACATGACCCGGGTCCGCAACCCCAAGCGGCAGCTGCTGCTGATGGGGATCTCGTTCATTCAGGCGGTGCCGTTCCTGTTTGCAGCCGTCTATGGGTCATATGGGTATCACGACCTGTGTGTCGAGGGCGCGCGCCGCCCCAGCGATGTGCTGTATTTCTCGTATGTCACCTTCACCACGGTCGGGTTCGGCGACCTGCGGCCCATCGGCGTCTGCCGGGCCCTGGCCGTGGCCGAGGCCATCACCGGATATATCCTGCTGGGCCTGTTCGTGGCCGCCGCGGTGGGGCTCTATGGCCGCACCCATCGTGCCCGGCGAGACCACTGACGCCTACTTGTTGCGGTCGATCCACTGTGACATGGCACGTTTGTCGCGAAAGCACTCATCCGGGATCGGGCGGCGCTTGCTGCGCGAAATACGTTCGGCAAATGCCACCTGCTTGCCGGTGGGATAGTTTGCAAAGGGCGACGTGTCCCTTGGTTTGTGTGCTGAAATCCAATCGGACATTGACCGTCGGTCACGCTGCGCTTCGACGGGTATCTCGAGCGCGGCCTGACGCGCGATCGCGCGGGCATAGCGCATCTGCCGATCCGTGACCGGCATTAGGTGATAGTCGTTTGTGGGCTCCATCCGGGCCGTAATCTGCCGGGACCGTTGCATCGTGCAATCCTCCGATCATATGGAACATAAATGGAACATTAACCAAATTTTTCAAGTTTCCTTGCGGTTTCAGCGGCGGAAACCGGCCGATGCCAGTGTTTTATTGACTGACCAATCAACAACCCTTAACTGCGGTTGGAACCCATTTGCCGCTGGCCTGACCGGCGGCCCCGCAAGAAAAGGATCCGCCATGAAATTTCAGCCCACGGCCAGCCATTTCATCGATGGCGAATATGTCGAAGACACCGCAGGCACCCCGATCGACGTGATCTATCCGGCTACGGGCGAGGTCATCGCCCGCCTGCATTCGGCGACGCCGCAGATCATTGAACAGGCTCTAAACAGTGCAAAACGCGCTCAAAAGACCTGGGCGGCGATGACCGGGACCGAGCGCGGCCGCATCCTGCGCCGCGCCGCCGACATCATGCGCGAGCGCAACCGTGAGTTGTCGATCCTCGAAACCCATGACACCGGCAAGCCGTTGCAGGAAACGCTGGTGGCCGATGCGACCTCGGGCGCGGACGCGCTGGAATATTTCGGCGGACTGGCCGGGTCGCTGACCGGCGAGCATATCCCGCTGGGCAGCGGTGATTTCGTCTATACCATCCGCGAGGCGCTGGGCGTCTGCGTCGGCATCGGCGCGTGGAACTACCCCACCCAGATCGCCTGCTGGAAGGGTGCCCCGGCGCTGGCATGTGGCAATGCGATGGTGTTCAAACCCTCGGAAACCACGCCCCTGTCAGCGCTGAAAGTGGCCGAGATCCTGATCGAGGCCGGCGCGCCTAAGGGCATCTACAACGTGGTTCAGGGCTATGGCGATGTGGGCGCCGCGCTGGTCACCGACCCGCGCGTGGCCAAGGTGTCGCTGACCGGATCGGTGCCCACGGGCCGCAAGGTCTATGCCGCCGCCGCCGAGGGCATGAAACACGTCACGATGGAACTGGGCGGCAAGTCGCCCCTGATCGTGTTCGACGACGCCGATATCGAAAACGCCGTCTCGGGTGCGATCCTGGGCAATTTCTATTCCTCGGGCCAGGTCTGTTCCAACGGCACCCGGGTCTTCGTGCAGAAAGGCATCAAAGAGGCCTTTCTGACCCGACTGACCGAACGTCTGGCCAAGGTGAAGATCGGCGACCCGATGGATGAGGCCGTGAATTTCGGCCCGATGGTCAGCGAGAACCAGATGAACATCGTTCTGGGCTATATCGAGAAGGGCAAGGCCGAGGGCGCACGGCTGGTCCATGGCGGCGCGCGGTTGGATCGCCCGGGCTTCTACCTTCAGCCAACGGTCTTTGCCGACGTGACCGACGACATGACCATCGCCCGCGAGGAAATCTTCGGCCCCGTCATGTCGGTGCTGGATTTCGAAACCGAAGACGAGGTGATGGCCCGCGCCAACGCCACCGAGTTCGGCCTGGCCGCCGGCGTGTTCACCAACGACCTGACCCGCGCTCATCGCGTGGTGGCCGGTTTCGAGGCAGGCACCTGCTACATCAACACCTACAACCTGGCCCCGGTCGAGGCGCCGTTCGGTGGGTCGAAAATGTCGGGCGTCGGGCGCGAGAACTCGAAGCTGGCGATCAACCACTATTCGGAAATGAAAACCGTCTATGTTTCGATGAACGACGTCGAGGCGCCTTACTAGACGATCCCAAACCGGGATTCCGTCCAACTTGCCCTGTTCCCGACATTTGGGGTCGGGAACAGAGCATACGGTGTCCGCACACTGTGGCTGACTTCTGAAGCAGAGGGGTGACGCGCCCCCGCCAGTCAGGAGAGAAGCCCAATGAGAACCCATGCACAGGCCGTCGTGATCGGAGGGGGCCTTGTCGGTTGTTCGATCCTCTACCATCTTGCCAAGCTGGGCTGGACCGACGTGATCCTGCTGGAGCGGGACGAGCTGACCAGCGGTTCAACGTGGCACGCGGCGGCCAACATCCACGGGCTGCACGACAACAACAACGTCACCCGCATCCAGCACTACACGATGAACCTGTACAAGCAGCTGGAAAAGGAAACCGGGCAGGGCTGCGGCGTGTTCCAGCCGGGATCGCTGTATCTGGCCCAGACCGAAGCGCGCGAGCACCAACTGCGTTTGCAAGAGGCCAAGGCGCGGTTTTACGGCCTGAACTTCTATGAAATCAGCCGCGAACAGGCGATGGAGCTGCACCCACTGGCGCAGTTCGACGACATCCGTTGCATCATGTACGAACCCGACGGCGGCAACGTGGACCCCTCGGGCGTAACCCATGCCTATGCCGCCGGAGCGCGCGCGCTGGGGGCCGAGATTCAGCGGTTTTGCCCTGTAATAGGGACTGAACAGCAGCCTGACGGCTCGTGGATTGTGCGAACGGAAAAGGGCGACATCCACACGCAATGGGTGGTCAACGCAGCCGGGTTGTGGGGGCGCGAGGTGGCGTCGCTGGCCGGGCTGGAGCTGCCGCTGCAACCGACCGAACACCAGTATTTCGTGACCGAAGCGATTGACGAGGTGGCAGCTCTCGGCCGCCGGCTGCCCTCGATCGCCGACCGCGACGGCGAATATTACTTCCGGCAGGAAGGCAACGGGTTGCTGATCGGCGCCTATGAGAAAGACATGCGTTTCTGGGCCGAGGACGGCACGCCGCTGGATTTCGCCCATGACCTGTTTCCCGACGATTTGGACCGGATCATGGAGAACGTGATCCGCGCGACCGAGCGTGTGCCGGTGGCCGCGACCGCAGGCGTGAAACGGGTGATCAACGGCCCGATGATCTGGTCGCCGGATTCCAACGCCATCTGGGGGCCGGTGCCCGAGCTGCGCAACTATTTCTGCTGCACCGGTATTATCCCCGGATTCTCGCAATCGGGTGGGCTGGGCCTCTTGGCCGCGCAATGGATGATCGAGGGCGAGCCGCAATACGACATGTTCGCCTGGGATCTGGCGCGGTTCGGCGACTGGGCCGACAAGAAATTCACCAAGGCGCGGGTCGCCGACCAATATTCCCACCGCTTTGCCATCCACTTCCCGAACGAAGAACGCAGCGCTGGCCGCCCCGCTCGTGTGCGCCCTGCCTATGAGATGCAGAACCAGATGGGCGCGGTCTTCGGCCTCAACTGCGGCTGGGAACACCCGCTGTGGTTCGCCGACCGGCCCGGAACGGTCGAGACCACCGGCTTCACCCGCCAAAACTGGTTCGAACCGGTGGGCCAGGAGGCCCGGATGCTGCGCGAGAGCGTGGGCGTGATCGACATCTCGAACTTTGCCAACTACGTCATCAAGGGGCCGGGCGCGCATGACTGGCTCGACCGGCTGGTGGCCAACCGAGTTCCGACCGAGGTGGGACGTTCGTGCCTGACCCCGATGATCTCGGTGCGCGGTGGCGTGGCGGGGGATTTCACCATCACCAAGACCGCCGAGGACGAATACATGATGATCGGCTCGGGCATGGCCGAACGCTATCATCAGCGGTTCTTCAACATGGTGGACCTGCCCGAAGGCACCACCTTCGAAGTCGCCACCAACCGCATCGCAGGCTTCAACGTCGCTGGCCCGAAATCGCGCGAGGCCTTGCAACGGCTGACCAACGCCGACCTGTCGAATGAGGCGTTCCGCTTCATGCGCACGGCCACGATCGAGGTTGCCGGGGTCACTTGCTTGGCCATCCGCGTCAGCTTTACCGGCGATCTGGGGTGGGAGCTGCACTGCGCCGAAGAGGACCAAATCAGACTCTATTCTGCGCTTCTGGATGCTGCCCGCGCTTGCGGTGGTGGGCCGGTCGGCAGCCGGGCTCTGGGCGCATTGCGGATCGAAAAGGGTTATGGCTCGTGGGGTCGTGAGTATTCTCAGGAGTACTGGCCGCACGAGGTCGGTCTGGATGGGTTGATCAAGCCAGACAAGGATTTCCTGCACAAGGAGGCCTGGCTGGCGATCAAGGACAATCCCGCGCGCGAGGTGCTGTCGATTTTCGAGGTCAATGTCACCCACGATGCCGATGCCAGCGGGGGCGAGCCGATCTTTACCCCAGATGGTACGCCCGTCGGGCGCGTCACCTCGGGTGCCTATGGCTACACAGTCGGCAAGTCGCTGGCCATCGGATACGCCAACCCTGATGTCGCCCAGCCGGGTGACGAGGTGCATGTCTTCATCCTGGGTAAGCCGCACAGGGCACGGATCTTGCATGCGCCTCCGTTCGACCCCAAGGGCTTGCGATTGCGTGACCAAAAACCGGTGATGGAGGGCGCCAAGTGACCGAAACCTTCGCCCGCGTTGCCGAGTTTGTTCTAAACCGCCCGGCGGACCAGATGCCCGACAGCGCGCGCGAAGCGGCGGCCCTGATGCTGCTGGATACTTTGGGCATCGTGGTCGCCTCGACCCCGATGGAGGCAGGCGTGATCGCCCGCGACACTGCGGCATTGCTGTACGGAACGACCGATCATGCGTTCTCGGCGCGGATGCTGTGCGATGGGCGCCGGGTCAGTCTGGCGGGCGCAGCTTACGCGGCCGCCACGCAGACTGACAATCTCGACGGGCACGACGGCTACAACCCGACCAAGGGGCATATCGGTGTCGTGGCAATACCCGCGCTGTGCGCATTGGCCGAGCACTGCCCTGACCTGTCCGGACCCGATGCCTTGGCGGCCGTCATCACCGGCTACGAAATCGCGGGCCGCGCGGGTATCACGTTGCACGCCACCGTCAGTGACTATCACACCTCGGGGGCGTGGAACGCACTGGGCGTCGCGGCGATGGCGGCCCGCTTGCGGGGCCATTCATCCGACCAGTTGCGCCAAGGCCTTGGCATTGCCGAATATCACGGCCCCCGCAGCCAGATGATGCGCGAGATCGCCAACCCAACCATGCTGCATGACGGCTCGGGCTGGGGCGCGCTGGTGGGAATGTCGGCGGCAATTCTGGCCGAGCGCGGCTTTACCGGCGCCCCTGCCATCACCATCGAGGAGGACCGCGCCGCACCCTATTGGCAGGACCTCGGCACGTTTTGGCAGATGGAACATCAATATGTGAAACCCTATCCGATCTGCCGCTGGGCCCATGCCGCCATAGACGGGCTGCGCACGGTGATGCACACGCACGGTCTGACCCATGACCGGATCGCCCATGTTGATATCAATACCTTTCATGAGGCATGCCAGCTGTTTTCCGGCGTGCCGCAGACGACGTCTCAGGCTCAGTACTCGCTGCCCTTCGCCGTTGCGGTGCAAGCGGTGCACGGCCGGATCGGAGTGGAACACTTGATGGGGTCGGGGCTAGCTGACACGGACGTGGTCGGGTTCATGTCACGAATTTCGGTTCGAACATGCGATCGGCACTCGGCCCGGTTTCCAGCCGGACGCTGGGCGGACGTCTCGGTCACGACACGCGACGGCCGGTTGTTGCACTCGGGGGACACGCATGCCCGGGGTGGCCCCGAAGCGCCGATGTCGCGCCAGGATGTCATTGGCAAATTCCTGGAATTCGCGACGCCGCAGATGGGGGGCGATGCCAAGACGCTGGCCGAGGCTGTTCTCGACCTGGTCGACCCCGATGCGCGGTTCGACCGAGTTGCCAGCTTTCTCTACCCGGGCCTTGACCGGTAACGCCCGCCCCGCCCGATGTCAGGTGTCGGGCAGCAGGGGATAGTCGGCAAGCCGATCATACCGCGATCCCTGCGGAGTCAGGGTCGAGGAGAAAAGCGCGAACCGGTCTACCGGCATGTCTAGCGCATCCGGCAAGAACCCGGAAAAACCCTTGAGCAGAGCCGGATTCGCGCCGCGCTGGATGGTGATGTGCGGCCGAAATCTGCGCCGCGGTACGTCGATGCCCGCCCTTCGCGCCAGTTGCAGAGTTTTCGTCTGCAATTCCTGCAAGGACGGGTTTTTCGCAACGGCCAAGTGTATGGTGTTTCCAAACATTCCCAAACCGTCGAACCGGATGCAAAAGGCAGGGTGCTGAACGCGCTCCAATTCAACATGCAGAACGGAAAGTTGTTCTTCCGGCGTGTCCCCCAGAAAAGCCAGTGTGACATGCAGATTCTCTGCCACAACCGGGCGACCTCCGGAAAAGCCGGATTGTAGGACGCGGCAGAACCGCACCAGATCCGGCGTTGCGGGAATGGCCAGAAAACTGCGCATTTCGTCCAGACCTGACAGGCCGGTTCGGGGCCTGTCTCATGGGTTTGTATTTCGGTCAGCCCATCTTGAGCTGGCGGACGAACTTTGCAAGCCTCGACGCGACGCCCATGGTCGGTTCAAGGTCGTCATTCTGCGTCCGTTTCGACAAGAGCCAGCAGATCTCGGATTTTTTCGCGCGTTCCGGTGCTGGTCTCCAACAGTTCCCGCGCGTCCTTCAAGGGCGATTCCGGTGACCGTTCCGCCGCGTTATCCAGTTCAGCGCTCAAGGCCATCAACCGGCCCACTCGACCGTCCGAAAGGTCGATCTGCGCCCTTGGCGAACCCGCAAACCACGACAGCCGGGCGGCCTCGACATCCTCTCCCAACTCGGTCAGGATCCCTGCGGCTTCCTCAAATTCGCCCAGCTCGGTCAGTGCCGCGGCGCGCAGTCGCTGGGTCCGCTCGGATCGGTCGTCTGCCAGTTCTTCCAGCGCCTGTCGCGGCTGGCCTTCCATCATCGCGACGCGGGCGCGCAGCCATGCTCGGTCGCGCTGGCGGGTCCGGTCTTGCCCTTTGTCGACCAGCCGCCGGACTTGCGAGGAAAAACCCAGATCGGCATATCGCTCGGCCAGGGCCAGGGCGGTGTCGGTGCTGAGGCGTTGAACCAGCGACGGATCCATCGCGAAGGTCATGCGGACGAAAGTACCGTCATCCGCCCGTTCTGCCATCAACTGCAGGATACGGTTCTGAGTGCCATCCCAATCGGCGTCCCCCACATGAGCCGTGGAAAGCCGGAATGCCGGTTCAAACTCGTTGAACAGGCTCAGCGCTACGGCATGGCTGCGAGCCATGACGGGCCCGAGTTCCGAGTTCTTCAGTTCAACGGCATAGGCCCCGGCAAGGTCCAGCTGTCTTTGGGTGATCGCGCCACGGTCGGCCCATTGCTGCTCGATCAGCCTTGCCAGAGCCAACGGAGCTTCGACCCGCGCCTTGGGGTCCTCGATCACCCTGCTCAGCAACGTTCTGCTGCTTTGCGCGTCTTCCGCGGCTGAGGCGACTTGGGCCTTTGCCAAGTTGGTTTCGGCGCTGACTTCTGGCTCGATGCGCTCCACCGAGCGCAGAATCCTGCGGGCAGCCTCCATTTCTTCGGCCTTCGTGAAGACCTGCGCCAATCTGGGACCAAGATGGCGCCGCAGATGTTCGGGCAACCGTTGGAACGATTGCTCGACTGTTTCCGGCCGAGCCTCGGGCTGCAACTCTCCTTGGGCGAGCGCGGCCCAAAGCGCTATTGCACCGTCACAACGTTGCAACCCCTCGAATGGTGGCGGCCCGTCGGATGGAAGCGCATCGATGACCGTCGCAATGCCGGCAACCCACTCTGCTTCCTCGGGAACCTGGGAGAGCAGGCCCAACGTTTGTACCGCTTCGGCTCCGAAGCCGAAATAGGTCAGGACCTCGGCAAGCCTGATCACGGCGTCTGGATCGATGCGATCGAACTCTTGGAACAGGGCGCGGCGTAGGTCTGCCACCTGCTGATGGAACGGACGGCCATCTGTCCAGGACTCGAAGTCCAATGCGGCGTCCGAGATGCAGGCCGGCCCAGGTTCCAGAATTGGCAATGGCAAATTCGCCATGAAGCCCAACTCGTCCAAAACCGAGGTTATCGCCAGGTTTGGTGACAGGTCGGACCCAAGCAAAGTCGGCGGAGGCGGCGTCGAGGCGCGCGGCCCGACGCCCGACAGGTCGAGATCGACGATCTCGCGGTCGGCACTCTGCAGGAAGCGGGTGGCTAGACGGTCTTCGATGTCTTGCCGGCTCAGGCGCAGTAAAGGTTCGGCCAGATGGGTCAAAGGCAGGTCTTTGGCCGGTGTCGCCTGGTCCACGCGGGGAAGAACCGGTGGCGGGATATCGAGATCGGGCAAGGGCAGCGCCTTCCCCGGAGCGATGTCCACCACGACCATCGTGTCCTTGAACAGAAAAGCGGTTGCCGCACAGTCGCAGCCGAATTCCATTTCCAGCGGCGCGCCCGGCTGCGCTTGCGTGAGGCCCGAAAGCCGGTTGCCCGACAGGCGTGTAAATACCGATTTCATGTCGAACACCACGTCGGTCAGGGCCAGCGAAAGGGTGGCCCCCTTCTTGCGATGTGTCAGCCGCCAGGAGGTTCCGGTCGGAACTTGCACCACCAGCCGGGTATAGCCATCATGTTCGCCCGATCGCACCGGAATGGTGGTTTGCGCCACTGCTCCTCCGGTCGCGAAGCCCAGAAAAGCAAATACCAGAGCCAGCCTTCGCATCATGCCGCCGCCTGCTTGATTTCCTTTAGTGCTTCTTCCAGTTCAGTGAAATTCGGCCGGTTGTGGGTCGGCGTGTTCTGCCGTCCGACCTCGATACACATCGCCGCGTTGTGGTTGTGAAGGTTGGCGACCAAAACTTCCTTGATCAGTTGGTAGAAATGGTTGTCTTCCTCGACGACCGCTTTCAGCTTTCCGGCGAACGGGCCGACTAGGCCATAAGCCAAAAACACCCCCAGGAAGGTCCCGACCAATGCGCCCCCGATCAACTTGCCCAGAACCTCCGGCGGCTGGTCGATCGACCCCATGGTCTTGATCACACCCAGAACCGCAGCAACGATTCCCAAGGCCGGCAGGCCGTCGGCAACCGTCTGAAGAGCGTGGCTGGAATGCATGGCATGTTGAAAATTGGCTTCCATGCGTTTCTCCAGAACCTCTTCGACCTGGTGCGGGTCATCATAGTTCATCGCCGCAGACCGCAAGGTGTCGCAGATCAGGTCGACGGCCTCCTTGTCGGCCTGAATCTTGGGATACGCCGCGAACAGAGAGGAGTTTTCCGGATCCTCGATATGCCCCTCGACCTCGACCGGGTTGGACCGGGCCAGCCGGATCAGCGAAAATAACAAGCACAACAGGTCCCGATAGTCTTCGGGTTTCCATTTTGGGCCCTTGAACACCTTTCCCAGATCCTTGACCGTATGCTTGACCGCGGACATGTCGTTGCTGATCAGGAAAGCGCCGACGGCGGCCCCACCGATCATCATCATCTCGAAAGGCAGGGATTTCAGGATGATGGCCATCTTGCCGCCGGCGGCAAGATAACCGCCGAAAACCATCGCAAAAATGACGACAATACCAAGAATTCCAATCATGCTTGCTCTCCGACAGGGCGACATTTGGAGTGGTGGGGCAACGGCCTACTCCGTAGGTGCGTTGGCATTGCGGCCTGCCAAGACGACACTGATCGTATAGGCCACCTGAGGGTTCAGCCCGGCCATGATGCCGGCGGCGGTATCCGAGGGCATGCGCGCCAGGAAACCCGCGGCGAATACAGGGTCCATCGTTTCGAACAACTTTGCGGCATCCTTCGGCTTCATGTTCTGGTAGACATCGGTCAGACGCGCCAGATCCCGCTCGGCCGCCTGGTCGGCAACGGCCAGAGTTTCCCGCAGCGACTCTTCGGCCTTCCGCAGATCGGCGAGGCGCTGTGCGATCGTCTTTTCCGCAATCTCGACTACCTTTTCCTTCTCGCGCAGCATGTTCTCCCGCTGTCGGAGCGCGGTTTCCCGCTGCGACAGCTCGGCCAGAAGCGCGTTCAAGTCCGAGGCTTGGGGTTGTGGATCGTGGTGCTCGGCCGCAGCTTTGGGTGCGCGGGCAAGGGCGGGCCCCGCCTCAAGCCCCAATCGGATGACGGCGGACCCGATCATCAAGGCGGAGATCAGGGTCAATACCCCTCCGCGCGCCCGCGGTTGCGCGTGTTGCGGGGCGGAGGTCATTGTCGCGCCTCGCCGCGTTGAGTCGTATGACGGAAGAACAGGACGCCTTTGGGCATCGCCTTTGCCTCCTCGGCGCCCTTCTCCGAACCGCCCCTTGCGTCAGGCTCGTCGTTCGGCTCGGTATCACCTTCGCCCGAGGCGTCTTTCGCTGTCTCTTCACCTGCGCTCGCGCCATTTTCTGTTTCGCCGCTTCCTGCGTCGGCTACGCCCGCTTCGGACTCGTTGAATTCCGGTTCGGCCGGTGCCGTGGGCGGTTCGTCAGGTCGAACCAGGTCGTCAGGTTGCGGCGGTTCGTTCTTTTTTTCGGTATCCGAGCCAGTCGCGGGCACCACATCGTGCATCGAGGCCATGATCAGCTCTAGCCGTTTGGCAACCGATTCCGCGCATTCGGTCAGGCCTTGCAGTCGCTGCCCAGACTGATCCGAGGCCGCTCGCGCCGCGTCCAGGGATTTTCTCAGCTCTTCCGCCTGGGCGGACAGCACGGAAACCGCCCCGCCGACCCCTTTCTCAAGGTCGGTGAACCGCTTGAGTCGCCGGGCCAGAACGAAACAGTACAAGCCCGCCCCAAGCGCGCCTGCCGCCAGAAGAATGTCCGCAATCAGCTCCAATTTCGCCTCCTAGTTCAACACGAATTCCATGACCAGAACGTCACGCACCCGGCCCTCGCCCACGACCATGCCGATGCGCCGCAGCAAGTGGCCGCGAATCCGCACCAACGCCAGCGAGTCCTCGAGGTCCGACAGATCGACTGCGCGCAGATAGCTGTTCATGACATCCACGATTCGGGGTTTCATCGCCTCGACTTCCGAGGCGTATCCGGCCTCGACCTCGAGCTGAGCATGGAATTTCAGGTGCCGCGAATCGCCGGTGGTTACCGCAACGATGACCTCCGGCAACTCGACGAACTGAACGTTCGGCGCCGCATGGCCGGCGGGGGACTTTTCCGCCGTTTCTTCATGCGAATCTCGGCCCAGCGGCAACAGCCCTGAACTGGTCATAAAGTACCCGCCGGCAGCGCCAGCCAAGGCCAGCACGAGCCCAACGATCAGCCCTGCTTTACCCGATTTTTCAGGGACTTCTGCCTGTTCTGCAGTCGCGTCCGTCATGGCGTCCTCATTCTTGCGTTCGGACACCGTCATAACCCTGCAGGGACTAACCGATTGTTAAGGGCAATCGTCCAAACAAGGGACGAGCCGCACAGAATGTCGGCGAGTCGGAGGTGAGCGTGCAGCAGATCGGAACTGTCTGGGCAAGTTTGGACAGGCGCAAGCAAATCATCGTGGCGGGCGCCGCGATCCTGGTATTCCTGAGTGTGCTGGCCATGTCGCGGCTGGTGACTTCTCCATCGATGACCCTGTTGTATGCCGGGCTGGAAAGCGGCGCGGCGGGCGACATCGTTCGCGCACTGGATCAACGCGGCGTCGCGTATGAGATCCGGGGCGGTTCGATCTATGTGCCAGCCTCCCAGCGGGATGAACTGCGCATGACGCTGGCGTCCGAGGGCCTGCCGGCCAATGGTAATCGGGGCTATGAACTGCTCGATTCGCTCAGCGGGTTCGGCACCACGTCGCAGATGTTTGATGCCGCCTATTGGCGCGCGAAAGAGGGTGAACTGGCCCGCACCATCGTCAGCAGTCCCCATGTCAGCCAGGCGCGGGTGCATATCGCGAACGGGTCGTCCAACCCGTTCCAGCGGTCGGTCGCCCCCACGGCCTCGGTCTATCTTGTGCCGGCTGGCGCCCGGGTGACGGCCGAGCAGGCCAAGGCAATCCGATTCCTGGTCGCGTCGGCGGTGACCGGATTGGCGCCCGAGGATGTTGCGGTGATCGATTCCAACGGCGCGGTCGTCGGCCCGCAAGAGGCCACGGTCGCTGCCGATACGGCCGACGACAAGGCCAAGCAGCTGCGCGAGCGGGTGTTGCGCCTGGTCGAGGCGCGCGTCGGCCCCGGAAATGCCGTGGTCGAGGTGAGCGTCGATACCGTGACCGAGACCGAGTCGATCCGCGAGCGGCGGTTCGATCCCAAGGGCCGCGTTGCCATCAGCACCGATATCGAGGAACGCTCGGACAGCTCGCGCAACCAGTCTTCGGACGTCACCGTGGCGTCGAACCTGCCGGATGGCGATGCCGCCGGCGGGGACGAGTCGAATTCGACCGCGACCCAGACCCGCGAGCGTGTGAACTACGAGGTGTCCGAGACCGAATTGGAAGTGCATCGCGCCCCGGGGGCGATCAAGCGCCTGACCGTGGCGGTCATGGTAAACGGCACGCGCACGGTGGATGCGTCGGGAGCGTCGGTGTTCCAGCCGATGCCCGACACCGAGCTTGAGGCCCTGCGCGAACTGGTGGCCTCGGCGGTCGGCTTCGATGCCGAACGCGGGGACGTGATCACGCTCAAGTCGATGGAATTGCCGCAGGTGGAGCCGCAGGGAACCCTGGCCACGGCCTCGATCTGGCAGAACATTCATCTGGACACGATGTCGTTGATCCAGATGGCGGTATTGGCGATCGTGTCGCTGGTGATGGGGCTGTTCGTGATCCGTCCGATCCTGACCAACGCTCCGGTCGCGGCATTGCCGCCGGCGGCCGAGCGGTCGACGGCACCGGATGCCCAATATCTGGTCGGCGAGATCGCCGACGGCCAGGATCAGGATTTCGCGCCGCTTGCCCCGGCCGCCGACCAAGGTGCGGTCCCCGCAATTGCGCAAGCCACGTCCGAGGATGCGGTCGCGCGTCTGCGCAGCATGATCGGCGACAAGCAGGAGGAAACGGTCGAAATCCTGCGCAGCTGGCTTGAGGAAAGCGAGGAGAAGGTGTGATGTCGATAGCCCATCTGCTCGAGGATTTCACCGCCCAGGCCGAAGGCGCCCCGATGCGCCTTCTGGACGAGGAAGCGTTGGAGGAAGAACGGTTCGCAGCCTTTGAAAAGGGATACGGGGCCGGCTGGGAGGACGCGTTGCAGGCTCAGGGACAGGGCCGGGCTGCCCTGACCGAAGAGTTGCGCGCCGCCTTCGCGGACCTGTCTTTCAGCTATCACGAGGCGTTGACCCGCATGACCTTGTCGCTCGAGCCGATGTTCCAGTCGCTCGTGCAGGTGGTTCTGCCGCAGGCCATCGATCAGGGTTTTGCCGCGCGCGTAGTCGAACAGTTGTGCGAACTGTCACGCGAACAGGTCGCCCAGCCGGTGCACCTGGTCGTGCCTCCGGGCGCGGCCGAGGACGTCTCGGCGCTGTTGCCCGGCGGCATAGACCCCGCACCCAAGGTGGTCGAGGACCCGGCACTGCAGCCTGGACAGGCGCGGTTGCAGGTCGGCACGGCCCGCGCCGAGGTCGATTGCGCGGCGCTGTTGGAGACGATCGCCGCAGCGTTCAACGCGTATGTATTCGAGGCAAAAGAGGCTTTGTCAAATGAGTGAAAACCAGCCCCCCAAACCGGAAAAATACAACCCGTTCGAGACGGTGCCGATCGAAGTGACCGTCTCGGTCGGCCGGGCGCGTCCGTTGGTTCGCGACCTGCTGAACATGGGCGAAAACGCGGTTCTGGCGCTGGACAAACGTGTCGAGGATCCGGTCGACCTGTATGTCGGCGATCAACTGGTTGCGCGTGGTCTGCTGGAAGAGATGGAGGGGGAGCATGCCGGCCAGCTTGCCGTGCGCCTGACCGAGATATCGGATTTCAAGACCGGGCTGGGATGATGCGCGGCGGATTCTGGCTGATCCTCGCGGCGGTGTTGCTGGCGCCGGCACTGGCTTCGGCCCAGGAGCTGTCGCTGTCTCTGGGCGAGGGCGGCTCGATATCGGCGCGCACGATCCAGTTGATTCTTCTGATCACCGTGCTCAGCCTGGCGCCCGGGCTGGCGATCATGGTCACCTGTTTTCCGTTTCTCGTGACGGTTTTGGCAATTCTGCGGCAGGGGATCGGGCTGCAACAGTCGCCGCCCAACATGCTGATCGTCAGCCTGGCGATGTTCCTGACCTATTTCATCATGGAACCGGTTTTCACCCAGGCCTGGGACACCGGAATCCGGCCGATGGTCGAGGAAACGATGGACGTCGAGCCTGCGTTGGAGCGTGCGCTGGTGCCGTTTCGCGAGTTTATGGCCGCGCGGCTGGATGCCGATACGTTCCGGGCGATGGCTGCCCTGCGGCCGAATGGCGAAACGTTGGAGCTGTCGCCGCAGGCGCCTCTGTCGGTGCTGATGCCGTCCTTCATGCTGTCCGAGATCGCCCGCGCGTTTCAGATCGGGTTCCTGATCTTCCTGCCGTTCCTGATCATCGATCTGGTGGTAGCCGCGGTGCTGATGTCGATGGGTATGATGATGGTTCCCCCGGCTACGGTGTCGCTTCCGTTCAAGCTGGCGTTCTTCGTCATCGCCGACGGGTGGTCGTTGATCGCGGGAGCGCTGGTGCGCAGCTACTCGTGAGGCGGAGCGTCACCTCAGGATCGTGAACCGGGCGCGCAACCCCTGTTCGCCGGCCTCGAACCGCAGGGAGCCGCCGTGTTGTTCGGCCACAGTCGCGACGATGGTCAGGCCAAGGCCGAACCCGTCCGACGAGCCGGTGTTGGACCCGCGCCGGAAAGGGGCCATCAGCGCCTCGATATCGGTGACCGTCAGGTCGGTGCCCTTGTCCTCGACGATGACCGTGGCGGTTTCGGCATCGGTCTCCAGCGCAACCCTGGCGTGCCGACCGTATTTCAGCGCGTTGTCGATCAGGTTGGTCAGCGCCCGCCGCAGCGAGATCGGGCGGGCCATCACCAGGATGCGCCGGCTCTCCGGCAGGCTGGCGTGGCCGCGCCGGGACATGAACAAAGAGGAGGCGCCTTCGACTTCGACCGGGGCGATCTGCTGCAGATTCACCGGCAGGTCCATGTCCTGGTAATCGGCCACCAGCGACTCGACCAGCGAGGTCAGTGAGATCTGCCGCGGTTCCTCGACGCTCAACTCCGACCGGGTATAGGTCAGCACGCTTTCGATCATCCCGGTCATCTGGTCGACGTCCGATTCCAGCTTTTCGCGCAGGTCGGGGTCGGGGATCAAGGCCGCGCGCAGCCGCACCCGCGCGGCAGGGGTGCCCAGATCGTGGCTGACCCCCGACAGGACCGTGGCGCGTTTTTCCAGCTGTGCGCGTTCATCCTGAAGATAGTCGTTCACGGCCGAGACGATGTCGCGCAGCTCGGCCGGGCCGGCAATGTCATAGCTTTGGGGACCGCCATGCCGGCGCCGGTCGCGCAGCGCCTGTGCGAAGCGGGCGAAACTGTCGGTGGCATTGCCGATCGATGTGAGGATGGCGGCCAAGGCTACGACCGCCGCCAGGATCGCCGGCAAGCGCAGATCGGTCGGCGCGGCACCGCACCCCCAGACCCGTGTTCCGTCCACCTGCTGCCAAGCACCGCGGCCGTACCGGGCGATCAGGACCGGTTCGCTGCAATAGGTGGCCAGCAGCCGGGTCAGGTTTCCCATTTTCTGCGGACCGGTCTGATCGCTGCCTGAAACGATGTCGGACACCGGATAGACCAGCCGGTCGGACATCACGGCCAGTGTCAATTCGCGCCCACCCAGCGGCGCGGAACTGTCGGTCAGGATCGACAGGTTGGTTACGAAGCGCCGCTCCTGCAGGCCAGGCAGTTGTTCGAACTCGCCGGCCTCGGCCAGCCGTGCGGCCTGCGGAGACAGCGGCGTGGTCGTGATGTCAGGCAGGGCGCCGCGCCCGGTACGCAAATTCTCGTAGACGGCAAACCCGGCCGCGTAGGCCCGGGTCAGGTAACGGTCCCAGTTGCGGGCCGAAGCAAACCACAGCCCGGCCGCCAGCAACCCGGCGGCGAAGGCACTGATGGCCCAGACCCAGCCGAGACTGCGCAGGCGCAGGGTCATGCCTCGTCTTCCACGGCCACGTCGCAGGCAAAGACGTATCCCACCCCGCGCGCGGTGCGCAGCATCTGGGGATCCTTGGGGTTGGCCTCGATCTTGGAGCGCAAACGCCCGACCAGAACATCGATGGCGCGGCCCTGAGCCTCGGGCTTGTCGCCGCTGCCGGTCACGTCCAGCGCAGCGGCGATCTCGTCGCGGGTCAGGGGGATGTGGGGATTGGCCAACAGCACCTTGAGCAGCGCGGTTTCCCGCTGCGAAAGGGACACTTGATAGCCGTCGGGGGCATGCACCTCGTCGCGTTTTCCGTCATAGACCCAGCCGCCGAAGCGGAACGTACGGATCCTTCGGCGATAGGCCAGAGACGGCGTGCGCCGCGCGCGCTGCATCACCGCCCGCACGCGCGCCAGTAGCAGCTGCGGGTTGAACGGCTTGGCGATGTAGTCATCGGCGCCCACTTCGTAGCCGGCCATGCGCTGGTGATCGGCCGACAGGGCCGACACGAAGATGATCGGGACGTCTTGTTCTCGGCGCAGGCGGGCACAGATCTCGACCCCGTTCTCGTCACCCAGCATCACGTCCAGCAGGATCAGGTCGATGCGGCCCGATTTCAGGTGCGCACGCACCTGGTCCTCGGTTGCGGCCGGCAGGGCGATGAACCCGTTCTGCTGAAAGAACTGGGTCAGCATCGACCGGATCTCCGGATCGTCGTCGACAACCAGCAAACGTGGAATGCTCACGTTCGTCCTCCCTGAGTTTCCCTACGACGCTGCCCTCAATTGTAACGGACTGCAACGGATTCAAGATCAACGTAACATGCTGTAACAAAAGCCGGGAAAAATTGCCTCCGGCGCCGGGTTCGGGCCAGATTTTCCGTTGCCTGATGACGGTTTGTCTCCGGTAATATTCGGCATCGCCGCCCAAACGGCGGTATGACATAGGTTCTGGGAGGATACCGAACATGAAACGTTTTGCATTCGCCACGGCGTCGTCGCTGGCCGTTCTGGCCGCGTCCTCGGTCATGGCCGAGCCGCAGGCCGAAGTTCTGCACTGGTGGACATCGGGGGGCGAGGCCAAGTCGGTCGCCGTTCTGCAGGAGGAATTCGCGGCCAATGGCGGCACCTGGACGGACATGCCCGTCGCGGGCGGTGGCGGCGACGCGGCAATGACCGCGCTGCGCGCCCGGGTTCTGGCCGGCAACGCGCCGACCGCGGTTCAACTTAAGGGCCCGGCGATCCAGGAATGGTACGAAGAAGGCGTTCTGGCCGACATCTCGAACGTGGCCGAGGCCGAGGGCTGGGACAAGGTTCTGCCCGCTTCGATCGCGGCGCACATGAAGTGCGAGGGCACCTGGTGTGCAGCGCCGGTGAACGTGCACCGGGTCGACTGGATCTGGGCCAATGCCGACGTGCTGGCGGCCAATGGCATCGAGATGCCGACCACTTGGGACGAATTCAACGCCGCCGCCGAGAAGCTGCAGGCCGCGGGTGTGATCCCGCTGGCCCATGGCGGCCAAGCCTGGCAGGACGCGACCGTGTTCGAAACGGTCGTTCTGGGCCTTGGCGGCCCCGAGTTCTACAACAAGGCGCTGGTCGAGCTGGACGCCGAGGCGCTGACCTCGGACACGATGGTCAAGGTGTTCGACCAGATGCGCACTCTGCGTGGTTTCGTTGACGAGAACTTCTCGGGCCGCGACTGGAACCTGGCCACCGCCATGGTCATGAACGGCGAGGCCGCCTTCCAGATCATGGGCGACTGGGCCAAGGGCGAATTCCTGGCTGCAGGCAAGGAACCGGGCAAGGATTTCCTGTGCGCCTCGACCCCCGGCGACGGATATCTGTACAACGTAGACAGCTTTGCCATGTTTGACGTGGAAGGTGACGACAAGCGCGCCGGGCAGGAATTGCTGGCCAAGCTGATCGTCGCGCCCAAGTTCCAGGAAGTGTTCAACCTGAACAAGGGGTCGATCCCGGCCCGGACCGACGTGTCGCTGGACAAATTCGACATGTGCGCCAACATCTCGGCCGAAGACATGGCGACCTCGTCCGAAAACGGCTCGCTGCTGCCGTCCTATGCCCACGGTATGGCGCTGCGCGGGTCGCAGGCCGGTGCGATCACCGACGTGGTGACCGCGCATTTCAACTCGGACATGTCCTCGCAAGAGGCCGTGCAACAACTGGCTGACGCAGTGGCCAACAGCTACTGATCTCCAACCCGCCCTGCCCCCATGCGCGGGCAGGGCACCTTTCTCCCCGGAGGCTCAAATGTCGGAATGGCTGGAAAACCACCTGCCCAAGGTGGTGCTGGCACCCTCGTTCATCGCCGTATTGATCTTTGTCTACGGTTTCATCGGATGGACGGCCTGGGTATCGCTGACCCGCTCGAAACTGCTGCCGAAATACGAGATCAAGGGCTTCGTGCAATACGAACGCCTGTTCGACTCGCCCCGCTGGGACACGGCAATCAACAACCTGTACATCTTTGGCGCGCTTTTCATCGTGATCGCGATGGTACTGGGCCTGGCGCTGGCCATCATGCTGGATCAGAAGATCCGCGTCGAAGGGTTCATCCGCACGATCTACCTGTACCCGATGGCGCTGTCGATGATCGTCACCGGCACCGCGTGGAAATGGATCCTGAACCCCGGTCTGGGGATTGAAGCCACCGTTCGGGGCTGGGGGTTTGAAAACTTCACCTTCGACTGGCTGGTGAACCCCGATTTCGCGATTTATACGATTGTGATGGCGGCGGTCTGGCAAAGCTCGGGCTTCGTGATGGCGCTGTTCCTGGCCGGGCTG
This sequence comes from Ruegeria sp. BHSC276, assembly GCF_059612945.1. Classification (NCBI taxonomy): domain Bacteria; kingdom Pseudomonadati; phylum Pseudomonadota; class Alphaproteobacteria; order Rhodobacterales; family Roseobacteraceae; genus Ruegeria; species Ruegeria sp. BHSC276. The sequence continues at coordinate 285,043 of NZ_JBXWRP010000007.1, read as the reverse complement.
CGCTCGGTCGATGGCGAGATCATCAAGGCCGCGCAGGTCGACGGCATCCCCACCTGGCGGATCTACACGGCAATCATCATCCCGTCGATGGCGCCGATCTTCCTGTCGGCCTTCATCGTGCTAGCCCACCTTGCAATCAAGAGTTTTGACCTGGTCATCGCCCTGACCGGCGGCGGCCCCGGCTATGCCACCGATCTGCCGGCTACCTACATGTACGCCATGGCGTTTTCGCGGGGCGACATCGGCCAGGCGGCGGCGTCGGCGATGATCATGATGCTGGTCGTCTTTGCGATCGTGGTTCCTTACCTTTACTCAGAACTGAGGGCGAAAAATGACTGATCTGTCGATGCCCCGAACCCGTGCGCAGGGCACGGCCGGCAAGACCGCGCTGCGCTGGCTGCTGTATGTCCTGCTGGGCCTGTTCGCGCTGTATTACCTGATGCCGCTGTTCGTGATGGTCACGACCTCGCTGAAAAGCCTCGAGGAGATCCGCACCGGCAGCCTGATCGCACTGCCCCGCGACGTCACGCTCGAGGCGTGGAAAACCGCATGGTCCAGTGCCTGCACTGGGATTCAGTGCGAAGGGTTGCGGCCCTATTTCTGGAACTCGGTGCTGATCGCGGTGCCGGCGGTGATCCTGTCGACCCTGCTGGGCGCGCTGAACGGGTATGTCGTGGCGCAGTGGCGGTTCCGCGGGGCCAACATCATCTTTTCGCTGATGCTGTTTGGCTGCTTCATCCCGTTCCAGGTTGTGCTGCTGCCGATGGCGCGGCTGCTGGGGCTGATGGGGCTTGCGGGCACCATTCCGGGCCTGATCTTCGTCCACGTGATCTATGGGCTGGGCTTCACCACGCTGTTTTTCCGCAATTACTATGTCACCATTCCGGCCGAGCTGACCAAGGCGGCGCGGGTGGATGGGGCCGGGTTCCTGCGGATCTTTTGGTCGATCTTCCTGCCGCTGTCGCTGCCCATCATAGTGGTGACGGTGATCTGGCAGTTCACCCAGATCTGGAACGACTTCCTGTTCGGCGTTTCGTTCAGCCAAGCGGGCACGCAGCCCGTGACCGTGGCACTCAACAACATCGTCAACTCAACCACCGGCGTCAAAGAATACAACGTCGACATGGCAGCCGCGATCATCGCGGGGTTGCCGACGCTGCTCGTCTATGTCGTTGCCGGCAAGTATTTCATCCGCGGCCTGACCGCCGGTTCCGTGAAGGGATAACCCATGGCTCCCATCCTCGATATCAAAAAACTGTACAAGAATTACGGCGCAACCGAGATTCTCAAGGACATCAACATCTCGATCGAACCGGGCGATTTCCTGGTGCTGGTCGGGCCGTCGGGCTGCGGCAAGTCGACCCTGCTGAACTGCATCGCCGGGCTCGAGCCGATCTCGGGCGGGACGCTGTCGATCGGCGGCAAGGACATGACCCATGTCAGCCCCAAGGACCGCGACATCGCGATGGTGTTCCAGTCTTACGCCCTGTACCCGACCATGTCGGTGGCCAAGAACATCACCTTTGGCATGAAGGTGCGCGGGGTCGATCAGGCGACACAAGACGCCAAGCTGAAAGAGGTCGCCGCGCTTCTGCAGATCGAGCCGTTGCTGAACCGTCGCCCCAGCCAATTGTCGGGTGGCCAGCGGCAACGTGTGGCGATGGGCCGGGCGCTGGTGCGCGACCCCAAGCTGTTCCTGTTCGACGAACCGTTGTCGAACCTCGACGCCAAGCTGCGGGTCGAGATGCGGACCGAGATCAAGAAGCTGCATCAGACGCTGGATGCCTCGATCGTCTATGTGACCCATGATCAGATCGAAGCGATGACCCTGGCCACCAAGATCGTGGTGTTGAAGGGCGGCGTGGTGCAGCAGATCGGTACCCCGGCCGAGATCTACAACCGCCCCGCCAACCTGTTCGTGGCGGATTTCATGGGGTCGCCGGCAATGAATTTGATCCCGGCGCGGGTCCAGCGCAACGGGACCGGCACGCAGGTCGCAATCGCGCGTGCGGGGGGCGATCCGATCGTGCTGACGGACACGCGCGATCTGCACCTGCCTGAAGAGGTGATCCTGGGCCTGCGCCCCGAGGACATCGCCGAGGCCGGGTTCCGCGCCGGCGCCGGCGTGCAGGAGGCTGCCTGCCTGGTCGATATGGTCGAGCCGGCGGGGGCGGACACCTATGTCGTTTCGGAACTGGGCGGCAAACAAGTGACCGCGCGTCTGCATGCCGAAACCAGCGCCAGGGCCGGGCAGATGCTGAACCTGGCCTTTGACATGAGCAAGGTGTCGTATTTCGCCAAGGACACGGGCGAGCGGCTGAACTGAGCCGCTTATTCGGGCACGAAAATGCCGCGCATATCGGATGCGCGGCATTTTTGCGGTCCGGTCCGGCGGGGTCAGCCGGTGGTTTTCAGGTCGCGGATTAACTGATCCAGATTACCCTTGCGGGCATCCAGCATCGCGCCGATCTCGGTGCGCTCGGTCAGCAGCAGGTTCACCCCTTCGATGAACATGTTGTAAAACTTGTCGCGGCCCGATTTGTCCGACACCAGGAAGGTTACCTCGAACGGGGCTTCGCCGCGCAGCTTGACGGTGCTGCGCACCTCGTATCCGGCCTTGATCTTGCGGGCCGATTTCACAGTGACCTGACCGCCGATGAACTCGCGGAACCGGCGGCCATATTTGCGCGAGATATAGCCCTGGAACGCTTTGGTGAATTCGCGCAGTTGCGCTTGGCTGGCGCTGCGCGCATCCGCCCCCAGCGCATATCGCGCCATGATCGGCACATCGGCGTATTGCACGAAGATCTTCTCGAAATCGCGCAGCATCGCGCTTTCGGATTTGCCCGATTCGATGACGCGGTTGATCTCGGCCACCACCTTGTCGACCAAGACCTTGGCCGATGCCTCGGTCAGGGCCAGCGCGGGCAGGGGAAGGGTGGCTGCCGCCACGCCGGCCAGGGCGGTGGAGACGAAACCGCGGCGGGTCAATGTGTCATTCGGCATAGGGGTCCTCGTAGGGGTCAAGATAGGCGTCCGCGGCCGGATCGCCATCAAGGTCGGCATAGGGGTCCGAGTACAGATCCAGATAGGTATCTTCATCGTCGCGTGCCAGTTCGAACCGGCGGTTCTGCAGATAGATCAGGCGCGCCTGCGCATAGCTGTCGGCGCTTTCATATAGGATAGAATCGACAGTGTCCGAGAACCTGCCCCGATCGCCCATACGGCGCACGACCTCGGCATAGAGGCCTAGGTTGTCGGCTGGGCGGGTCGGCGCCAGGTCGATCGGGTTGGTGAACAGGTTCACCACCACGCCGACCGCGTCGCGCGTGGTGGACGGGCCGTAGAAGGGCAGCTCGACATAGGCGCCCTCGCCGAAACCCCAGACATGCAAGGTTTCGCCGAAATCAGTATCGACCTGCGGCAGGTTCAGCTCGTCTGCCGGTTTGGACAGGCCGAACCCACCGACAGTTGAGTTGATCACGAAGCGCAGCAGGGCGTTTCCGGACTGTTTCAGATTGCCCTGAAGCAGGTAATCGACGGCCTGCCCGGGCAAGGTAATGTTCTCGGCGAAGTTGTTGAAACTGGTCACCATCGGGTCGGGCACGATCTTGACATAGCCCTTGGACGCCGGGCGGAACAGAAATCGGTCCACGCCCAGGTTGAACTTGTGTATGCCCCGATTGGTTTTTTCGTAGGGGTCGAAAACCTCGCCCCGCGTCGCGGCATCCTGTGGCTGGCTGGCGCAAGCCGACAGCACCGCCAAAAACGCGGCAAGGGCGACATGTCTGAAACGGATCCGGCTCGACACGGTCTCATTCACTCCCGTTCGCCCGGATGTAAGGCAACCGGACACTCAATCAATACTCTTGGCCTGTTCGCACCGGCCCAATTCTCCGGCAGATAGTTGCTTTCTGCCCGAAATGAAACTCCTAGCGTGTTACCTGCGCACATCCGCTAGGTAAAGTGGCCGGCGTTCAACACCTCGGGGACAACAGAAAACGCGCCGTTTCGCAGACTGGCGGGGAAATGACGGTTTTGCGTCTTTTCGCGAATCCCGTTCCCGGTTAGCGTCCCGAAAACAGACCGGAAGCTGAGGACAAGAACATGAGCATCGCGGCAAAACTGGAATCCATGGGCGTGACCCTGCCGGACGCCCCGGCGCCGGCGGCCAATTACGTGCCGTTCGTGCGGGTAGGCAACATCGTTTATGTCTCGGGCCAGATCTCGAAGGACGATGCGTTGATCACCGGCAAGCTGGGCGCCGATATGGATGTCGCGGCCGGTGCGGCGGCGGCCCGGGTCTGTGCCATCAACCTGCTGGCCCAGGTCAAGGCGGCCTGCGGCGGGGACATCGACAAGCTGGTGCGTGTGATCAAGCTGACCGGTTTCGTGAACTCGACCGCCGATTTCACCGACCAGCCGCAGGTGATCAACGGCGCGTCCGATTTCCTGGTCGAGGCGCTGGGCGAGGCGGGCCGCCATTCGCGTTCGGCCGTCAGCGCCGCGTCGCTGCCGCTGGGCGTCGCGGTTGAGATCGAAGGGATTTTCGAGATCCAATGACACCGTCTCTGCCTCGTGTGTTCATGGGCGCGCCGATTGCGCATCGGGCGCTGCATGACATTCGCCAGACCCGCCCGGAAAACAGCCGGGCGGCCATCCGGGCCGCCATTGCTGCGGGCTACGGGATCGAGATTGACCTGCAGATGACGTCGGACGGCCATGCCATGGTTTTCCACGACTATGACCTGACGCGCCTGACCGGCCAGTCCGGCGCGATCCAGCAGATCACCCGGGCCGAGGCCGCGGACCTTCCGCTGCTGCACGGGGACGAGGGGATCCCCTCGCTTGAGGAAGTTCTGCAACTGGTGGCGGGCCGCGTGCCGTTGCTGATCGAGTTCAAGGATCAGCACGGTGCGATGGGGCCTGTGGACGGGCGGCTGGAAGGGGATGCGGTCGCGCTGCTGAAGTCCTATGACGGTCCGGTCGCGCTGATGTCGTTCAACCCCAACTCCGTGGCCGAGCTGGCCCGGCTGGCGCCGGAGATTCCGCGTGGGCTGACGACCTGTTCCTACAAGCCCGAAGTCGAGCATCTGCCGGCCGAGGTCTGCGACCACCTGCGCGACATCCCCGATTTCAACCGGGTTGGCGCCAGCTTCATCAGCCACGAGGTGCAGGACCTGGCCCGCCCCCGCGTGGCCGAGTTGAAGGCGCAAGGCGTGCCGATCCTGTGCTGGACGGTGCGCTCGGCCGAACAGGAGGCCGAGGCGCGAAAGGTGGCCGACAACGTGACCTTCGAAAACTATCTGGCCGCCATTCCGGGTTGAACCCGGCTGCCGGCGTCACAGATAGTTCAGGGGGACGCAGGAGGGCACATGGACCAGTCACAGATCGAGATCCGGGTTCTGTCGACGCTGGATCAGATCCCGGCGGCCGAATGGGACAGTTGCGCCTGCCCCGAGGCCGCCGACGGCACCCGCCCGCTGGACCCGTTCACCACGCACCGGTTCCTGCGCGCGCTGGAAGACAGCGGATCGGTCGGGCGGGGCACAGGCTGGCAGCCGCAATACCTGACCGCCTATCTGGACGGCCTGCTGATCGGGGCCGCGCCGATGTATGCCAAGTCGCACAGCCAGGGCGAATACATCTTCGATCACAGTTGGGCCCATGCCTATGAAAATGCGGGCGGGCGGTACTATCCCAAACTGCAGATCGCGGTGCCGTTCACCCCGGCCACCGGACGGCGGTTCCTGACACGGCCCGGCTATGACGGGATCGCCATGTCGGCGCTGGTGCAGGGGGCGGTGCAACTGGCCGCCGACAACCGCCTGTCGTCGCTGCACGTCACCTTCTGCACCCAGGCCGAGGCGCTGGCCGGGCAGCAGATGGGCCTGCTGGCGCGCGATTCGCAGCAGTTTCACTGGCTGAACGATGGCTATGCCGATTTCGACGATTTCCTCGCCGCCCTGTCCTCGCGCAAGCGCAAGAACATCCGCAAGGAAAGGGCGCAGGCCAACGCCTTCGGCGGCGAGATCCGAACCCTGACCGGCGCCGATCTGCGCCCCGAACACTGGGACGCGTTCTGGGAATTCTATCAGGATACCGGCGCGCGCAAGTGGGGCTCGCCCTATCTGACGCGGCAATTCTTTGACATCGTTCACGAAACCATGGCCGATGACATGGCGCTGGTGCTGGCCGAGCGGGGCGGATACCCGGTGGCCGGCGCGCTGAACTTCATCGGGCGCGAAACCTTGTTCGGGCGCTATTGGGGCTGCACCGAACATCATCCCTGCCTGCATTTCGAACTGTGCTACTATAGGGCGATCGACTTTGCCATCGCGCAGGGGCTGGCCCGAGTCGAGGCCGGCGCGCAGGGCGAACACAAGCTGGCGCGCGGCTACCTGCCCACGCGCACGCACAGCCTGCACTGGATCGCCGATCCCGGCTTCGCGGACGCCGTCGCGCGGTACCTCGAGGCCGAAGCCCGCGCGGTAGGGGAAGAGATCGAGATTCTGACGGATTACGGCCCGTTCAGAAAAGCCAACCCGGAGGAACGGCAATGAGCGAACTTCTGTCCACCGAGACCCGCGGCCCGCTGCTGGACCCGCTGTTTAGGAACGGCTGGACCATGGTCGAGGACCGCGACGCGATCACCAAGACCTTCATCTTCGACGATTTCGTCGATGCCATTGGCTGGATGACCAAGGTGGCTATCTTTGCCGAAAAGTGGAACCACCACCCCGAATGGTCCAACGTCTATCGCACGGTCGAGGTGGTTCTGACAACCCATGACGTGGGCGGCCTGTCGTCTCAGGACGCCAAGCTGGCGCGCAAGATGGACAGCCTGCTCTAGCCGCGGTCGCCGCGCGACCCCATTCCGCCGGCCAGCAGGGCAACCTCACCCAGCCGCTGGAACTCGGCCGGGGTCACGGTGCCATCGCTGACATCTATTTCGCGCGGAATGCCTGTGGTGCGGTTGCCCACCATCCGAACGCTGCGCGCGGCCGGATTGATGTCGAGGCAGCGCGTCTGATAGCAGGTCAGACCCGATGTATTGATCTGGATGCGGGCCTGCCCGTCGGGGCCGGTAACGACAGGAGACTGAGGCACCTCGCAGGCGGTCAGAGCGACCATGGCGCCGATCCCAGCCAGTGTTTTCATGTAGGCCATCAAGATCCTCCTTGCCGTTTATCCGGCCATTTGCAAACGCCCGGGCGGGCGCCTGCGGTTGGGTTTCCTTTTAGCGGTCAGATAACCGCCAGCAGGCCTTCTCCGGCCGAAATCTCGCAGGCACCGGGGCTTTCCTCGAGGTTCAGCGCCACGACCTTGCCGTCTTCGACCAGCATCGCATAGCGCTTGGAGCGCGCGATCAGGCCGGCGGGCGGGGCGTCGAAATCCATGCTGATCGCCTTTGTGAATTCCGAGGCCGGATCGGCCAGCATGGTCAGCCCTGCCGCGGTCGCACCCGTGGCCTCGCCCCAGGCCTTCATCACGAAGGGGTCGTTGACCGACACGCAGATGATCTCGTCAACGCCCTTGGCCGCGAACTGGTCCTTGGTGCGCATGAAGCTGGGGACATGGGCCGAGTGGCAGGTGGGGGTGAACGCGCCGGGCACGGCAAAGATCACCACCTTGCGGCCCTTGACCTTGCTGGAGAGCCGCACCTCTTCCGGTCCGTTTTCGCCCATCTGGATCAGGGTTGCTTCGGGCAGGGTGTCGCCGGTTGAAATCATCTTCATGCTCCTGTCGTTTGAAATTGCAAACTCGCTCCTTGCCGCAATATAGGTGGGCGGGTGGCACAAGCCACGGGAAATCGACAGGGGGCGGACCAGATGAGCCATATCGTCGTGATCGGAGCCGGACAGGCGGGGTCGTCACTGGTGGCCGGGCTGCGCAAGGGCGGGTTTGACGGGGCGATCACCCTGATCGGGGCTGAGCCCGTGCTGCCCTATCAACGCCCGCCGCTGTCCAAGGCCTACCTGCTGGGCGAGATGGAATTGGAACGGCTGTTCCTGCGCCCCGAGAGTTTCTATGCCGAAAACAACATTACCCTGCGGCTGGGTCAGCAGGTGACGGCGATCGACCCGGCCGCCAAGACCGTGACCATCGGCGACGAGGTGATCTCCTACGACCAGCTTGCCCTGACCACCGGTTCGCATCCGCGCTGCCTGCCCGCCGCGATCGGCGGAGACTTGGAGGGCGTGCATGTGGTGCGCACGCTGGCCGATGTGGACGTGATGGCCCCCGCCGTGATCGAAGGCGCTCGGGCGCTGATCGTGGGCGGCGGCTATATCGGGCTCGAGGCCGCAGCCGTCTGTGCCAAGCGCGGCGTACAGGTGACGCTGGTCGAGATGGCCGACCGCATCCTGCAGCGTGTCGCCGCGCCCGAGACCAGCGACTATTTCCGCGCGCTGCACGGCACCCATGGCGTGGACATCCGAGAAGGCGTTGGGCTGGAACGGATCACCGGCGAGAATGGCAAGGTCACCGGCGCGGTGCTGGGCGACGGGACGGAACTGGCGGTTGATTTCGTGGTGGTCGGCGTGGGCATCACCCCGGCCACCGAACTGGCCGAGATGGCCGGGCTTGCCATCGAGAACGGCATCAAGACCGACGCGCAGGGCCGCACCTCCTCCCCCGATATCTGGGCGGCGGGCGATTGTGCCTCGTTCCCCTACAAGGGCCGACGCATCCGTCTGGAAAGCGTGCCCAATGCGATCGACCAGGCTGAGGTGGTGGCGCAGAACATGCTGGGCGCGGGCAAGGATTACGTGGCCACGCCCTGGTTCTGGTCGGACCAGTATGACGTGAAGCTGCAGATCGCCGGGCTGAACACGGGCTATGACCACGTCGTCACCCGCAAGGGCGAGGGGGCGACCACCTCGTTCTGGTATTACCGGGGCGATCAGTTGCTGGCGGTGGATGCGATGAACGACCCGCGCGCCTACATGGTCGGCAAGCGCCTGATCGACGCGGGCAAAACCGCCGATCCGGCGGTGGTAGCCGACCCCGCAGCGGATCTGAAGCCGCTGCTCAAGGCGTGAGGATCATCGCCGGAGATTTCCGGGGCCGGGCGCTGGCCTCGGTCGGCAAGGGGGACGCGGGTGCGCATCTGCGCCCCACCACCGACCGGGTGCGCGAAAGCCTGTTCAACGTGCTGAACCACCTTGTCGACTTCGATGGGCTGCGGGTGCTGGACCTGTTCGCCGGCACTGGTGCCTTGGGGCTCGAGGCGCTGTCACGCGGCGCGGCGCATGTCACCTTGGTTGATGATGGGCGGGTGGCGCAGGGGCTGATCCGCAAGAATATCGACCTGACCCGCAGCGCCGACCGCACCGCCCTGATCCGCCGCGACGCGACACGGCTGGGCGACAATCCCGGCGCGCCGTTCGACCTGATCTTCCTCGATCCGCCCTATGGCAAGGGAATGGGGCAAAAGGCGCTTGCCGCGGCGCTCAAGGGCGGCTGGCTGGCCGATGACGCGCTGGTGGTCTGGGAAGAGAACGCCCCGATGGCCCCGCCCGAGGGCTTCACGCTGCACGATGCGCGCAAATACGGCGACACCCATATCTCGCTGATGTGGCGGGGCTGAACCGCCCTTTTTTGGACCCGGGGCCGCGCCGTGCTATGTTGCGGGTCATGGACCACGCCATGCCCATTTTCCCGCTGGTTCCCGCGCAGAGTGCCGAGACCGAGACAGGGCCAGAACCCAAACCGCGCCGCGCGCCCGTCTTCATCCAGGACGCGGTGACGCCTTGGGGGCAAGAGACGCTGTTGCTCGCCCTGTGGCGCGCGCAGCGGGATCAGGATCAGTAGGTCGGGTGGAACTTGCCGCCCGGTGACAGGGTAAAGATCTCGACCCCGTCCGCGGTGACACCCACGGAATGTTCGAACTGCGCCGACAGCGACTTGTCGCGGGTCACGGCGGTCCAGTCATCGGCTAGGGTCTTGGTCTCGGGGCGGCCCAGGTTCACCATCGGCTCGATGGTAAAGAACATGCCCTCTTCCAGAACCGCGCCGGTGCCCGGGCGGCCGTAATGCAGCACGTTCGGCGGCGCGTGGAACACCCGGCCCAGCCCGTGCCCGCAGAAATCGCGCACCACGCTCATGCGGTGCGATTCAACGTAGGACTGGATGGCATGGCCGATATCACCAAAGGTGTTGCCCGGCTTGACCATCTCGATCCCTTTGAACAGGGCGTCATGAGTCACCTGGATCAGCCGCTCGGCCTTTCGCGGCAGCTTGCCTGCCACATACATGCGGCTGGTGTCTCCGAACCAGCCATCGACGATCACCGTCACGTCGATGTTCAGGATGTCGCCATCCTTCAGCTTCTTCTCGCCCGGGATCCCGTGGCAGACCACGTGGTTCACGCTGATGCAGCTGGCGTGCTGATAGCCCTTGTAGCCGATGGTGGCCGAGTTGGCGCCGGCATCCTCGACCATCCGGGTGATGATCCGGTCGATCTCGCCCGTGGTCTGGCCGGGAAAGACATGCTCGGCGATGTCATCCAGAATCCGCGCCGCAACCGCCCCTGCCGCGTGCATGCCGGCAAAGTCAGCCTGTTCGTAAATGCGGATGCCGTCCTTCGTCAGGCGGCCACGATGTTCCTTCATCAACGCGGGGCTCCAATTGTTGCGCGCGATACCCTCTTTACGCTGCTTGTGCAGAAAGTGCCAGAGGGCGCGCGGTGGCGGGCGTCACAGTTTGTTGCCGATCCAGACGCCTTTGGGCGTGATTTGGGTCGCATAGACCAGCCGTTCAACCCCTTTCGCTGCCGCAGCGTCAAATTGCGCCGCATAGGCCGGGTCGATATCGGCGGCCAGCTCGAACCGCTTGCAGTCGGTGCGTTGCACCAGATACAGCATGACGGCTCGGTACCCGGCCTCGGCCATCGCCGCCAGTTCGCCCAGATGCTTGGTGCCGCGTGCGGTCACGCTGTCGGGAAATTCGGCCAGACCGGGCTGGCGCGACAGGGTCACGCTTTTCACTTCGACATAGGCGTCCGGCAACCCCGCCTCGCTCAACAGGAAATCGACACGGCTGTTTTCGCCGTATTTCACCTCGGGCCGGATGGTGCCATAGGCGGCCAGTTCGGGGATCTCGCCCGCCTCAAGCGCGGCCCGCAGCGCGCGATTGGGCACCGAGGTATCGACCCCGGTGAAATGGCCGTTCTCGTGCTCGACCAGCCGCCAGCCGAATTTCAGTTTCTTCCTGGGGTCGTCATTGGGTTCCAGCCAGATTTTCATGCCCGGCTCGGCCAGTCCCATCATCGAACCGGGATTGGCGCAATGGGCCGTCACCTCGCGCCCGTCCTCCAGTACGCAATCGGCCAGAAAGCGTTTGTAGCGGCGGATCAGGCGGGCGGGAACAAGAGGGGTTTGAAAGCGCATGGCTCCGGGCCTATACCTGCCTCAAAGGTCGATCAAGAGGAGAGCGCGCCATGCCCAACCCAACCGCGGCAATGCTGGTGATCGGGGATGAAATCCTGTCGGGCCGCACCCGCGACGCGAACATGCACTTTCTGGCGCAGGAATTGACCAAGCATGGCATTGACCTGAAAGAGGTCCGCATCGTCAGCGATGACGCCGAGGCCATCGAAACCGCCGTCAAGGCGCTGTCGCAGGCCTATGACCATGTGTTCACCAGCGGGGGCATCGGCCCGACCCATGACGACATCACCGCCGATTGCATCGCCCGCGCCTTCGGGGCCCATATTGACGTGCGCGATGATGCCCGTGCCCTGCTGCAGGCGCATTATGACCAGGCCGGGTTGGAGCTGAACGCCGCACGGCTGCGCATGGCGCGCATCCCCGATGGCGCGACGCTGATCGACAACCCGGTCTCGACCGCGCCGGGATTTACCCTGGGCAACGTCCACGTGATGGCCGGGGTGCCCTCGGTGTTCCGGGCGATGGTGGCCAGCGTGCTGCCCACCCTGACCGGAGGCAAGCCATTGTTGTCGCAGACCCTGCGCGTAGACCGGGGAGAGGGCGACATCGCCACCAATCTGTCGGCCCTGGCGCAGGATTTCGACGACTTGTCGATCGGTTGCTACCCGTTTCAGATCAACGGCGTGTTCGGCGCCAACGTGGTGGTGCGCGGCACCGACGGCGCCCGTATTGACGCCGCCATCACCCGCCTGGCAAGGGAGCTTGACCTGTGAGGCCCGACTGGGCCGCCGTCGTCGACGGCACATGGCCCGCCGCGCGGTACACGCAACTGGGTCCTTTCCTGCTGCGCGAAGGGCTGGGAGGCGGCTCGCGCGTGTCCGCGGCCAGCCGTGTCGGCCCGGTCACCCCGCCGGATATCGACGCGGCCGAGGCGGCCATGCAGGCGATGGGCCAGAAACGCATCTTTTGCCTGCGCCCGGGTGATGAGGCACTGGACGAAATGCTGGCCGCGCGGGGCTATGAGATCCTCGATCCGGTCAACATCTATGCCTGCCCGGTCGCGCGGCTGACCGAGCAGCCGGTGCCGCCGGTGACCGTCTTTACCCTGTGGGAGCCGCTGGCCATCATGCGCGAGATCTGGGCGCAGGGGGGCATCGGCCCCGAACGCCTTGCGGTGATGGAGCGCGCCTCCGGCCCCAAGACCGGCCTGTTGCTGCGCCACCGCGATCAGCCGGCGGGCACCGCCTTCGTGGCCATCCACGACGGCATCGCCATGCTGCATGCGCTCGAGATCGTGCCGGCCAATCGCCGGCAGGGGCTGGGCCGCTGGGCGATGCGCGCCGCGGCCTTTTGGGCGCTGGACAATGGCGCCCATACCCTTAGCGTGATCTGCACCAAGGCGAATGAGGGGGCCAACGCGCTCTACCGCTCTCTGGGGATGGAACACGTCGGAGAGTACCATTACCGCCAGCTGGTCTGAGAGGAGAAAGACAGCCGTGACCGACACCGACATGCCCACCGCGCTGAACCTGCCGATGGTGGACCCGCTGCCGCCCGAAACGCAGAAGTACTTTGACATCTGCACCGAAAAGCTGGGCATGATTCCCAACGTGCTGAAGGCCTATGCCTTTGACATCGACAAGCTGAATGCCTTCACGGCCATGTACAACGACCTGATGCTGGCCGACAGCAACCTCTCCAAGCTCGAGCGTGAGATGATCGCGGTCGTAGTGTCGTCGATCAACCGCTGCTTCTATTGCCTGGTGGCGCATGGCGCGGCAGTGCGGCAGATGTCGGGCGATCCCAAACTGGGCGAGATGCTGGTGATGAACTACCGTGTGGCGCCTCTGGATGACCGCCAGCGTGCGATGCTGGACTTTGCGGCCAAGATGACCACCGCCAGCGCCGAGATCGAGGAGCCCGACCGCCAGCGCCTGCGCGACGTGGGGTTCTCGGATCGCGACATCTGGGACATCGCCAACGTGGCCGGGTTCTTCAACATGACCAACCGGGTGGCCAGCGCAACGGCGATGCAGCCCAATGACGGCTACCACGCCCAGTCGCGATGATCCGCCGTGCCGCCTTGCTGATCTGGCTGCTGGGCGGGCCGGTTGCGGCCCAGACCCTGACGCTGCCTGACAGCGCCCGGCAGGTCAGCGAACGCATCAGCCCCTTGGACAGCTATGACATGCCGATCGGGCCTTTTGCCGACGGCTCGGTGCCGGTGCGTCCGGTCGAAGGGCGGGTCGAGCGGATCACCTGGCGCCTGCAGGCGGGGTCCAGCACCACGCTGCAGTTGCTGGCGCCGCTGCGTGACCATCTGAAGGCACAGGGCTATGACATCGTGTTCGAATGCGAGGCCCGCAACTGCGGGGGTTTCGATTTCCGCTTTGCCATCGAGGTGGTGCCGACCCCCGACATGAACGTGTCCATCAACGATTATCGCTTTCTGTCCGCGACGCGCGGCGAAGAAGTGCTGACCCTGCTGGTCAGCCGCAGCCCACCCGATGGGTATCTGCAGATGATCCGCGTCACACCCCAAGGCGCAAAACCGCCGCCCCTGGTGGTCGAAGAGACGGTTCAGGGCGCAGGCGGCCTTCTGTCCGATCTGACGCGCGATGGCCATGTTATCCTGGATGATTTGAGTTTCGAATCCGGCGCCGTCGCACTGGGCGAAGGTCCGTTTGCCTCGTTGGCCTTGTTGGCCGCCTATCTGGCGGACAATCCGGGGGCGCGGCTGGCGTTGGTCGGCCACACCGACGACACCGGAGACCTGCAGGCGAATATCGATGTCAGCACCCGCCGTGCCCAGGCCGTGCGAACCCGCCTGATCGAACGGCACGGCGTTGCCCCCGATCGGGTACAGGCGCAAGGGGTGGGATATCTGGCGCCGTTGACGTCGAACGCCACCCCGGAAGGCCGCGAACTGAACCGCCGGGTCGAGGCGGTGCTGCTGGTCAACTGAGCCTTGCCAAAAAAATGGCCCACGCAGGACGCGCGGGCCGTTCAGGTGCCACCGGGAGAATTACCAGTCCATCGGCCCCTTTTCAGCGAAGGAGTCGACAAGAAAATCAATGAAGGCGCGCACCTTGGGCTGGGTAAACCGGCCCGGCGGGTACACCGCATAGATGCCCTGTACCTCGTCCGGCAGCGACGGCATAGCGTCCACCACCTTGCCCGATTTCAGCGCATCCGCATACAGATAGCTGGGCAGATAGGCGATACCCAACCCCGAGATCGCCGCGTTCAGCAGCGACTGCCCGTCATTCACGCTCAGCCATCCGGCCGTGCGCACCTGCCGCTTTTCGCCCGACGGCGCCGTCAGTTTCCAGACATTGCCCGAGGACTGGCTGGAGTAATGCAGCAGCTTGTGTTCGTTCAGATCGTCGATCTTTGCGGGCAGCCCAAAGCGTTCCACATAGCTGGGGGCGGCCACCATGCGTTTGACCGTTTCCGTCAGCTTGCGGGCGCGCAGGGTGCTGTCTTCCAGCTCGCCGATGCGGACGGCCACGTCGAACCCTTCCGAGATCAGCTCGACATAGCGGTTGTTCAATACCATGTTCACGGTGATGTCGGGATAGGCGGCCAGGAATTCAGACAGGACCGGCGACAGGTGATTCACGCCGAAATCCGTCGCAACCGAAATCCGCAGCAGGCCCGACGGCGCCGATTGCATAGAGGTTACCAGCGCGTCGGCCTCTCCGGCGTCGTTCAACACACGGCGGGCGCGGTCGTAGTAGGCCAGCCCGATCTCGGTCGGCGAAACGCGGCGCGTCGTGCGGTTCAGCAGCCGCGCGCCCAGCCGGGCCTCGAGGCTCGACACATGCTTTGACACGGCTGATTTGGAAATGCCCATCTTCTTGGCCGCATCGGTGAAACCACCTTGGTCCACCACATTGGCAAAGGCCTCCATTTCGGTCAGTCGGTCCATTCTCGTTCCCCAGGTCTTCTGTTCGTTGTCCGACCATGGCCTTGAATCTGGGCGGAAACGGGGCAGACATGGGATAATATCAGGGTTTCGAATTGGATCGTTTGCGCTTCGGAAACGCGGAAACAGTGGTGTCTTGGGCGTTTGACGCCCTGATGTTCCGGCGGTTTTTGGAGCATTTGCCTGCGCATGTTACGCTGGGATCGGCAATTCCTTGACCAAGGAGATGATGATGAAGATCATATTCGCGTGCATATTCTGCCTTGTGGCATCGGTCGCGCAGGCCGGAGGGCCAACCGCATCCAATCCCGACGCCAAGGTCTATTTCGTGGATCCATCCGATGGCGACGCGGTGACGTCGCCGGTGACCATCGTCTTCGGTCTCAGCGGCATGGGGGTCGCACCGGCCGGGACCGAAAAGGAGAACACCGGCCATCATCACCTGCTGATCGACCGCCCGCCGCTGGGGCAGGGCGAAGACGGGGCCGACGAACTATCCAATGGCCTGCCGTCAGACGCGCATCACATGCATTTTGGCGGCGGCCAGACCGAGGTAACGCTGGACCTAGCCCCCGGCCCGCACACGCTGCAACTGGTTCTGGGCGACGCCGGGCATGTGCCGCACTCCCCGCCGGTCTTGTCCGAGGTGATCACGATCACCGTCGAGGAGTGACCGACGGCCGCGCTCAGAGCGCAGTGGCCAGCCGGGTGCCTTGGTTGATCGCCCGCTTGGCGTCCAGTTCGGCCGCCACATCGGCGCCGCCGATCACATGCGGGGTGATCCCGCGTTCGATCAGCGCATCGGCCAGCGACCGCTCGGGCACCTGTCCGGCGCACAGAACGATCGTATCGGCCTTGATGACGGTCGGGTCGGCGCGCTCTTCTCCGAACGAGACATGCAGCCCCTCGTCGTCGATTCGCTCGTAGTTCACGCCGCCAACAAAGTTGACGTTCTTCATCTTAAGCGTCGCGCGGTGGATCCAGCCGGTGGTCTTGCCCAACCCCTTGCCATGCGCCTGTTTCTTGCGCTGCAGCAGCGTGACCTGCCGCTTGGGTGCCTCGGGCTGAGGGCCTTCGGGCGCGAGGCCTGAGCGGTGTTGTTCGGGGTCGGCGACGCCCCATTCCTTCATCCACAGGGGCAGGTCGGTGGTGGGCGAATGGCCCTCCTCCAGCAGGTATTCCGACACGTCAAAGCCGATGCCGCCCGCGCCGATCACCGCCACCGATTTTCCTACCGGAGCCTTATCGCGCAGCACGTCGATATAGTTCACGACATTGTCGCGGTCCTCGCCCGGGATCTGCGGGTCGCGCGGGTTGACGCCGGTGGCGATCACCACCTCGTCGAACCCGGCCAGATCGTCGGCGCCAACCTCGCGGCCCAGTTCGACCTTGACGCTCAGATCGTCCAGCATGGTGCGATACCAGTCCACCAAGCCCCAGAACTCTTCCTTGCCAGGCACCTGCTTGGCCATGTTCAGCTGGCCGCCGATCTCGTCGGCCTTGTCGAACACGGTCACGTCATGGCCGCGCTGTGCGGCGGTCATCGCCGTGGACAGGCCCGCCGGACCCGCGCCCACGATGGCCACGCGCTTGGGCGTGGCGGCCTTTTCGATCACCAGTTCGGTCTCGTGGCAGGCGCGCGGGTTCACCAGGCAGGAGGTCAGCTTGCCGCTGAAGGTGTGATCCAGACAGGCCTGGTTGCAGGCGATGCAGGGCGCGATCTTGGCCGACTCGCCGGCCATGGCCTTGGCCACGAAATCCGCATCCGCCAGCATCGGCCGCGCCAGAGAGACCATGTCGGCGCAGCCCTCGGCCAGCACCTGCTCGGCCACTTCGGGCGTGTTGATCCGGTTCGAGGTGATGACCGGAATCCCCACCTTGCCCATCAGCTTCTTCGTCACCCAGGCAAATGCCGCGCGCGGGACGCTGGTGGCGATTGTGGGAATCCGCGCCTCGTGCCAGCCGATGCCGGTGTTGATGATCGTGGCCCCGGCCTTTTCGACCGCTTGCGCTAGCTGCACCACTTCTTCATGAGTCGAACCATTCGGCACAAGGTCGATCATCGACAGCCGGTAGATGATGATGAAATCGGTACCCACCGCCGCGCGGGTGCGGCGGACGATTTCCAGCGGCAGACGCATCCGGTTCTCATAGGACCCGCCCCAGCGGTCGGTGCGCTTGTTGGTGTGGGTCACGAGGAACTGGTTGATGAAATACCCCTCGGACCCCATGATCTCGACCCCGTCATAGCCCGCCTTCTGGGCCAGCACGGCGGCGTTCACGATGTCGCTGATCTGTTTCTCGATGCCGTCCTCGTCCAGCTCGGTCGGCGGGAAAGGCGAGATCGGCGACTTCACCGGGCTGGGCGCCACGCATTTCGGCCCATAGGCATAGCGGCCCGCATGCAGGATCTGCATGGCGATCTTGCTGCCCGCCTGATGCACCCGATCGGTGACGACGGAATGGTTCGCCACGTCCTTGTCGCTGGTCATCATCGCCGCCCCCGGCAAGACCGAGCCTTCGAGGTTTGGCCCGATGCCGCCCGTCACCATCAGCGCCACACCACCGCGCGCGCGGGCAGCATAGAACTCGGCCACCCGGTTCCAGTCGCCGGTTTCCTCCAACCCGGTATGCATCGAGCCCATCAGGACCCGGTTCTTCAACGTGGTAAAGCCCAGATCCAGCGGGGCCAGCAGGTGTGGGTAGTCGGTCATCAGAATCTCCCTTGCTTGCGCGCACCATTGCTTTACGCGCAGGTCATGTCACGCCAAACGCCGCGTCAGACCCTTGCACTGACGCAACGACCGATTAGGAATGGGGCGACATCAAGCCCGGAGACCCCCATGACCCCCGAACAGATCGCCAAGCTGCCCTACCGCCCCTGCGTCGGCCTGATGCTGATGAACGATCAGGGCCAGATCTTCGTCGGCCAGCGCAACGACCGGTTCGAGGACGCCTGGCAGATGCCCCAGGGCGGCGTGGACGAGGGCGAAGACCCGCGCGCGGCGGCCCTGCGCGAGTTGCAGGAGGAAATCGGCGTCACCCCCGACCTCGTGGAAATCGTGGCCGAGACCGACGGCTGGCTGCCCTACGACCTGCCGCACGACATCGTGCCCCACATCTGGAAGGGCCGCTTTCGCGGGCAGCAGCAGAAATGGTTCCTGATGCGGTTTCTAGGGACCGACGACCAGATCGACATTCAGACCGAGCACCCCGAGTTCACCCGCTGGAAATGGCAGGACCCCGACCGCCTGATCGCCGAGATCGTGCCATTCAAGCGGGACGTCTATGAGCGGGTGATGGAGGCGTTTCGGGGGAATTTGGGGTGAACTAGACCCCGGTCGAGTGGGTTCCGCATTGCGCACAAAGTGCCCAGCCCATGGTTCTCTGCTATGAAATTCGCGAACCTGTGTTAGGCCTTGGTCATGGCAAAGACCTCGACACAAACCGGAACGGCTATTCCCTATGCGCTTGCGGTTGCAGGCGTTCTTTTCGCGTCGATCTGCTTTGGGCTGGTGCCCTATTTCAGCAGAGGGCTGACGCAGCAGGGTGTCGCGCCTTATGCCGTCGCATTCTACCGCTACATCGTCGCGGCAATTCTGCTGCTGCCCGTTCTCGTCATGCACCGCAAAGCTTGGCGCGAGATTTGTTGGGGCCTCTCGGCAGGAGCCGTGATGGGAGTGGGGTGGATCGGATACGTGACTGCGTTGGAGACCTTGCCCGCGTCAACCGTAGGCGTGCTCTACATGACCTATCCGGTTTTTACATTGGTCATTGCCTGGGCGCTTTTCTCTGATGCACCCACGCGGAGCGCCTTGCTCGCTTCTGGCCTTATTGTTCTGGCTGCAATCATTGCTGGTTCGCCCGCATCCGTGTCACCACAACACATACCAACTCTATTGGTGGCACTGGCGGCCCCGTTCGGTTTTGGTTTCGGTATTTGTGTTTTGGTCCACAGGCTGTCCCGCATCGCGCCGCTTGCGCGCATAGCCTCGGTTTCCTTGGGATCGGTTCTTGGGCTCTTGCCGCTGATGCTGAGTGCCGATGTGCGACAGCTGCTCCCGGAGGGGCAATCCGACTGGATCTTGATCGTCGGAATTGGCCTGGTCACGGCGCTTGTGCCTCAGCTCATCTACACGATCTGCTCGCCGTTGATCGGCGCCTCTCAAACCGCGGTCGTCGGAAGCATAGAATTGCCCACGATGTTCGTGGTCGGATTTGTTGCTTTTGGCGAAGCAATCACGGCGCCCCAAGCCATAGCGTGCGCTTTGGTTCTTGGTGCGATTGGAATCACCCGAAGCCGAACGACACGCACCTAGACCACTGTGATTGCGAAAGAACCGAAAAGGTAGGTTTGACCTCAAACCAACCCTTCTTCCCGCAACAACTCCAGCACGTTGGTATCCGGCCGCGGGCCGATATGGCTGATCACCTCACGGGCGCAGACATTGCCGATGCGGGCGCAGGTTTCCAGGTCGCGGCCCGTCGCCATGCCGAACAGGAACCCGGCGGCGAACTGGTCGCCCGCGCCGGTGGCGTCCACCGGCACGATCTTCTCGACCGGCACGTCGATGCGCCCCTCGCCGCTCAGCACCGTCACCCCGTCGCCCGAGCGGGTGCAGACCACCAGCGGGCAGATCGCCGCCGTGCGCCGCAGTGCCTCTTCCAGATCGTCGGTCTCGAACAGTGACTTGATCTCGGCCTCGTTGCCGATCACGAAATCCAGCTCGTTCTCGATCAGCGACAGGAAATCGGCGCGATGGCGTTCCACGCAGAACGGGTCGGAAATGGCGATGCCGGTCTTGCCGCCGCCCTCGCGGCAGTCGCGCGCGGCCTCCAGGAACGCGGTTTTGCCCTTGTCCTTGTCGAACAGATACCCTTCGAGGAACATGATCTGCGCATTTCCCGCCACCTCGCGCGGCACGTCGGCGGAACTCAGCTCCGAGGAAATACCCAGGTAGGTGTTCATCGACCGCTCGCCATCGGGCGAGACGAAGATCATTGACCGCGAGGTCGGCAGCTCGCCATCCTGCACCGGCGGATTGACGAAATCCACCCCGTCCTCGTTCATCGCGGCGGCATAGAAATGGCCCAGCCGGTCGTCATGCACCCGCCCGATGAAGGCCGCGTCCAGCCCCAACGCGCCCGCGCCCGCGATGGTGTTGGCAACCGAGCCGCCCGGCGTCTGCACCCGGTTCTCCATCGAGGCATAAAGCAGCTCGGCCCGTTCGCGCTCGATCAGCTGCATGATGCCCTTCTCGATATCCATCATCTCGAGGAAATCGTCGTTGCATGTGCTGATGACATCGACGACGGCATTGCCGATGCCGACAAGCTGGTAGGTTTTCATAGATTCTTGTCCTCGAATTGGCACAGGTCGCGGATGATGCAGGTGGCGCACATCGGTTTGCGCGCCTTGCAGTGATAGCGGCCGTGCAGGATCAGCCAGTGATGGGCGTGCAGCTGGAAATCGACCGGAATGTTGTCCTCGATGGCGCGTTCCACGGCGTCCACGTCCTTGCCGGGGCAGATGCCGGTGCGGTTGCCGACGCGAAAGATATGGGTGTCGACCGCCTGCGCCGGGTGCCGCCACCACATGTTCAGAACCACGTTGGCGGTCTTGCGCCCAACGCCCGGCAGCGACTGCAGCGCCGCGCGCGAGTTGGGCACCTCGCCGCCGTACTGTTCGACCAGGATGCGCGACATCTTGATGACGTTCTTGGCCTTCTGCCGGAACAGGCCGATGGTCTTGATGTGCTCGATCAGCCCCTCTTCGCCGAGGTCGAGCATCTTCTGCGGGGTATCGGCGATCTTGAACAGCGCGCGGGTGGCCTTGTTGACGCCCGCATCGGTCGCCTGCGCCGATAGCGCCACGGCGACGACGAGGGTATAGGCGTTCACATGCTCAAGCTCGCCCTTGGGTTCGGGGTCGGCCTGTTGGAACCGGGTAAAGATCTCGCGGATCGTGTGATAATCAAGCTGCTTTGCCATCCGGGCCTTAATGCCGCCCGCGGTGCCGGGTGACAAGCCCAAAGCCCGCTGCACCGGCAATGCGCAAGTTTCGGGTCGCCCCGTCGGGCCCGGCCCGGCTAGGATGGTGCAAGCCACAGCAAGGTGAATGCCATGAACGTCCAAACATCCGAATCCGGGTACCACTACAACGTGATGCGGCGAGCGATCGAGCTGATCGACCGGGGCGGCGAGTCCCTGTCGCTGGAAGAACTGGCCCGCCAGATGGACATGAGCCCTGCGCATTTCCAGCGCCTGTTCTCGCGCTGGACAGGCGTGTCGCCGAAACGCTACCAACAATATCTGACGCTGGGCCATGCCAAGGCGCTGCTGCGCGAGCGGTTCACCACGCTGGAGACCGCGCACAGTGTCGGCCTGTCCGGCAGTGGCCGCCTACACGACCTGTTCTTGAAATGGGAGGCGATGAGCCCCGGCGAATACGCCCGCAAGGGCGCGGGGCTGACCATCTATTGGGGCTGGTTCGAAAGCCCCTTTGGCCCGGCGCTGGTGATGGGCACGGCCAAGGGCATCTGCGGCATGGCCTTTGCGGCCGAGACCGGCGAAGAGGCCGCGATGCAGGACATGCTGTCGCGCTGGCCGATGGCCGACTATGTCGAGGATCCGATGCGCCTGCGCCCATGGGTCCTGTCGGCCTTCGGCGCGGCCAGCGACCGCCTGGAGCCAACGCCGCTGTACCTGATCGGCTCACCCTTGCAGATCAAGGTGTGGGAGGCGCTGATGCAGATCCCCTCGGGCCAGGTGACGACCTATTCCCAGATCGCGCAGGCCGTGGGTGCACCGCAGGCGGTGCGGGCGGTGGGCACGGCGGTGGGCCGCAACCCGGTCAGTTGGCTGATCCCCTGCCACCGCGCGCTGCGCAAATCGGGGGGGCTGGGCGGCTATCACTGGGGGTTGCCCGTCAAACGCGCCATGCTGGCCTATGAAGCGGCGCAGGCCGATGCCTGATTGACTTGGGGTTCCGCGCCTGCCACAAGGCGCACAGGTTCGGGTCTCCTGCCGCTCGCGGCCGTTTGGCTTTGGTGAAACCCGGTTCAAACCACATCTGTCGCCCTTTCCCGGCGCGCGGATGGCAAGGCGAGCCCCGTCCAATACTCGCGCCCGTTTTTGGAAACGAGGCAAGACATGACACAGATCCGAAACATCGCCCCGGTGGGCGAGCTGAAAGTGCAGGCCAAACGCCTGCGCGAGAAACTGCATGGCGCAGGCGTGGCCCTGAGCCATGCGCAATCGCTTGAGATGATCGCCCATCAGCACGGCGCGCGCGACTGGAACACGTTGCACGCATTGGCCGGAAACCGGCTGCACTTGAAGGTCGGAGACCGCGTGCAGGGCACCTATCTGGGCCAGCCCTTCACCGGGGAAATCCGCGGCCTGACGATGCTGGGCGACGGCTCGCAGCGGCGGATCACGCTGCAGTTCGACACTCCGGTCGACGTGGTGACCTTTGACAGCTTCTCCTCATTCAGGCAGCGCGTCAGTGGTCAGATCGGCTGGGACGGTCGGTCGACCCGCCACACGTCGAACGGCGAACCACAACTGGTGGTGCGCCCGGCATGACGAAAACGGGGCAAGGTGCCTGTCCGCGCCTTGCCCCGCATTTTGTGCGTTCCTGTGCCGGGTTTATTCCGGAGTCCAGCCGCTGACGGCCTTGACCTCGAGGAAGTCCTCCAGACCCCAGACACCGCCTTCGCGTCCGTTGCCCGACTGCTTCATGCCGCCAAATGGCGAACCGGCGGCGCGCGACTGGCCGTTCATCTCGACCATGCCCGAGCGCAGTTTGCGCGCCATGCGGTTGGCGCGGGCGCCATCCTGCGTTTGGACATAGTTGGTCAGGCCATAGGGCGTGTCATTGGCGATCTCGATGGCCTCTTCCTCGGTATCGAAGGGGATCATCGTCAGGACCGGGCCAAAGATCTCCTCGCGCGCGATGGTCATCTGGTTGTTGGCGTCGGCAAACACGGTGGGGCGCACGAAGTAGCCTTTGTTGAACCCTTCGGGCCGACCGGGACCGCCGGCGACCAAGCGCGCACCCTCGTCGATGCCTTTCTGGATCAGGGCCTGGATCTTGGTCCATTGCAGCTCGTTCACGACGGGGCCGATATGGCGGCCTTCCTGCATCGCCGGGCCCACGGTGACCTTGTTGGCCACCTCGGCCGCGGTTTCCACCGCCTTATCATAAATCGAGCGCTGCACCAGCATCCGGCTGGGCGCGTTGCAGCTCTGGCCGGTGTTGTTCATCATGTGCAGCACGCCGCGCTTGACCGCCTTGTCATCGGCATCGGCAAAGATGACGTTGGCGCCCTTGCCGCCCAGTTCCAGATGCACTTTTTTCAGCGTGTCGGCGGCATTCTTGGAAATCGCCGTGCCCGCGCGGGTCGAGCCGGTGAAGCTGACCATGTCCACGTCGGGGTGGCCCGAAAGCTGAGTGCCCACGCCGGCCCCGTCCCCGTTCACAAGGTTGAACACGCCCGGCGGGAAGCCCGCCTCGTGCATCATCTCGGCAAATATCATCGCGTTCAGCGGGCTTTGCTCGGAGGGTTTCAGAACCATGGTGCAGCCCGCGATGGCCGCCGCGCCAACCTTGAGCGTGATCTGGTTCATCGGCCAGTTCCACGGGGTGATCAGCGCGGCCACGCCGACCGCCTCATAGATGATCCGGTCACCGGGGGCATGATCGCCCAAGGGGCGTTCGAACTGGAAGTTCTTGGCCGCACGAATGAAATTCTTCAAATGCCAGATCCCGGCGCCCACCTGCTGGGTGCGCGACATGTCGATCGGCGCGCCCATTTCCATCGACATCGCCTGCGCGAGGTCTTCGGCGCGGGTGGGGTAGATTTCGATCAGCTTTTCCACCAGCGCGATCCGTTCGACCACTGGCGTGGCCATCCAGCCCGGCAGCGCCGCCTTGGCCGCCGCCACGGCCGCGTCGGTATCGGCCTGACCGCCCAGCGAGATCACCGTGCAGGGCTCCTCGGTCGAGGGGTCGATCACATGGAAATCATTGGGCTGGCTGGGGGCGACCCACTGGCCGTTGATGTAAAAGTCGCGTTTCTCGATCATGGCGTGTCCTCTTGATCCGCATTCATTCGACCGCGCGGTCGGTTTTCTCGGGCACTCTGTCACTGCGGCCCCCTTGGGGCAAGGCAATTCTGGGAATTTGATCAAATTATTGATCGCACGTTTTTTGCCGCTGTGCCACATCAATGGTTTAACCTGTGGGCAAAGTGATTAGGTTTGCACCATCCGACTCGGGTTTTCACAGGAAAGGAGATGCATCATGGGTTTGCGCATCAACGATACCGTCCCCAATTTCACCGCTGAAACGGACCAGGGCACCATCCAGTTCCACGACTGGATCGGCGACAGCTGGGCGATCCTGTTCTCGCACCCCAAGGACTTCACTCCGGTCTGCACCACCGAGTTTTCGGCCGTCGCGCAATTGAACGATGAATGGGCCAAGCGCAACACCAAGGTGATCGGCGTATCAGTCGATGGTGTCGAGGACCACAAGAAGTGGAAAAAGGACATCGAGGCCTATGGCAAGGCCAACCCCGGCTTTCCGATCATAGCCGATGACGGACTGGCAGTGTCCAAGGCCTTCGACATGCTGCCGGCCGAGGCATATCTGCCCGACGGCCGCACCCCAGCAGACAGTGCAACGGTGCGCTCGGTCTTTATCATCGGGCCGGACAAGCAGCTGAAACTGTCGATGACCTATCCGATGACCGTGGGCCGGAATTTTGCCGAGATCCTGCGCGCGCTGGACGGGTTGCAGATGAGCGCCAAGGGTGTGGCCACCCCGGCCAACTGGGTGCCGGGCGAAGACGTGATCATTCCGCCTTCGGTTTCGGACGAAGACGCGAAGGAGAAGTTCGGCGAGTTCGAGACGATCTTCCCCTATCTGCGCAAGACCAAGGCGCCAGCCTGACGGCGACCGGGTCGGGGGCTGTCTGCCCCCATCGCGCCCCAAGGGGCGCGATTCCCCCGAGGATATTTTCAGCCAGATGAAGCAGGCGCGCGCTGCGGATGCAGATGCAGTTGTGCTCGGTAGGCGGCGCGCTTGAATTCGCGGGTCAGTTTGTCGGTCAGAGGCGGTTTCGCCTGGATCGTCGAGCCGCCGATTTCGCTGGCCACCTCCCGGTTGCCGCTGCCCAACAGAGCATGGACGGACTGGCCTGTGATCCAGTGCATTTGCAGAAACGTGTCCACCGGGCGGTCAATCTGGTCGGTGGCGGCGAGTAGGCGTTCGGCGGCATTCCGCCCCACCACCTGACAGCAGCATTGCAGGCCGATGACCTTGGGCAGGATCAGGCGCAAACCGTCGCGCTCGGCCAAGGTTTGGGCGGCGGTTTCGCGCTGCTTGACCGGGATACGGATATAGTGGTCAGGCGTTGCGATCGGGCGTAGCAGTTCCAGCGCCGCTGACATCCGGTCGGGATCGATACGCAGGTCATCCTCGGCGGTGATGGCCAGATCGATCCCCTCATCGACCATCTTGCGCCAGATTCGTCGGTGGCTTTCGAACACGCCGATTTCGGCCGGGCGCAGGGCGAAGGGGTAGCGCGGGCGATGCAGGTTTCCCGGGTGCAGTGTAACCCCGGCAATCTGCGCTGGATCCCGCCCGTCGACCGCTTCGATCAGTTCGGCATTGGGCAGCTCGGCGCAGAGTTTCTCGGCATTCGGGCGGCGCGCGGTGCTGGACGACATGTGTATGACGAAGGATCGCATGGTACCGTGCATAAAACAGGGGCGCGGCCCGGGAAAGGCCCCGGTCAAACAAAAAAGACCCCGGCCGGAACCGGGGTCTTGGATCAAGCAAGGGGCAGGGCGGATTATTCCGCGCTTTCCTCTTTCTTTTCCTTCTTCTCGGGCACGATCTCTTCGCCGGTTTCCTGATCGACGCATTTCATCGACAGGCGCACCTTGCCGCGATCGTCAAAGCCCAAGAGCTTGACCTTCACTTCCTGACCTTCCTTCAGAACGTCCGAGGGATGGTTCAGGCGGCGGTTTTCGATCTGCGACACGTGGACCAGACCGTCGCGCTTGCCAAAGAAGTTCACGAAGGCGCCGAAATCGACGATCTTCACGACCTTGCCGGTATAGATCTTGCCCTCTTCCGGCTCGGCCACGATCGAATGGATCATGTCATAGGCCTTCTGGATGGCTTCGGCATTCGGCGAGGCGATCTTGATGATGCCGTCGTCGTTGATGTCGACCTTGGCGCCGCTGGTCTCCACGATCTCGCGGATCACCTTGCCGCCCGAGCCGATCACTTCGCGGATTTTGTCGGTTGGGATCTGCATGGTCTCGATGCGCGGTGCGTGAATCGAGAACTCGGCAGTCTCGCTCAGCGCCTTGCCCATCTCGCCCAGAATGTGCAGGCGGCCGTCCTTGGCCTGGGCCAGCGCCTTCTCCATGATCTCGGGCGTGATGCCCGCGACCTTGATGTCCATCTGCAGCGAGGTGATGCCGTTTTCGGTGCCCGCCACCTTGAAGTCCATGTCGCCCAGGTGGTCTTCGTCACCCAGGATGTCGGTCAGAACGGCATAGGAGCCGTCTTCTTCGAGGATCAGGCCCATGGCCACACCGGCCACCGGCGCCTTGAGCGGAACGCCCGCATCCATCATCGACAGCGAGCCGCCGCAGACCGATGCCATCGAGGACGAGCCATTCGACTCGGTGATCTCGGACACAACGCGGATGGTGTAGGGGAAGTCGGTCGGCGCCGGCAGAACCGCCTGCAGCGCGCGCCAGGCCAGCTTGCCGTGGCCCACTTCGCGGCGGCCCGGAGGGCCAACGCGACCCACTTCACCGACCGAGTAGGGCGGGAAGTTGTAGTGCAGCAGGAAGTTCGATTTGAAGTTACCGTGCAGCGCGTCGATGAACTGTTCATCGTCACCGGTGCCCAGCGTGGTCACGGCCAGCGCCTGAGTTTCGCCACGGGTGAACAGGGCCGAACCGTGGGTGCGCGGCAGCAGGCCGGTTTCGGCCACGATCGGGCGCACATCGGTGGTCGAACGACCGTCGATCCGCTTGCCGCCCTTCACCACGTCGCCGCGCAGGATGCCGGCTTCGAGCTTTTTCATCGCCGAGCCGAGATTCGGGTCTTCCAGCTGCTCTTCGGTCAGGGCGGCCTTGATGGCCTCGCGCGCGGCGGCCACGGCTGCGGTGCGCTCCTGTTTGTCGGTGATCGCGAATGCGGCGCGCATCTGCTCTTCACCGGCGGCCTTCACGGCGTCGTACAGCGCGGAATAGTCCGGCGGGGTGAATTCGAACGGCTCTTTCGCGGCTTCTTCGGCCAGGCTGATGATCAGGTCGATCACCGGCTGGATCTGCTGATGCGCGAAAGTCACTGCGCCCAGCATCTCGGCTTCGGACAGCTCGTAGGCTTCCGATTCCACCATCATCACAGCGTCCTTGGTGCCGGCAACAACCAGGTCCAGGCGCTGCTCGGGGTTCAGGCGCAGGTCCTGCATGTCGTCAACGGTCGGGTTCAGGACGTATTCGCCGTTGGTGTAGCCCACGCGGCAGCCGGCGATCGGACCCATGAACGGTGCGCCTGAGATGGTCAGAGCGGCCGAGGCGGCGATCATCGCCACGATGTCGGGGTCGTTGACCAGATCGTGGCTCAGGACGGTGCACATCACCAGAACTTCGTTCTTAAACCCGTCAACGAACAGCGGGCGGATCGGACGGTCGATCAGGCGCGCGGTCAGCGTCTCTTTCTCGGTCGGACGCGCCTCGCGCTTGAAGAAGCCACCCGGCACCTTGCCGGCAGCATAGTATTTTTCCTGATAGTGCACGGTCAGCGGGAAAAAGTCCTGACCGGGCTTCTGTTCCTTGGCGAAGGTCACGTTGGCCATGACACTGGTTTCGCCCAGGGTGGCAATCACGCTGCCGTCGGCCTGACGGGCAACCTTGCCGGTTTCCAGTGTCAGCGTCTCTTCGCCCCACTGAATTGATTTTTTCGTTACATCAAACATTTGCGTATCCTAGAAGGGAGCTCTCCCAGGCCCATCCCGGGTCTCCCGTTTGCGTGGCGGCCCCATTGCCGCCGACCCCATTCATCCTTGTTTCGAGTGCCGGGGTCAGGGCACAACGTCTCAGATGCTGCGCGCATACAATAGAATCCGCCGGATTGAAAGAGAAACCGAACGGCCCCGGCCCGCACGGGCAAGTGGGGCTATGGACGCACCGGGGTCGCGGCGCTAGGGTAGCGGAAGGAGGCGTTCCGTTGTCGTCGGATCGACCCAAGCGGAGGGACAGGTATGCGAGTCGGACGAGTGTTGGCCCCGTTGGCGGCCTTGCTGATGGCGGCTCAGGCGACCTTGGCCGGACCCGCGCCGCTGAACTGGTCCGACCTGCGCGACCCCGCGGTGCAGCAGTTCGAGGATCCCTATCGCGACCTCAGCCCCGAACAGTTCGACGATGTGCTGTTTGCCGTGCGCCTGCGCGGGCGTCTGCAACAGGATCGCGGCACGTCCGAGGACCGCCAGAACTGGCAGGAATTGCTGGATGAAACCGAAGACGCCCTGGCCGCCGACGGGATCGATGTGGACTGGTTGTTGGATCAGCGCGCGGTCGTCACTGAGCGCCGCCGTCGCGCTGCCACGCAGGGCAATCCCGTGCTTGACGGTCAGACCGTGACCTTGGCGGGCTTTGCGATCCCGGCGCCACCGGATGCCGACGGGCGCGCCGTGGCTTATCTGGTGCCCGAACGCGGCATGTGCAGCCACATGCCGCCGCCGCCGCCGAACCAGATGGTCCGCGTTCGGCTATCCGATGACTGGGCGCCCACCTTCAATCACGAGCCGGTTCGCCTGACAGGTCGGCTTGTCATCGACCCGTCCGATCAGCAGATGGTCGTCGTGGACGGGTTGATGCCGATGCGCGCTACGTTCCGTCTTGATGTGATGGACGCCGAGCCGTTGGCACAGACGGCGCCGTCGACCGAGGATGCCGCCGAACGGCTGCGCGCCGCTGCCCGGCGCAAGACCGGCGGGGCCTCGGACTGATCCTGCCGGTCGAGGGCCGGCGAAAATCGCACCGAAACTGCAATATTGCGCAACCGGTCGTTTGGTCACGAGGTAGAATTCGTTCGCCGCAAAAAATGAAACGATAGGATTTCCGCCGGAACCCGCCCGGACTTGGACTCTTGCGAAAAACACGAAGCCTTACGGTAAGCAGTCATTTCTGTGCGCGTCCGGTCGCCCCGGGAAGTCGGGCGAATTGCCCTGCGGTTGGAGTTGCTGGCGTCATTGCCGCAACAAAGCCTTCGCAAATTGAATGAACATTGCGATGAATACGCCGACCCCTACGAAAATGTAGATCACGGTGAAGATCTTGCCGATCTTGGTCGCCGGGGACAGATCGCCGAACCCGACCGTCGACAGAGTGGTCGCGCTGAAATACAGCGCGTCCACCCAATGCCAGCCCTCGACACTGCTGTAGAACAGCGTGCCGGACAGAAGAATAAGCACACACAGCAGCAACCCACCCCGAAAATGCGGATCATCCCAGGATCGGACGATCGCCTTGAGCAGACGGTAGGCATTGAGGATCAGAGCAATCATTCTATGCGCCCTCAGGTTGTTTTGACGATTTCTCAGTTAGGCTTCAACTTCTCGAGTGAAATTCCGCATGTACAAATCGGATTATTTGCTAAGATGCCGGTGTTTGACAGGAGATACTTTATGCGTATTCATCTTTTGGTGGCGATGGTTGCCGCCACCTCGGTTTCCGCGCAGCAAGACCCGGCTCAGACCCTGATCACCAATGTGCATGTATTTGATGGCGTCAACGACGGGCGCATCGAAAACGCGAATGTTCTGATCGAGGGCAACCTGATTGCGGCTGTGTCAACAGACCCGATCTCGGCCGAAGGTGCAACGGTGATTGACGGTGGTGGGCGCACCCTGATCCCGGGTCTTATCGATGTGCACTGGCACACCCTCTATTGTTGCAGCCCGCAAAGCTCGGTTGTGACCGATGATATCTTGGGTGTCGCGATCCGTGGTGCTTTGGGGTCCGAAGGCACGCTGATGCGGGGCTTCACGAGCGTCCGTGATGTTGGCGGTAATTCCTTCGCCATCAAGAAGATGATCGACGCCGGCGAAATCCCCGGTCCGCGAATCCTGCCGTCCGGTCCGCCGATCACGCAGACGGGCGGGCATTTTGATTACCGCCCTTATCAGGCGGTGCCGACAAACGAAGGCGATGCTTTGTGGTATTGGTACAGCGTTGGCCTGATGATGCAGGCAGACGGCGTCCCGGAAGTCACCAAGCGGGCCCGAGAAATCATGCGTATGGGGGCCACGCAGCTAAAGATTTCGGGCGGCGGCGGTGTGTCGTCCACATACGACCCGCTGGACGTTCGCCAATACACAAAGGATGAAATCGAAGCCTTTGTCGAAGTGGCCGACACCTACAACACCTACGTTGCCTCTCATCTTTTCACCGACGATGCTGCGCGCATCGCGATCGAGGCCGGTGTGAAATCCATCGAGCATGGCTTCCTCATGAGCCGTGAGACCATGGAAATGATGCGTGACAATGACGTGTGGCTGTCCGTGCAACCGCTGCTGGATGACGAAGACGGGTTTTCCTTTGATGACCCCGTCAGCCAACAGAAGTGGATCGACGTGACCAACGGCACCGATTTCACCTACAAGGCCGCAAAGGAAGTGGGGGTCAAAACCGCCTTCGGGACCGACATCCTGTTCGACCCGAAATTGGCCGAGCGGCAGGGTGCGTTTCTTGCCAAGCTGCAGCGGTGGTACTCTCCTTACGAGGTTCTGCAGATGGCCACTTCGACCAATGCCGAACTGCTGGAATTGTCCGGCCCCCGGCACCCTTATCAGCAAGGACCGCTGGGCCAGATTACAGAAGGCGCTTATGCCGATTTGATCCTTGTGGATGGCAACCCGCTAGAAGACATCGATCTGGTTGCCGACCCACACGAAAACTTCGACCTGATCATGAAAGACGGTGTGGTCTACAAGAATACGCTGGACTGAACACCGTGCTCCTCTGACAATAAAACGCCCGCCAAATGGCGGGCGTCTCGAACTTGAAAGCGGTGTGTTCCGCGCTTAGCGGCGGATGCCCAGCTTTTTGATCAGGTCCTGATACCGGGCTTCGTTCTTGCCCTTCAGGTAGTCCAGCAGCTTGCGGCGCTGGGCGACCATCTTCAGCAGACCACGGCGGCCGTGGTTGTCTTTCTTGTGGGTCTTGAAGTGCTCGGTCAGGGTGTTGATGCGCGAGGTCAGGATGGCAACCTGGACTTCCGGCGAACCGGTGTCGCCGTCCTTGGTTGCGAATTCTTTCATGACGCGTGCTTTTTCTTCGGCAGTGATCGACATCGGGGTCTCCTTTACAGGTTAGAGTTGATGGCGCAGGCCGGGATGTCGTCCAGCACAGGCCCATGGAGAAAACCGCACCGATTCCGATGCGGATGGGCGCGTATAGGCGCATTTGGCGCAAATGGCAAAGGGATTCTGGTCCGTCAGCCGGTGGCGGTGGATTGGGAGTTCGTCAAGGTCGAAACCAACTCGATATCGTCCAGCGTCAGCCCCTCGGCGTCGAGCAGCTGTGCCACCAACTGCCCGTTGACCAGCACCTGCGTCATGTCCGGGTTGTCGGCATCCTGTTCGATCGAGATCTCGGGCGCCTCGGGCTGGTCCCAGGACACCAGCAGCTTGTCCTGCCCGTGGGCAAAATCCATGACGGTCACTTCCGGCCCGTCCGGGGCGCCGTCGAAGATGAACGTGTCGCTGCCCGCGCCGCCGGTGGCGATGTCGCCCGGGCCGGCCAGGATGGTGTCGTCTCCGGCCCCCCCGTTCAGAAAATCGGTGTCCGGGGTGTCTTCGCCATCGGACCCGTCCAGCGTGTCGTCCCCGTCGCCGCCGAACAGGGCATCCTCGCCCGCGCCGCCGGACAGGTGGTCATCGCCACCGCCGCCCTGCAGCGAATCCTCACCCGCATCACCGACCAAGCCGTCGTCACCCTGCCCGCCATAAAGCTTGTCCGCGCCGGAACCGCCGGTCAGCCTGTCGTCGCCGTAATGGCCAAACAGCCTGTCGTCGCCGGTGCCGCCATCCAGAGTGTCGTCGTCATCCTGCCCGTGCAGGGTGTCGTCGCCCGCGCCGCCGGTCAGCCTGTCTGCGCCCTGATCGCCGAACAGAACGTCATCCCCGTCGCCGCCTTCCACGGTATCGTCGCCGCCATATCCGTTGATCTGATCATTTCCTGTACCGCCGGCCAGAACATCGTCGCCTTCGGTCCCGGCAATGACCAGGTTGCCGTCATAGTCGGACAGTACGGTGCCGGCAGAGGGTGTCTCCTCCGCATTCGTCGCGCTGTCCTCGGGCGCAATTTCGTCAGTCGCGGTTGCCGTGACGGGTTCGACAAGGTTGCCCTCGCTGGGCACGTCGTCGATCTCGAGCAGGTTGCCTTGGGACAGGTCGTCGATCTCTTCGTCATCGATCACGTCGGTGTCTGTCTCGTCCTCTTCCGAGGGCGAGAGGACATCGCTCATGGCATAGGCGGCGCCGCCGATGGCGGCCAGTCCAAGCAGGCCAAACAGGAACATGAAACCCTCCGAGCGGAAATTGTTCCGAGTGTGAAATATCCCACCCGATCAGGGCGTTGGTCAAAGGCTACCTTCCTCTTTGGTTAACCGTTGGTCACCGGCCCCAAGACTGCGGTTGCTGCGAATAGGCGATGTACAACGGGTGCTTGGGGTGGCCGTCCTTGGTCAGGCCCAGGTGGAACAGCGGCTGGCCGGTGCCGCGCAGCAAGCGCTCGACCGCCGGGCCGCGATCCAGATGCGCGCCATGGGTGCCCCAGGCGGCGATCACCTGATCGGCCCAGTCCACGCCGGCCAGGATGGCGGCGTCGTTTTCCGGCCCCACCGGATCGGCCACTGCGCGCATCTTGCGCGGGTCGGTGTCGCGCCAGGCAAAGATGTTGGTCACCTGGAACGCCCCGAACCCCAAGGCCCGCGCGCGCCGCTCGCAACGCTCGACGGTCGGGTCGTTCTGCACCTCGGTCGCGGTCGAGGGGTTCAGCATCACGAACAGCGCCCGGCGCCCGGCCGGATCCCAGATGCGGGTCAGGCTGTAGCGATAGCGTTCGCAGTCGGAATAGACAGCTGTTGAGGGCGCATCGCCCTTGGTGTGGGAGCGGGTGATCATGCGCCTTCGCTTAGCACGGGACCTAACCGGCGAACACCCGGCTGGGGTGCAACTCACCGGATTTGTAGATCCCCACTGCCACGGCCTTGCCGTCGAACGAGGCCCAGGCCTCGTCGCCGTATTCCACGTCGTTGGCCAGAACCATGCCGGGGTTGCCGTTGCGCAGGCGGGTGGCGCCTTCGGGGGTGCATTTCAACTCGGGAAGGTCGGTCAGACCTTCCTCCAGCGGGCGCAGGTAGTCATCCAGCGCCGGGGTTTTCGCCATCTCGTCGATTTGCTCGATGCTCAGGCCGTCTTCGACGTCGAACGGGCCGGACCAGATCCGGCGCAGCGCCTTGACATGGCCATGGCAGCCCAGCGCCGCCCCCAGATCACGGGCGATCGAGCGGACATAGCCACCCTTGCCGCAGGTCATTTCCAGCACGACATGATCGGGATCGGGGCGGTCGACCAGCACCAGTTCCTCGATCCATAGTGGGCGGGCGGTCAGTTCGACATCCTCGCCGTCGCGGGCCAGCTTGTAGGCGCGCTGGCCGTCGATCTTGACCGCCGAGAACTTGGGCGGCACCTGCATGATCTCGCCCACGAAGGGCAACAGGGCCTGCTTGATCTCGTCATCGGTGGGGCGCAGGTCGCTTTCCGCGATCACTTCGCCCTCGGCATCGTCGGTATTGGTGGCCTGACCCAGCCGCACGGTAAAGGTATAGGCCTTGAGCGCATCGGTGATGTAGGGAACGGTCTTGGTGGCCTCGCCCAAAGCGACGGCCAGAACGCCGGTGGCCTCGGGGTCGAGCGTACCGGCGTGGCCCGCCTTCCTGGCGTCCAGCGCCCAGCGAACTTTGTTGACCACGGCGGTCGAGGTCATGCCCGCGGGCTTGTCGACCACCAGCCAACCGGAAATGTCACGACCCTTGCGTTTGCGTCCCATGATGCACCTTGTCGTCTGTTAAGGCGCGCGACCTAGCGGATCGGTCCGACGCTGTCAATTTGCCGGGATGTCCTCGACCACGCCGACGATCGGTCCCAGCGAGAAGCCCACGTCCGACCGGTTCGCCGCCCGGTCATACATACGCGAGATGTTGCCGTCGAAAAACAGCGCGTTGGGCGTGTTCAGCACGTCGCGGAACAGACGACCGAATTCATGGAAGGTGACATAGTCCTCAGAGATCACGAACACAGAACGGCTGCCATCGGCGCTGGTGCCCACCCCGTTGCGAACATAGCGCGAGGTCGAATCCTCGAGAAACCGTGGATGCAATTCGCCGTCGATCACCAGCATCGGGCCGGATTGGGTGGCAAAGCGGCAATCGGGTTTGCGATCAAGATAGTCCAGCGTCTCGAACACGTCGGCGCGGCCTTGGCGGATGCAGAACACCCCGTTGGGCAGCAGGCCGAAATTGCCAGGGCCGGCGTTGGGAATCACGCGCATGAGTTCCTGCCCGTCTTCGACATAGTGGCCCACGGGCGAGCGGTCCTCGTGATACATTCCGGCGTTCATCGCAAAGCTCAGGCGCTGGCCAGCATCGGCCAGTTCCTCGTTCACCGACGAGAAATGGCCCAGCACCTGGCCCGCGTCGTCATACAGGAACAGGCGCAGGTCCTCGGTGGCGGCGTCAACCTCGCACACGGTATAGCGCCGGTCTTCGTGGGCCACGCGCTCGCACGTCACAGCCGCGGCCTGTCCGGCCCAGAGCAATGCGATCACAGCGGCGGTTCTGCGGATCACTCGTCCAGGTCCCGGCGCACGGCGTCCTGTTCGAACATCCGGCGCGTGTCGTCCATGCGGTCGAACGTG
The DNA here is from genome assembly GCF_059612945.1 of Ruegeria sp. BHSC276. Classification (NCBI taxonomy): domain Bacteria; kingdom Pseudomonadati; phylum Pseudomonadota; class Alphaproteobacteria; order Rhodobacterales; family Roseobacteraceae; genus Ruegeria; species Ruegeria sp. BHSC276. The sequence goes on along the minus strand of NZ_JBXWRP010000007.1, from coordinate 249,703 downwards.
TCGTCCAGCCGAAAGCGCAGGTCGGGGGCGAATTTCAGGCCGACCTTCTTGCCGACCATGCGGCGCAGCTCGCCCTTGTTGCGGGCCAGCAGCTCGATCACGGTGTCCTGCCCCTTGCCGCCCAGCGGCAGCACATAGGCGGTGGCGATCTTGAGGTCGGGCGAGGTGCGCACTTCGCCCACGGTGATCGACAGGCGGTTCAGGTCAGGGTCGTGCACGTCGCCGCGCGCCAGCACCTCGGACAGGGTGCGGCGGATCAGTTCGCCGACGCGAAGTTGCCGTTGCGAGGGGCCGGGGCCGTCGTGGAATTTGTTCTTAGCCATGTCCCCGATCTAAGCGCAAAGCGGGGCTTTGCCAAGCGGCCCCGAACCGGGTAGGAGGCTTTGAGCCGAATTTCAGAAGAAGGACCAGCGCAATGACGCATATTCCGGGAATTGTCGTGACCGGGGCTTCGGGCCGGATGGGGCAGATGCTGATCAAGACCATCACCGACAGCGATCAGGCGCGGCTGGTCGGCGCGGTCGAGCGCGCTGGCCATGACTGGATCGGTCAGGACGTTGGCACCGCGATGGGCGGCCAGCCGCTGGGCGTGACCGTCACCGACGATCCGCTCGAGGCCTTTGCGCAAGCCCAGGCGGTGATCGACTTCACCGCGCCCGAGGCGACGCTGGAGTTCGCCGCACTGGCGGCGCAGGCGCGCTGCGTGCATGTGATCGGCACAACCGGCATGAGCGATGAACAGATCGCTGCGCTGGAACCTGCCGCGCGCCATGCGGTGATCGTGCGGGCGGGCAACATGAGCCTGGGCGTGAACCTGCTGGTGCAGCTGACCAAAAAGGTCGCCGCCGCGCTGGACGAGGATTTCGACATCGAGGTGATCGAAGCCCATCACCATCACAAGGTCGATGCGCCTTCGGGGACGGCTCTGATGCTGGGCGAGGCCGCGGCCGAGGGGCGGGGCGTAGACCTTGCCGATTTCGCCGACCGGGGCCGCGACGGGATCACCGGCGCCCGGCAGCGGGGCCATATCGGCTTTCACGCCATCCGCGGTGGCGACATCGTTGGCGAACACGACGTGCTGTTCGCCGCGGCGGGCGAACGGATCGTGCTGCGCCACGTGGCGACCGACCGGGCGATCTTTGCCCGAGGCGCGCTGAAGGCGGCGCTTTGGGGGCAGGGCAAGGCCCCCGGCCAATATGACATGGTGGATGTGCTGGGGCTTTAACCCTCGCCCAGATGCCGGTCGACCATGCGCTGAACCATCGGCGCGAAATGGTCGAAGCCAGGGGTGTCCATGTCGGGCCGTTTGCCGGCCTCGTCTAGATACCGGACCTGGATGATTTCCGTCAGGTTCGGGTTGGCCTCGAATGCGGCGACTTCCTCGGCGCTCATCGGGCCGCCCTGCAATTCCAGCGTATGGACCGAGGCCGCCGACAGGCGGTTGAAATACTCGGGCTTGGTTGCACACAGATATCGCTTGGCCGCGACGTGATAGCGGCAGCAATCGGTGATGACCGACGGAAAGAACCGCTCCAGCATCTCGGCGCCGGCATCCTCGTGGTGGCGGTCCTCGGTGTCGTCGGGGTGGTAGGTGCCGAATTCCGAGGTGAAATGTCCGATATCGTGCAGCAGAGCGCCCACGATGATCTCTTCGGGCATGCCGTTCTGCTCGGCGATGGTGGCGCCCTGCAGCATGTGCTGGGCCATGGTGACCGGCTCGCCCAAGTATTCCTCGCCCCCGCGCCGGTCGAAGATATCGGCGATGAAGGCCACGATGTTGTCGCGGGTCAGGGTCTGGAAATCGGGTTTCATTCCGCCGCCTCCGGTTGCGCCATCCGCATAGCGGCGAGGGTCGACAGCAGCCCGTCCTTGTCGGCATAGCATCCCTGCAGCCAGCGCGACCCGGCACCCGAATATCCCAGACGCGCATGCAGGACGCGGGTGTTGTCGACGATGAAGCTCTCGCCCGGTTCCAGCTTGAACGCCACGCCCATGGCTGGGTCGTCGATGATCTCGCCCAAACGGCGATAGGCGGCGTAATAGGCCTCCATCCGGTCGAAGGGCACATCCACGAACGGGGCCGAGGACCGGTTGTTGAAGCGGATGCCGATCAATTCGCCATCGGGCGACAGCTCTATCATTGGGCGGCGCGCGCGCAGGCAGACCCCGTCCGAACCGCGGTATTCGAACCGCGCGGGATAGCCGGCCAGCAGGGCAAAGCCTTCGGGGTTTTCGGCGCGCAGGCGCTGGGCCGCGCGAAAGCCGTCGACCACGATCGACTCCCCGCCTTCGGCGCTGTTTTCCAGGCAATAGAGGATCTGCAACGTGGGGACCGGGTCGCGATAGGGATTGTCGGTATGCGCCTGCAGGCCAAGGCCGGTATAGGCCAGGTTGGTCGGGTTCACCTCGGTCCGAACCTCGAAATAGGGGCCATAGTTGGTCTCGCGCACATAGCCGAACAGATCGGCGACCTTCAGCAGCGAACCGGGTTCCGTCGGGCCGTTGGTCAGCTTGGCAAAGCCGTATTCGGCGACCGCCGCCAGCCAGTCGCGCTTGGCGGCGGGGATTTCATGCACCTGCGTCCAGTCGCCGGCCGGGGCCGCGAACCCGCCGTCCCAAGTGGTGATGCCGGGCGACAGCCAGCCCATCGGGCGGGTCTGGTCCCGATCATAGACATGCGCGGCCAGCCAGTTTGCGGGGAAGCTGACGGTCTTGTCTTCGGGGGCGAAGGTCACCTGCAGGTCACCGCCCGCCACCTCGGCCGCTTGAATCGCGATCTCTGCCGGAATGTCGCCGATCGTGATCAGGCGCTGGCCGTTGCCGGGGTCGCGCGTCTGCGGGTCCAGCGCATTGTCGCGCAGCCAGATGGCGTGGAAACGGGCGCGGGTGCCGTCTTCGAACTCAACCGAAACGACCGCCGGGCCATGGGTGGCGTGGCGCAGCATGGGACTCTCCTGTTCAGCGCGGGCTTTGATTGAGGAGATACGCGCGATATGGCATTACGACAATTAAGTCTTGTTTCCTCTGAGGGTTGGAAAATCTAATGAGCAAGAAAAAGGTCGGCCTGCCCCCGCTGGACTGGCTGCGCGTGTTCGAGGCGGCCGGGCGGCTGGGCGGATTTTCGGCCGCGGCGCGCGAGTTCGGCCTGACTCAGGCGGCGGTCAGCCAGCGCATCGCCAGTCTGGAATCCTGGCTGGGCCGGTCCCTGTTCGTGCGCGAGGCGCGCGGCGTGTCGCTGACGGTCGAGGGCGAAAGCTATCTGCCGCTGGTGCAGGACAGCCTGCGCGCGTTGGAACGCAACACCGAGGATCTGTTCGGCACCGCCCCGCACGCGCTGCGGGTGGCCGGGCTGTCCTCGCATATCCAGGCGCTGGTGTTGCCCAGCCTGGGGGGCTTTCGCGCCCTGCGGCCCGAGGTGCAGGTCACCACGGATTCGGTGGCCCGGCGGTCCTCGCTGGAGGACGAGCGGACCTGGCTTCAGATCCGCTATGGGCGTGGCAACTGGCCGGGGCGCGCCGCGGACCTGATCGCGCCCGAGATTCTGACCCCGATGGCGGCACCGGGCGTCGACTGGGGCGCGCCGGTGATCGACCTGCGCGGCGAACGGCCCGGCTGGCAGGACTGGATGCAGAAGACAGGCGATACAGACCTGCCACGCGCCGGTCTGAGCTTTGACTCGATGGAACATGCCCTGAGCGCGGCGCGGCAGGGGCTGGGGGTCGTTCTGGGGTCGGTCGCCCTGGCCTCGGTGGATCTGGCCTCGGGCCGCCTGATCCGGCTGGGGCGTCTCGACCTGGAAACCCGCGACGGATACTGGCTGACATGGCCGCGGGACCGGGCGCAGTCGAAAAAGCAGCAGGCCCTGATCGGCGATTTCCTGCAGGCCCTGCGCGCGGCAGTCTGAGCGGTCAGAAATCGATCGCGATGCCCTTCTTCTCCCAATCGCCATAGCGCGCGGGATCGGGGCCGTCGCGCCCGCCAAGTTCCTTGGGCAGGGGTTTGGCCTCTGCTTCGGCCTTGCGCCGGCGCTCTTCGGCCTCGGCCAAGGCGCGCTGGGCGGCGGGTGCCAGATCTGTGCGGTCGTCGCTCATGACATCGGGTTCCTTTCCGTGCATTGCCTTGATATACGCCCTCGTCCGCTGATGGCAATGCGGGCGAAAACCTTGCAAAGGCGGTTTCATGTCCAACACCCCGACAGCGGCGCGGCGCAGCGTCATCTATCTGCTGGATCAGATCCTGGGCGAGGGGCGCTTGCTGTCCGAATGCCTGGCGGCCGGGGCGCTGGATCGCCTTGCTCCCGAAGACCGCGCGCGGGCGCAGCGGCTGACGCTGGAGACCTTGCGCGGACTTGAACGCGCCGACCGCCTGCTGGAGGGGCATCTGCGGCGCACACCGGCTTTGACCGTCCAAAACGCGCTGCGTCTGGGAACGGTCGAACTGTGCCAAGGCGAGGCCGCGCATGGCGTTGTGAACGCGATGGTCGAGATCATCGGCCGCTCGCGCAAGCACGGGCGGCTCAAGGGGCTGGTCAACGCGGTTCTGCGCAAGATTGCGGCCGAAGGCCCTGAGGCTTGGCCGAAGATGCGGGTGCCCCGCCTGCCGGACTGGCTGCGCGAACCGCTGATCGCGGCGTGGGGTGCGGATGCGGTCAAGGGCATGGAGCAGGCCCATTTCGCCGGCGCGCCGCTGGATCTTTCGCCAAAACCCGGTGCAACGATCCCCATGGGCATCGAACTTCCGACCGGCTCGGTTCGGGTTGCTGACGCGGGTCAGGTCTCGGCCCTGCCGGGTTATGCGAGCGGAGACTGGTGGGTGCAGGATGCCGCCGCTGCCCTGCCGGCGCGGATTCTGGCCCCCCGGCCCGGCGAGCGGGTTCTGGACATGTGCGCCGCGCCCGGCGGCAAGACGCTGCAACTGGCGGCGGCGGGGGCAGAGGTCACCGCGCTGGACATTTCCGAGGCCCGGCTGTCGCGGGTGCGGGAAAATCTCGAACGGACCGGGCTGTCGGCCCGGGTGGTCGCCGGCGACGCGCTGGACCATCAGGGCCAGTACGATGCGATCCTGCTGGACGCGCCCTGTTCGGCGACCGGCACCATCCGGCGTCACCCGGATCTGCCCTTTGCCAAGGACGGCTCCGAATTCGGCGGCCTGATCGCATTGCAGGCCCGGATGCTGGCCCATGCCTGGACCCTGCTGAAACCCGGCGGGCGGCTGGTTTATTGCACCTGCTCGCTGCTGCCCGACGAAGGCGAAGTGCAGATCGAAGAGGCTCTGCCGCAATATCCCGACATGCAGGTGGACCGCGCCGCGCTGCAGGTGCCCGGCGTTCAGCCCGACTGGCTGACCGATGAAGGCGGGTTGCGCCTGCGTCCCGATTATTGGCCCGATCTGGGCGGCATGGATGGGTTCTACATCGCCTGCCTGAACAAATCGGCCTGACCGGTCGCTTTTCGATGACTTGACGAACCGGCCCGGCTATCGTTGGTTCAAACGCCAGCAGAGCGGCAGGGGCAGAGCAACACACGTCATGTCGAATTCGGACACCATGGCCAACCGATGGGTGCGGTTTCAGAACCGTCTGTATGCGCGTCTCAGCCAGCGCCGCAAGCCCGTCAGCGGCTTTGCCGGTCAGCCCGAGCCGCGCACCGTCGGTTCATTTGCGCGCGGGCGGCAGCTGGTGGCCGGAAATCTCTTGTTTGCCGGTTTTCTGGTCGAGGCCCGCGATACCGGCCTGTGGGAGGTTCAAGCCCCCAACGCTGCGTTCGAGGATGAACGGCATGGATTTGCCTGGCTGGACGATCTGGCAGCAGTGGGTGATGCCGCGGCGCGGGAAAAGGCGCAACGCTGGGTCTGGGGTTGGATCGAGACCCACGGCAAGGGGCAGGGTCCGGGTTGGGCCCCGGACCTGACCGGACGCCGCCTGATCCGCTGGATCAATCACGCGCTGTTTCTGCTGCGCGGTATGGACGAGGCCCACAGCCGCCTGTTTTTCCGATCTCTGTCACAGCAGACATGGTTCCTGTCCAAACGCTGGCACGCGGCGACACCGGGATTGCCGCGCTTCGAGGCTTTGGCAGGCTTGGTTCAGGCAGGATTGGCGCTGGAGGGGATGGAAGACATCTCGGACCCGGCCGTTCGGGCCCTGGCGCGGGAATGCGAGGCCCAGGTCGACGCCCAAGGCGGCATTCCCACGCGGAACCCGGAGGAATTGCTTGAGGTTTTTACCCTACTGGCCTGGACATCCGCAGCGCTCAGCGAAGTGGGGCGCGGTACGCCCGCCGCTCAGACGGCAGCAATCAAACGGATTGCCCCGACCCTGCGCAGCCTGCGTCATGCCGACGGCGGGCTGGCCCGGTTTCACGGCGGTGGCCGCGGCGTAGAAGGCCGGTTGGAACAGGCCCTTGCCCAAAGCGGGGTCAAACCCAAACCCGTCAAAGGTCTGACCATGGGCTATGCCCGTCTGGCCGCCGCCCGCACCACGGTGATCATCGACGCAGCACCCCCGGCCAAAGGGGCGGCCTCGTACATGGCGCACGCCTCGACACTGGCTTTCGAACTGACCTCGGGGAGGCGGCCATTGATCGTCAATTGCGGTTCGGGCGAAAGCTTCGGGTTGGAGTGGCGTCGGGCAGGGCGCGCCACGCCTTCGCATTCGACCCTTTGCCTGGATGGATACTCCAGCGCCCGGTTGGCTGCTCCGGCCAAGGGAACCGCGAACGAAGCAATGGTGGACGCCCCGAGCGAGGTGCCGGTGGAGTTCGAAGATTCGTTCGAAGGCGCGCGCGTGATGGCGGGCCATGATGGGTACGCCAAGGTGTTCGGGCTTACCAATGCCCGTACGATCGAGCTGCGCTTTGACGGGCGGGAGGTAACCGGTGAAGACATCCTTCTGACGGCCACCGACAAGGCAAAACGCCAATTTGATCGGGCGGTTGACGCATCCAAGCTGTCAGGGATCGGTTTTGATATCCGGTTTCACCTGCATCCGGACGTGGACGCCGCGCTGGATCTGGGGGGGTCTGCGGTTTCAATGGCGCTCAAAAGCGGCGAGATCTGGGTTTTTCGCCATGACGGCGCCGGAAAATTGTCTCTTGAGCCAAGCGTTTATCTGGAAAAAGGCCGTCTGAAGCCCCGCGCGACAAAACAGATCGTTCTATCCGGCCGCGCAATCGAGTATGCGACGCGCATCCGGTGGACGCTGAGCAAGGCGCAGGATACAGCCTATGCCGTGCGCGACGTGCACCGGGACGAGCCCGATTTCGACTGAGCCAAAAGGACCTTTGGACCCATGACCGACCTTCACCCCGTGCGCCGCGCGTTGCTTTCCGTTTCCGACAAGACCGGATTGATCGATTTGGGCAAGGCCTTGGCCGACCGCGGGGTCGAGCTGCTGTCGACCGGCGGCACCGCCAAGGCGCTGCGCGATGCGGGGCTTGCGGTCAAGGATGTCAGCGACGTTACAGGTTTCCCCGAGATGATGGATGGCCGGGTCAAGACGCTGCACCCTATGGTGCATGGTGGCCTGCTGGCGCTGCGCGACAATGACGCCCATGTGGCGGCGATGCAGGAGCATGGCATCGGCCCGATCGACCTACTGGTGGTCAACCTCTACCCGTTCGAGGAAACGGTGGCCAAGGGCGCAGGCTACGACGAATGCATCGAAAACATCGACATCGGCGGCCCGGCGATGATCCGCGCCGCGGCCAAGAACCACGCGTTCGTCAACGTGGTGGTCGATGTCGAAGACTACTCGGCCCTGCTGGATCAGCTTGAGGAAAACTACGGCAAGACGTCGCTGGGCTTCCGCCAGTGGCTGGCGCAGAAGGCCTATGCCCGCACCGGAGCCTATGACGCGGCCGTGTCCAGCTGGCTGGCCGACGCACTGCAGATCGACACCCCCAAGCGCCGCGTGTTCGCCGGTGAGCTGAAACAGCCCCTGCGCTATGGCGAGAACAGCCACCAGCAGGCGGCGTTCTATGTCGATGGCTCGGGGCGTCCCGGCGTCGCCACCGCCGTGCAGCATCAGGGCAAAGAGCTGAGCTACAACAACATCAACGATACCGACGCCGCCTTTGAACTGGTGGCCGAGTTCGACCCGCGCGACAGTGCCGCATGCGCCATCATCAAGCACGCGAACCCCTGCGGCGTGGCCAAGGGCGCGACGTTGCTCGAGGCATACAAGGCCGCTTTCGACTGCGACCGGACCTCGGCCTTTGGCGGGATCGTGGCGCTGAACCGGCCGCTGGACGCGGAAACCGCGCGCGAAATCACCGGCATCTTCACCGAGGTCGTGATCGCCCCCGGTGCCACCGACGAGGCCAAAGCGATCTTTGCCGCCAAGAAGAACCTGCGCCTGCTGACCACCGAGGCGCTGCCCGACCCACGCGCGGGCGGGCTGGCCTTCCGCCAGGTGGCCGGCGGGCTGCTGGTGCAGGACAAGGACAACGGCCATGTCGAGATGGATGACCTGAAGGTCGTAACCAAGCTGGCCCCCACGCCCGAGCAGATGCGCGATCTGCTGTTTGCCTGGAAAGTGGCCAAGCACGTCAAGTCGAACGCCATCGTCTACGTCAAGAACGAGGCCACGGTGGGCGTCGGCGCCGGTCAGATGAGCCGGGTGGATTCGGCGCTGATCGCTGCCAAGAAGGCCGAGCGCATGGCCGAAACCCTGGGCCTGCCCGAACCGCTGACCATCGGCTCAGCCGTAGCCTCGGACGCGTTCTTCCCCTTCCCCGACGGGCTGATGGAGGCTGCTGCCGCAGGCGCAACCTGCGTGATCCAGCCGGGCGGGTCGATGCGCGATGACGAGGTGATCGCCGCCGCCGACGAGGCGGGTCTGGCCATGGTGTTCACCGGCATGCGGCACTTCCGTCACTGATGCGGGTCCGGGTTCTGCTCTGGGCGGGGCTGGCCGCATTTGCGATCGACCAGCTCAGCAAATATCTGGTCGTCCACGTGTTGCGCGTGGCCGACCGGCCCGGCGGTATCGACGTGCTGCCGCCGCTGCTGACCTTTCGGTACGGCGAGAATCGCGGCATCAATTTCGGCCTGTTTCAAGGCAATTCCGAAGCCGCACGCTGGGCGCTGGTGGCCGTGTCGCTGGCCGTCTGCGCGGGCGTGGCGATCTGGCTGTGGCGCAGCGCGCAGCCCGTCCGCATGGTGATCTGCGGCGGTTTGCTGATCGGCGGAGCGCTGGGCAACGTGGTCGATCGGGTGCTGTACGGGTATGTTCTGGATTTCCTGAACATGTCCTGCTGCGGCATCAACAACCCCTATGTGTTCAACCTGGCCGACGTGTTCATCTTTGCCGGCGCGCTGGGGCTGATACTGCTGGATGGCAAAAAGCCCTCGTGACGCGCCGGATGTTATGCGATAAAAGCGCCTGAAACAGGCTGGAGACCAAGATGCGGATGCCGCGCGCCACCATTGCCCTGACACTCGCCGCCCTTGCCGCGGGATGTTCCGATATCGGCCTGCGCCATCTCGAAGCGCCCGGCTCGGGGCCTGACGAGTTTTCGGTGATGCCGGTCAAGCCGCTGACCCAGCCCAAGGATTATGCCTTTCTGCCCGCCCCCACACCGGGCGGCGAGAACCTGACCGATCCCAACCCCAAAGGTGACGCGGTGGCCGCGCTGGGCGGCAATGCGGCGGCGCTGAAGCCCGCGGGCGGCATCCCGTCGTCGGATGCGGCGCTGGTCACGGCTTCCAGCCGCTATGGCGTGGCGCCCGACACCCGGCAGGCGCTGGCCGCCGAGGACGAGGCCTTCCGCACGCGCCAGGCGCGCTGGACCCGTCTGCGCCTGTTCAAGGTTGACCGCTACTCGCAGGTCTACAAGCGCGAGTCGATCGACGCCGGGCAGCAGGCCGAAGCTTTCCGTCGACAGGGATATGAAACCCCGTCCTTCCCGCCGGATGAATAATCCTTAACTTTCCGTCATCGCTCTTGATCCCGCCCGGCACCACCGTAGTTTGAAAACCAACGACACAGACGGAGGATGCCCCATGGTTCGGGTCCTGGCGTTTTGCGCCGCACTGACAGCCGCAGCCCCGGTTCTGGCCGGAACCGGGCACGAGGCCGTGACCACCTTTGCCTTGGACAACGGTATGGACGTGGTGGTGATCGAGGATCACCGCGCTCCGGTCGTGCAGCACATGGTCTGGTACCGGGCCGGATCGGCGGACGAGCCGGTGGGGTCATCCGGTGTGGCGCATTTCCTGGAACATCTTCTGTTCAAGGGTACCGACAGCATGGCCCCCGGCGAGCTGTCGGCCACCGTCGCGGCCAATGGCGGCAATGACAATGCCTTCACCTCGTATGACTATACGGCCTATTTCCAGCGCGTGGCCGCCGATCGGCTGGGCCTGATGATGAAGATGGAGGCCGACCGGATGCGCAACCTCAGGCTCTCGCAGGAGGACATCGCAACCGAACGCGACGTGATCCTGGAAGAGCGCAACCAGCGCACCGAGAACAACCCCCGCGCCCTGTTCGGTGAACAGATGAGCGCGGCGCAGTACCTCAACCACCGCTACGGCGTTCCGGTGATCGGCTGGAAGCACGAGATGGAAGAACTGGACATGGAGGACGCGCTGTCCTTCTACCAGACTTATTACGCGCCCAACAACGCGATCCTGGTGGTGACCGGCGATGTGGACCCGGCCGAGGTCAGGACCCTTGCCGAGACTTACTACGGCGTGATCCCGGCCAACCCCGACCTGCCCGAGCGGGTCCGCTCGCAGGAGCCGCCTCAGACCGCCGCCCGGCGCCTCACCTTCAAGGATGCGCGGGTGTCGCAGCCTTATGTCCAACGCAGCTACCTTGCACCCGAACGCGACGCTGGCGCGCAGGAGAAGGCCGCGGCGCTGTACTTGCTGGCCGAGCTGCTGGGCGGTAGCACCACATCCTACCTGAACGAAAAGCTGCAGCTCGAGCAGCAATTGGCGGTCTATGCCGGGGCGTTCTATCGCGGGGTGTCGCTGGATGACACGACCTTTGACCTGATCGTCGTGCCTGCGCAGGGCGTGTCGCTGCAACAGGCCGAGGAGGCGATGGATCAGGCGGTGGCCGATTTCATCGCCGAGGGCGTCAAGCAAGAGGATCTGTACCGGATCAAGCTGCAACTGCGTGCCGCGCAGATCTATGCCCGCGACAATGTCGACGGAATCGGCAACCGCTATGGCCGGGCGCTGACCAGCGGTCTGACGGTCGAGGACGTGCAGGCTTGGCCCGACATTCTGCAGGCCGTCACCGGCGACGACATCATCGCTGCCGCGCGCGACGTTCTGCGCCCCGAGGCTTCGGTCACCGGATGGCTGATGCGTGATGACGAGGTAACCCAATGATCCGTTTCCTTGCCCCCCTGATTGCCCTGCTGTTCGCGCTGCCCGCCTGGGCCGAAATCAAGATTCAAGAGGTCACCTCGCCTGGCGGCATCCGGGCCTGGCTGGTCGAGGATCACTCGATCCCCTTCACCGCGCTGGAACTGCGGTTCCGCGGGGGCACCTCGCTGGACGATCCCGAAAAGCGCGGCGCGGTCTACCTGATGAGTGGCCTGCTGGAGGAAGGCGCAGGCGACATGGATGCGCGCAGCTACGCGCGGGCGCTGGAGTCGCTGGCGGCCTCCTTCGGCTATGACGCGTCGGATGACAGCGTGGCGATCTCGGCCCAGTTCCTGACCGAAAATCGCGATCAGGCGGTGGACTTGCTGCGCACCACGATCCAGCAGCCGCGGTTCGATCAGGATGCGATCGACCGGGTGCGGGCGCAGGTGCTGTCGGGGTTGCGGTCCGACCAGACTGACCCGAACACCATCGCGGGGCAGACCTTTGCCTGGATGGCCTATGGCGATCACCCTTACGGCTCGGACGGGAAGGGCACGATCGAAAGCGTTTCGGCCCTCACCCGCGATGACATCGTGGCGGCCCACAAGGGCGTCTTTGCCAAGGACCGGCTGTATGTGGGCGCCGTGGGCGACATCACCCCCGACGAACTGGGCGCGCTGCTGGACCATCTGCTCGCCGATCTGCCCGAGACGGGCAAGCCGATCCCCGGAAAGGCGCAGGTGAACATCCCCGGCGGCGTCACGGTGGTCGAATTCGACACGCCGCAATCGGTGGCGCTGTTCGGCCAGAAGGGCATCGACCGCGACGACTCGGATTTCTTCGCGGCCTACATCCTGAACCACATCCTCGGCGGCGGCGGTTTCGAAAGCCGTCTGATGCAGGAAGTGCGCGAGAAGCGCGGCCTGACCTATGGCGTTGGGACCTATCTGGTGCCCAAGGATCTGGCCTCGGTCTATCTGGGGTCGGTGTCCTCGGCCAATGATCGGATCGCGCAGGCGATCACGGTGATCCGTGACGAATGGCGCCGCGCCGCGACCGAAGGCGTGACGCAGAAAGAGCTGGATGACGCCAAGACCTATCTGACCGGTGCCTATCCCCTGCGCTTCGACGGCAATGCCCGGATCGCGGGGATCATGGTGGGGATGCAGATGGAAGGCCTGCCGATCGACTACATCGCCACCCGCAACGACAAGGTGAACGCGGTGACGCTGGACGAGGTGAACCGCGTCGCGGCCGAGCTGCTGGACCCCGACGGGCTGCATTTCGTGGTGGTGGGCAAACCCGAGGGGCTCGAGACAACGAACTGAGGCGCGGGGCTGAGCGGTGCTCAGCCCTTGTTGCCGGCCATGTCGCGCAGCATCTGCCCCATCATCTGGCCGAACCGGCCCGAGCCGCGCTGATACAGCGCCCCGTCCACGGCCAGAACCGTCCCGCTGATATAGCTGGCCATGTCCGAGGCCAGAAACAGGCAGGCATTGGCCACGTCCTGCGGCGTGCCCCAGCGGCCCAGAGGCACGTCCTGAAGCAACTGCTTGCCCGCGTCGGGTGTGGGGGCCAGACGTTTGGCGCCCTCGGTGCCCTCGATGAAACCCGGCACCACCGAGTTCACCCGGATGCCTTCCACGCCCCATTCCATCGACAGGGTGCGGGTGATCTGATCGACCCCCGCCTTGGCCGCGCAGACATGGGCCTGGCCCTCGTAGGGCAGGTAGGATTGCGGGGCCGAGATGTTGATGACGTTGCCGCCGGGCCGTTTCAGATAGGGATAGGCCCCCTTCATCACATGCACGGTGCCCATCAGGTCGATCTCGACCACGGTGCGGAAGGCGTTGACCGACATTTCCGCCATCAGCGCGGGAAAGTTGCCCGCCGCCCCCGAAACCAGCACGTCGAAATTACCGAGCGCCGCGTGGAACTGTTTCAGCCCCTCGGCGACCGCTTCGGCATCACGCACGTCGAAGGCCGCGCCGATGGCCTCGGTCGCGCCCGCCGTCTTCAGCGCGGCGATGGTGTCGTCCACCTTCTCCTGCGAGCGGCTGGCCACGGCCAGTTTCGCGCCCGAGGCCGCGAAGGCCTCGGCGATGCCCCGGTTGATACCGCTGGTGCCACCGATGACGATGACCGTCTTTCCTGCGAAGTCCATGCAGAGCCTCCCCATGATGCGGGAGCCCTACTCGCCGTAGGGCACCCAGATGTTCTTGATCTCGGTCGCAGCCTGCAGGAAGCGGCGGGTGTGGTCCACGCTCCAGTCAAATGCCGTCGCGTTATTCACCCAAGTCCGCTTGAGGTTCCCGGCCGAGGCTTTCTCGATCTGTGCCGACAGGTTCGACGACGAGAAGGACCAGACCGCATCCACGTTCAGATGCGAGGCCAGCGGTTTGGCCAGTTCCTCGTGGCTGCCGGTCAGGATGTTCACCACGCCGGCGGGCACGTCCGAGGTGTCCAGCACCTGATAGAAATCGGTGGCCGCCAGCGGATAGGGCTCGGACGCCACCAGAACCACCCGGTTGCCCATCGCGATCGCCGGGGCCATGGCCGAGACCAGACCCAGCAGCGGCGCCTCGTCAGCGCAAAGCGCGCCGATCACGCCAACCGGTTCCTTCATCGCAATCGCCACGCCGCGGATCGGAACGCCATGCACCTGGCCGTCATATTTGTCGGCCCAGGCGGCGGCGGTGAACAGGCGCTGGATTGCGGCGTCGACCTCTTTCGCACCGTCCTTGCGGCCGGTCATCGCGTCGATGCGATGCGCGAACTCCTCGGCGCGGGCCGAGAGGTTCTCGCCGATGTAATACAGGATCTGCGCCCGTAGATGGCCGGTGGTTTTCGACCAGCCCGCCGCCCCCGCCGCGGCCTCGACCGCGTTGCGCACGTCCTTGCGGTTGGCCAGACCTACATGGCCCAACAGCCCCGCCTTGCCCCAGACCGCGCGGGAATAGCCGCCATCGGGCCGCGCCTGCTTGCCGCCGACATACAGTTTGGCGGTGCGGTCGATCGGATCGACCGGGCCACCTTCGCCCACGATAGGTTCGATCTTGGCCAGCGGCTTGGTTTTACCCTTGGGCTTGGTATAGGCGTTCAGCCCTTCCCAGCCGCCTTCACGGCCAAAGCCGCTTTCGCGCACGCCGCCAAAGCCCGCGGCCGCGTCGAACAGGTTGGTGGCATTGACCCAGACCACGCCCGCGACCAGCTTGGGCGCGATGTCCAGCGCAAGGTTGACGTTCTCGGTCCAGACCGTTGCGGCCAGCCCGTAACGGGTGTTGTTGGCCAGTTCGACCGCCTCGGCCGGGGTGCGGAAGGTCGATGAGACCAGAACCGGGCCGAATATCTCCTCCTGCATCAGCGGGTCCGAGGTCTCGAGTCCGGTGATCAGCGTCGGCGGGTAGTAGCAGCCATTCGACGGCAACTCGCAGGCGGGTTGGTAAACCTGGCCCACCGCGTTGCCCTCGACCATCGACTTGATGGTCTGCAGCTGTACCGGGTCCACCACCGCGCCCACGTCGATGCATTTGTCCAGCGGGTTGCCGATGCGCAGCTTGTCCATGCGGGCGCGCAGCTTGGTGTAGAAGCGGTCGGCAATGCCCTCCTGCACCAGCAGGCGCGAGCCCGCGCAACAGACCTGGCCCTGGTTGAACCAGATCGCATCGACCAGACCTTCGATGGCTGAATCGATGTCGGCATCGTCAAAGACGATATAGGGCGACTTGCCGCCCAGCTCGAGCGTCAGGGACTTGCCCGACCCGGCGGTGGCTTCGCGGATGCGGCGGCCCACTTCGGTCGAGCCGGTAAAGGCGATCTTGTCCACGTCCGCCTTTACGATCATCTCGCCCACCGTGCCGTCGCCGGTGACGATGTTGACCACGCCCTTGGGCAGACCGGCCTGCATGCAGATATCAGCAAACAGCAGCGCCGTCAGCGAGGTGTATTCGGCCGGCTTCAGAACAACCGTGTTGCCCATGGCCAGCGCCGGGGCCACCTTCCACGCCAGCATCAGCAGCGGGAAGTTCCACGGAATGATCTGGCCGCAGACCCCCAGCGCCTGCGCGTCGGGCAGCTCGGCTTCCATCAGCTGGGCCATGCCTGCGTGATAGTAGAAATGCCGCTGTACCAGCGGAATGTCGATGTCGCGCGATTCCCGGATCGGCTTGCCGTTGTCCAGCGTCTCGAGCACTGCGAACAGGCGGGCGTGTTTCTGGATCAGCCGCGCGATGGCATAGAGGTAGCGGGCGCGGGCCGGGCCGCCCAGCTTTTCCCATTTGGGTTGCGCCTTTCGCGCGGCGGCCACGGCGGCGTCCACATCGGCCCGGGTGGCTTGGGTTAGGGTCGCCAGAACCTCGCCCGTGGCCGGGTTGCGGCTTTCAAACCCTTGGCCGGGCTTGGTGAAGGCGCCGTCGATGAAATGGCCGAACTTGTCGCCCTGATCGACCAGCCATGCCAGGGCCTCGGCGGCACTTTCCGGGGCGGGTCCGTATTCCATGGTCTCGAAAATCTCTTTGACTGTCATTGTTCCTGTCCTCAGCCCATCGGGTGCCGGTAACCGGCCGAGTATGCCCCGGTGACGAAATGTTCCAACTGCCGCTCGATATCGCCCAGCAGGGACGAGGCGCCAAAGCGGAACAGGTCGGGTTGCAGCCAGCGGCCGCCCAGCTCGTCCTTGATCAGCGACAGGTAGACCAGCGCGTCCTTGGCCTTGGAAATCCCGCCCGCGGGCTTGTAGCCCACGCGATATCCGGTGCGGTCATAGTAGTCACGGATCGCGCGGATCATCACTAGCGACACGGGCAGGGTGGCGTTGACGCTTTCCTTGCCGGTCGAGGTCTTGATGAAATCTGCCCCCGCCATCATGCAGACCAGCGAGGCGCGCGCCACGTTGCGCAGGCTGCCCAGCTCGCCGGTGGCGAGGATCGCTTTGACATGCGCCTCGCCGCAGGCTGCGCGGAACGCCTTCATCTCGTCATACAGCGCCTGCCAGTCGCCCTGCAGCACATGGCGGCGCGAGATCACGATGTCGATCTCCTCGGCCCCGGCCTTCACGCTTTCCTCGATCTCGGCCACGCGCAGGTGAAAGGGCGACAGACCCGCCGGAAAGCCGGTGGACACGGCCGCGACCGGAATGCCGGTGCCTGTCAGCGCATCCACCGCCGTTTCAATCATGTCGTGATAGACACAGACCGCGCCGGTGGTGATCGGCGGCATGTCCAGCGCCCTCAGCAGGGCGGGTGACACGGGCTGGCGGGCCTTGGCGCATAGGCGGCGAACGCGGCCCTCGGTGTCATCGCCCGAAAGGGTGGTCAGGTCGATCATGGTGATCGCCTTCAGCAGCCAGGCGGCTTGGTATTCTTTCTTGACCGACCGGCGCCCAGGCAGGGTCGCGGCGCGGCGCTCGATGGCCGAGGTGTTGGCCTGCACGGCGCGGACCCAGTCCAGGTCCAGTTCCATGCCGGGGTTTCGGGGCTCGGTCACTTGCGGCAGATGCGCGGTGCGCACGGGGCTTTCTGAGCTCTGCGTATCCATTGTCACGTCCTTTGGGAGGTTTGCGCCAAAATCGCACGGCAGGCCGGCGAAGGAAAGGTGTCGCGTGCTGCGGGGATCAGGTTTTTGACCAAATGGACAAAATAGGCGTTTTCTTGCGAGTAATTCGCAATTGCATTGACTTAGTTGCGAATGGTTCTCATATTTGGGGTCAACATGAACCCAACCCGAGGTCAAAAATGATTCGCCGTCAGTTTCTTGCCGCGCTTGCCGTTGCTGCCGCGCTTCCGGTTGCCGGATTGGCCGGGGCGCCGCTGAAGGTGGTGGCCACGACCGGCATGATCGCCGACGCGGTGCGTCAGATCGGGGGCGACCAGGTCGAGGTGAAATCGTTGATGGGCCCCGGCGTGGACCCCCATGCCTATCGTCAGACCCGCAGCGACATCGTCGCCATGACCCGCGCCGACCTGGTTCTGTGGCACGGCCTGTATCTCGAGGCGCAGATGGAAGATTTCTTTCACGATCTCGGCCGCAAGCGCCCGGTGGTGGCCGTGGCCGAGGGGGTCGACAAGTCGAAACTGCGCGCTCATTACGATTATGCCGACAAGTACGACCCGCATCTGTGGATGAGCCCGGTCCTGTGGCGCGACGTCGTGATCGAGGTGCAGCAGGCCCTGACCGAGGCGCGCCCCGAGGCTGCCGACCTGTTCGCCGCGAACACCCAGGCGTTTCTGGACCGGATCAACCGCCTGCATGCCTATGGCCAACAGGTTCTGGCGCAGATCCCCGCGGACAAGCGGGTGCTGGTCACCGCCCATGACGCCTTTGGCTATTTCGGCGCGGAATACGGGTTCGAGGTGACCGGCATTCAGGGCATTTCCACCCAGTCCGAGGCCGGGCTCAACCGGATCGGAGAACTGGTCGACATGCTGGTCGAACGGCAGGTGTCGGCGGTGTTCGTCGAAAGCTCGGTGTCCGACCGGTCGGTTCGGGCGCTGATCGAGGGGGCGGCGGCCAAGGGGCACACCGTTGCCGTGGGCGGCGAGCTGTTCTCGGACGCGATGGGCGCGCCGGGCACCTACGAGGGCACCTATGTCGGCATGCTCGATCACAACTTCACCGTCATCGCCCGCGGGCTGGGCGCCGATGTGCCCGCGCGCGGCATGGACGGCAAGCTGGCGGCGGGGTCCTGACATGGTTGAGCTTGCCGCGAAACAGGGCACCCGCCCGACCGATCCGTCGGTTCAGGCCAGCCCGCTGGCCATTCGCGGGCTGACCGTGTCCTACAACCAGAAACCGGCCGTGTTTTCCGTGGACATCACCGTTCAACCGGGGTCGATGACCGCGATCATCGGCCCGAACGGCGCGGGCAAGTCCACCCTGCTGAAGGCCGCGCTGGGCATCGTCCGGCCGGTATCCGGGCAGGTCACCGTCTTTGGCAGGCCGCTTGAGAAACAGCGCGCCCGCATCGCCTATGTGCCGCAGCGCGCCAGCGTCGATTGGGATTTCCCCACCCGCGTGATCGACGTGGTCCTGATGGGCATGTCGCGCGAGCTGGGCCTGCTGGGCCGGGTGCGCATGCGGCACATGGCCCGCGCGATGGACTGTCTGCATCGGGTCGGGATGCATGAATTCGCCGACCGGCAAATCGGCCAGTTGTCGGGCGGTCAGCAGCAGCGTGTCTTTCTGGCGCGCGCGCTGGCGCAGGAGGCCGACCTGTACCTGCTGGACGAACCCTTTGCCGGCGTCGATGCCGCCACCGAAAAGGCCATCATCAGCGTTCTGAAGGGGTTGAAACAGGCCGGCAAGACGGTTGTCGCCGTGCATCATGATCTGGCCACCGTCACCGATTATTTCGACCATGTGTTCTTGATCAACACGCGCAAGATCGCCGAAGGCCCCGTGGCCGAGGCCTTTACCGCCGAGACCCTGCAGGCGACCTATGGCGGGCGTCTGGCCACGGCGCAGATCGACCAGATCGCCGGGGCGCTGGGCTAGGCCATGCTGTGGGACGCGCTGACCCTGCAACTGGGGTACAACGCCACTTTGGTCGCCATCGGGGCGACGCTTCTGGGGTTTGCCGCCGGGGTGACCGGTACCTTCCTGTTTCTGCGCAAACGGGCGCTGGTCAGCGATGCGATCAGCCATGCGACCTTGCCGGGCGTCTGCATCGCCTTCATGGTCA
Source organism: Ruegeria sp. BHSC276 (assembly GCF_059612945.1). Lineage (NCBI taxonomy): Bacteria > Pseudomonadati > Pseudomonadota > Alphaproteobacteria > Rhodobacterales > Roseobacteraceae > Ruegeria > Ruegeria sp. BHSC276. Next base: position 230,703 of record NZ_JBXWRP010000007.1, on the reverse strand, counting down.
TGGTGGCGCTGGGCGGCGAGGGGCGCAACCTGCCCGGCCTGCTGGCGGGCTCGGCGCTGTCGGCCTGGGTGGGGCTGTTGTGCATCAACGGCCTGACCCGGCGCACCCGGTTGGCCGAGGATGCGGCGATCGGGGCCGTTCTGTCGGTGTTCTTCGGGTTCGGCGTGGTGTTGCTGACGGTGATCCAGACGATGGGCGTTGGCCGTCAGGCGGGGCTTGAGGGGTTCCTGCTGGGCTCGACCGCGGGGATGCTGTTTGCCGACGCGCTGATCATCGCGGTGGGCGGGGCGGCGACCGTGCTGCTGGTCATGATCCTGCGTCGCCCGATGCTGATGGTGGCCTTCGACGCCGAATACGCAGCAGCCGCGGGGGTGCCGGTGCATCGCGTTGACCTGGCGATGATGGGCCTGGTGATGGCGGTCACGGTGATCGGCTTGAAGATCGTCGGCCTGATCCTGGTCGTGGCCCTTCTGATCATCCCGCCGGTTACGGCGCGGTTCTGGTCGGACCGGGCGGATCGGGTGGTGCTGCTGTCGGGGCTCGCCGGGGGGCTGGCGGGGTATCTGGGCGCGGCCGTATCCGCCTCGGCCCCGAACCTTCCGACCGGCCCGATCATCGTGCTGATCAGCTTTGCGCTTTTTGCGCTATCGCTGTTGCTGGCGCCGGTGCGCGGCGTCTTGGCCGCGGTGGTGCGTCACCGGCGGTTTCAGCGCCGCGTTCATATCCGGCAGGGCCTTTTGGCTTTGGCGCAGGGGCAGGAAGTCTATGAACCCTATACCCGGCGTCTGTTGCGCCGGTCCGGGCTGATGCGGGCCGACGGCGTGGCCACCGATGCGGGTCGGGCGCGGGCGGCCAAGGCGTTGCGCGACGAAAGGCGCTGGGGCCTCGTGCGCGCGGATCAGACGCACGAAGCCGCAGCGGCGCAATATGACGGCCTGCGCGAAATCGAAACCGTCCTGACCCGCGATCAGATCGACGAGATCGACCGCCGAATCGGCCCCCCGCATGAGGTGCGCACATGAGCGGTGAAGAATTCGTTTCACTGTCCTTGACGCCACTGCTGATCGGCATTTGCGCGGCGGTGGCCTGTGCGCTGCCGGGCAATTTCCTGCTGCTGCGCCGGCAGGCCCTGATCGGCGATGCGATCAGCCATGTGGTGCTGCCGGGCATCGTGGTGGCGTTTCTGCTGACCGGGGTGATCTCGACCTGGCCGATGATGCTGGGCGCGGCAGGCGCGGCCGCAGTGGCGGTGATCCTGATCGAGGCCATCCGGCGGCTGGGCCGGATCGAGCCGGGCGCGGCGATGGGCGTGGTGTTCACCACCATGTTCGCCGCCGGGGTGTTGCTGCTGGAACAGACCGACACCTCGAGCGTGCATCTGGACGTGGAACACGCGCTTTATGGCAACCTCGAAAGCCTGATCTGGCTGGACGCGACGGGCTGGGCCTCGGTTCTGGATCCGGTGGCGCTGGCCGGATTGCCACCGGAACTGCCGCGGATCGCGGTCACGCTGCTGGCCGTCAGCCTGTTCATCCGACTGTTCTGGCGGCCGCTCAAGATTTCGACCTTCGACGAAGGGTTCGCCCGCACGATCGGCATCCGCACCGGCGCGCTCGGCCTTGCGTTGGTGCTGGTCGCGGCGATCTCAGCGGTGGCTGCGTTCGACGCGGTGGGCTCGATCATCGTGATCGCGATGTTCATCTGCCCGCCCGCCGCTGCCCGGATGATGACCAACCGGCTCGAGGCCCAGATCGGCTGGAGCGTCCTGTTCGCGGTGCTGTCGGCCGTGATCGGCTATGTTCTGGCGGGCTATGGGCCGCTGTGGCTGGGCTGGGCCGATGCGGTCAGTGCCGCCGGCATGATCGCCACGGTCTCGGGCGTCATCCTGGCCCTGGCCGCCGCTTGCGGGCCGTGCCGCGGGCGGGCGGGAGCGCCGGGCACCGGTTGACTCCGCAGGTTTTCGCCACTGGGAATTGCGCTGCTTCGGCCAAACTTTGCCGAGACCGGGCGGGGCGAAAATCCGGGGGCGCTTTGTCTGCCGTATCGTGCTACACCGCCGGCCATTGCAAAATGCACGACCACCACTCACCTCGGGTCGTTCGGGCAGTCGCGATGATACAGGCAACCTGTCGAGCTTGCCGGTTTCGATGGCCCGGACGATCCGACCCCCTCTCCTGAACCTGTCCAAACCTGTGGCAGAATCGCGTGCGATTGTGCTAGGTCTAGCGGTATGGCGCAGGCAAACCCCAATATCAGCGAAAATCGCCCCGTAATCCGGCAACTCGACGAAGCCGCGATCAACCGCATCGCCGCCGGTGAAGTGGTCGAACGCCCGGCCTCGGCCGTCAAGGAACTGGTGGAAAACGCGATCGACGCCGGAGCGACCCGGATCGGCATCGACATCGCCGATGGCGGCAAGACCTTGATTCGCGTCACCGACGACGGGTGCGGCATCGCGCCCGAGGATCTGCCGCTGGCCCTGTCGCGCCACGCGACCTCCAAGATCGACGGGTCGGACCTGCTCAACATCCACACCTTCGGGTTCCGGGGCGAGGCGCTGCCCTCGCTGGGGGCGGTGGGGCGTCTGACCATCACCAGCCGCGCGCCGGGGGCCGAGGCGGCCCAGATCCGCGTGGCCGGTGGCAAGATGGAAGGCGTCAAGCCTGCCGCCCTGCGCGCGGGCACCGTAGTCGAGCTGCGCGACCTGTTCTATGCCACGCCCGCGCGGCTGAAATTCATGCGCACCGACCGGGCCGAAGCGCAGGCGATCTCGGACACGGTCAAGCGGCTGGCCATGGCGGAACCCTCCATCACCTTCACCCTGCGCGATGTCTCGGGCGGGGGCGAGGGGCGCGTGGTGTTTCGCGCCGACCGCGAGAACGGAGACCTGTTCGACGCGCTGCACGCCCGGCTGGCCCGAATTCTGGGGCGCGAGTTTGCCGAGAATGCCTTGCAGATAGACGCTACCCGCGAGGGGATCCGGCTGTACGGATATGCCGCGTTGCCCACCTATTCGCGCGGGGCCGCCGTGGCGCAGTTCCTGTTCGTCAACGGCCGACCGGTGCGCGACAAGATGCTGACCGGGGCGCTGCGGGCAGCCTATTTCAATTTCCTCAGCCGCGACCGGCACCCGGCGGCGGCGCTGTTTCTGGACTGCGATCCTACGCTGGTCGACGTAAACGTGCACCCCGCGAAATCCGAGGTGCGGTTCCGCGATCCCGGTGTGGCGCGCGGGCTGATCGTCTCCAGCCTGCGTCACGCGCTGGCCGAGGCGGGGCACCGCGCCTCGACCACCGTGGCCAACGCGACGCTGGGCGCGATGCGGCCCGAGCCGGCCCCGGCGGCGCCCGCGCGGGTCTATCAGATGGACCGGCCGTCGCCTGCGGCGCGGTCGGTGGCCTATCAGGCGCAGGCGCCCGGATTTGCCGATCTGGCCAAAGCCTACAGCGGTAGCGTGGTCGAGCCCGTGGCCGAACCCGCCTCTGCACAGCCCGACCAGACGCCACCCGAACATCTGCCCCTGGGGGCCGCGCGCGGGCAGGTGCATGAAAACTACATCATCGCCCAGACCGCCGACGGTATGGTGATCGTGGACCAACACGCCGCGCATGAACGGCTGGTCTATGAGAAACTGAAGAAACAGATGGCTGAGAACGGCGTGGCCGCGCAGGCGCTGCTGATCCCCGAGATCGTCGAACTTTCCGAGGGCGACTGCGCCCGCCTGCTCGCGGTGGCCGATGACCTGTCGCGCCTGGGCCTGACCATCGAACCCTTCGGCGGCGGCGCGGTGGCGGTGCGCGAGACCCCGGCCATTCTGGGCGAGGTCAACGCGCGGGCGATGATCCTGGATATTCTGGACGAGTTGGCCGATCAGGGCGAAAGCCAGACGGTGCAGGCGCGGATCGAGGCGATCCTCAGCCGCGTGGCCTGCCATGGCTCGGTCCGTTCGGGCCGCCGGATGCGCGCCGAAGAGATGAACGCCCTGTTGCGCGAGATGGAGGCCACGCCCCATTCGGGCCAGTGCAACCACGGGCGGCCGACTTACGTGGAACTGAAGCTGGGCGATATCGAACGGTTGTTCGGCCGCAGTTGATCCGGCCGCCGGTCGGCGATAGAAAAGAAGAAACAAAACGAGAACACGCAGGTTGAGATGATCGAGATTGCAGGCACCCGATACTCGCTGGAAGACCCCATGGTGATGGCCGCCCTGATCGGGGCGGGGGTGGTTCTGCTGATCCTCGTCCTGCTGTTCCTGGCCCTGCGCGCGGCCAACCGCTCGGCCCGGATGGCCGAGCCACTGGCGCAGCAGCTGGCCTATCTGGGCCAGCATGTGCAGCAGTTGGGGCAGGGGCAGGAGCAACTGCGCGGCGGGTTGCAGCATGTCTCGGACACTCAGGCCAATGCGCAGGTGCAGGTGATCCAGACGGTCGAGGCACGCCTGTCGGCGGTGCAGCAGCACATGAACGACCGGCTGGCCGACAACGCCATGAAATCCGCCCGCGCGCTGGCCGAAATGCAGGAGCGGATGAAGGAAACCCTGCACGGCACCTCGAAACAGACCGCGACCTCGCTGACCCAGCTGCAAGAGCGTCTGGCCGCCATCGACAAGGCGCAGGACAATATCACCAAGCTGTCGGGCGACGTGCTGTCGCTGCAGGACATCCTGTCGAACAAGCAGACCCGCGGCGCCTTCGGCGAGATCCAGTTGAACGACATCGTGTCCAAGGCGCTGCCCTCGGACAGCTATGTGCTGCAGGCGACCCTGTCGAACGGCAAACGCGCCGACTGTTTGATCCGCCTGCCCAACCCGCCGGGGCCCATCGTGATCGACAGCAAGTTCCCGCTGGAAGCCTATGAGGCGCTGGTGGGCGCGGGCAGTGACATGGAGTTGAAGGCGGCGGTGCAGATGTTCCGCAGCACGGTGCGCAAGCACATCACAGACATCTCGACCAAGTACATTTTGGACGGTGAAACCGCCGACGGGGCGCTGATGTTCCTGCCCTCCGAGGCGGTCTATGCCGAACTGCACGCCAAGTTCCCCGAACTGGTGCAGGAGAGTTTCTCGAAACGGGTCTGGATCGTCTCGCCCACCACCTGCATGGCCACGCTGAACACGATGCGCGCCATCCTCAAGGACGCGCGGATGCGCGAACAGGCGGGCGCGATCCGTAAGGAACTGGGTATGCTGCACAAGGATGTCGAGCGTCTGGGCGACCGGGTGGCCAATCTCGACCGGCATTTCGGTCAGGCGGCCAAGGATATCTCGGAAATCAAGATCAGTGCCGAAAAAGCCGGTCGCCGGGCGCAGCGGCTGGACAATTTCGATTTCGAGGAACTGGCCCCCGAGGACCGCGCCAACGTGGTGCCGCTGGGCAAGTCCGAGGGCTGAGGCCTACTGGATTGACAGGTCTAGATTGTAGCCCACGGTCTTGCCGGTGTCCCGGTCATTGCCCATCAGGTAGACGCGGATGGTATAGTCTCCGTCCTCGGGCAGGTTGATCCGGGCGGTATTGCCGTTGACCGAGCCATTGTAGATCGCGACCCCGTCGCTGCCCGGCGGCAGGATGTTGAAATAGATCACGCCGTTGCCGTTGGTGTCGCTGACCTGAAGCTCGGCAAACAGTTCCTGCCCGCCCTTCGCACCCAGTACGTAGTCGAAATATTCATCACCCGTGATGGTGCCGCTGACCATGGAGCCGAAATTTCCGGGCTGGAATTTCACTTCGGCTTTTCTTTGGGCCAAGGCGGGCAAGGCCACAACGGCAATGAACAGGGCTGCCAGAGCTTGTTTCAACATTCTGCATATCCTCCCGGTGATTCCCGGCTCCAAGCCTAGCACAACCGAGGGACCGTTCAGATTCGCAGGAAGGGCTGCACCAAACGTGGGATCAGGCTGTTGAACTTCAGCGGAGCGTCGGTCACCGCCAGGCAGATGCAATCCTCGGACATGTCGGCCACGGGCGTGTGTTCTAAGTCCTCGTCTGCGATCTCGACGTCACCGCGGGCGAAATGGTCCACCTCGTCGGAAAACGCGCCTTGCAAAACCATGGTCAGCTCCATGCCTTTGTGGCCGTGATCGGGTACCGCAGCACCGGCCGGGATGAACAGCAAGCGTGCGGATGCTTCGTTGCTGGTCGGAAGTATGGCCTGCTTGACGCCCATGCCAATCGGTTTCCAACGGATGCTGTGCACATCGCCGCCAACGTAATCCTGCAACGGGGCGGGCAGAACACTGCAGGCCTGGCGCTTGGGTGTCGACGCGGGCGCGCTCTGCGCGATCAGCGCCATGGTTGCCGCCAGTGAACCCTGGCTCATCGCCACCGTGTCGTCTTGATCTTCCAGCAGATGCCCGCCGACGGCCTCGTAGCTTTCGGCGCGCGCGCGGCAGTGGTCGCACAGCGAGATGTGCGTGGCGACCATCAGGTCAAATGCCTCGGGCAAGGCGCCCGCGGCATAGGCCATCAGCAGATCGTCTGTCAGGTGGTGTTTGATCGCGTTGCTCATCTTTGTCATCTCAGTTCATCGCGTGGCGCAGGCGATCCAGCGCCAGTCGTATTCTCGATTTGATCGTACCCAGAGGCAAACCCGTCTGCGCGGCAATCTCGCGGTGGCTCAGGTCGCCGAAATAGGCTTTCACGATCAGTTCCCTTTGTGCCTCGGGCAGCTCGCGCAGGGCCGTGCGCAACTGCGCCGTTTCCTGCTGCAACGCAACCACGTCAGCCTGTTCGGGCTCCGCCTCGGGGCCCCAGGTCAGTTCTTCCGGTTCGGGACGCCGCTGCTTGCGCAGGGCGTCGATGCGTTTGTTCCGCGCAATCGTGAAGACCCAGGTGGATACCGTCGCCCGCGTCGGGTCGAACAGATGGGCCTTGTGCCACAGCGTCGCCATGACCTCCTGCGCGCACTCCTCGGCCAAACCGGCGTCGGACCCCGAACGGATCAGGAACGCCTTGACCCGAGGGGCAAAGTGCTGGAACAGCTCGGCAAAGGCCGTCTGATCCTGCGCCTCGCGGATACGCTTCACGTGGTCGATCCACGGGCACCGCGCTGCGCCATTCGTTTGTGTTCCGTTCACCGAACTTCCTTTGGTTCGTTTGCTACCGCTGCTGGGGCGCCGCGCTGCGGTTTCTGCCGCGGCACTGTCCAAATCAACGGTGTCGATCTCGGTAAACATAACCGCATTACGACGCTTGGCCCAAGCTGGATCACAGGAAACGAGATTTTTGATCCGAAAACGGATAATTTTCGTACACAAAATGAAAGCCGCACGAAAAACCGTGCGGCCTCAAGCAGTTGAAGACGGCACCAGTTCATGACTTCGATCGAATTCGTCCCCGCCCACACCTATCACGGCAGGAAAGGTGCGATCGAGAACGCCTTTCGCTATTCAGTCGACTATATTCTGCTCGATCCCGAAGTCCGGCCGCGGACGCCGCTTCTTTTCTCGGTGGACCGCGCCAACATCACCAATTGGCGCATCCGCGACCACGGTGGCCTGCCAGGGCGGGGCAGTGGGGCCGTCTGGCTACGCGCGCGCCTTAAGGAAATGGACATTCCGCAGCCCGCCCGGATCGCCCTGCTGACGCAACCCAGAGTCTTCGGCCATGTGTTCAACCCGGTCAGTTTCTGGTTCTGCCTCGATGATGCGGACCAACCCTATGCAGTCGTGGCCGAGGTCACGAATACCCACGGCACGCGCCACAGCTATGTCTGCCACAAGCCCGGATTTGCACCGATCGGGCCATCGGATCGCATCCGTGCAGAGAAGCTCATGCATGTGTCCCCGTTCCAGAAGATCGAGGGGACATATACCTTCCGTTTCGATTTCCGGCCCGACCGGGTTGGCGTTTGGATCGACTATGGGCGCGACGGGGGCGGACTGATCGCCACGCTTACCGGCCCGCGCCGGGCGCTCACCAACCGAGCGATCCTGTGGTCGTTGCTGCGGCGGCCATTCGGGGCCCGGCGTGCGGTCTTTCTGATCCACTGGCAGGCGCTCAGGCTGTGGGTCAGGAAAGCGCCCTTCCTGCCGTTCCGCACCGCGCCGGTGCCGGCCGACCCCGTGTCGCGGTCGCACGAGTGACCGGCGCAATTTGCGCAAGATCAAGGACGACGCCCGGTGCGGATGGTTCAGATGGGGGGCAAACGCGGACAGAGGAGTTGACACCGATGCTGGAAATCTCGCCCAGAAAAGTGGCTCAGGTTGCCCTGATGGGGCGCGAACTGCACCGGGCCGAAGGCGAACTGCGCGCCTTCATCGACCGGATGAGCGAGGACGAGCAGGCCGAGCTGGTCGCGATCATGTGGATCGGTCGCGAAAGCTTTTTCCCCGAGGACCTGGCCGAGGCGATCGCAACCGCGCGGGCCGAGGCCTCGACCCCCTGCGCCGACTATCTGATCGGTACGCCGCATATGTCTGACCACCTGGAAAATGGATTGGACGCACTTGGAATCTCGGCCGAGGATGTGGAAAACGATCTGATGTGAACCGCTGTCGCCACGGACACGCGCATTTGGTATGGTGAGCTAGGTCCCTGGTTTTTGATGAGGCGGCGTGGTGGAGAGGCGGCACATTTCGATTCAAGCGACTCTGTTGCAAGTTCTGGCATTGCTGTGCGCCTTATTCGTTCTGAACAGCCCGGCGCGGGCTTGCACGGTATGCGTGACGCTGCCCGAGCATTCGCTGGCCGACCGTTTGATGATGGCGCAATTCGTGGTTCTGGCCGCACCGACAACAGACAACCCGTTCCGATACGTGCCCGTCGAGGTGTTGAAGGGCAACAGCAAAGACTTGGCGGGTTTGCCCGAAATCCCATTTTTGGTCGATAGCGTGACGCGGGCGGCGGTGCGAGCAGATCCGGATCGTTCGGTATTGATGATGTACGGCCCCGACAGTCGTGACCGGGCCGGGCGCGCTTTGGTGCATGGCTGGACCAAAGGCTTCTTGATGACGCCCGCGCGGAAAGACTTTGTGGCGTTGGTACTTGCACAGGGGCCGGGCTGGAGCATTGGTGGATCCGCCTCGGCTGAGCGGGTCGCATTTTTTGCAGGTTTTCTTCAGGATGATGATCGCCTGTTGCGCAATACCGCCCTGATTGAATTGCACCGCGCACCTTACGATATCGTGCGCGGGCATCGCGACAGCGCTTCTACCCGGCAGCTGTTGCATGACCTGCGCAATCTGAACCGAATTGCCTATGCACCTGCCTCCATTCGTATGCTGGGTTTGCAATCCGACGACGCGGCCTTGGCTGCTGTAAGGTCCGTCTATCCGGGCGCGTTGGAAACCGGTGGTCTCAACCTGCGGGATTGGGCGCTTGCGGCAATCGAGGTGGATGGCGCAGTCGCGCTTGTCGCGATCGCACAGTCGCTTCGTTCTCCTGTAGCGGCCAGTGAAGACGCACGAGCATTGGTTCGCGCCCTCGTCGATGCTGGCAACGCGTTGCCAGCACATCGCGCGGCCATCATAGCAATCTTTGCCGAAGTTTTGGAAACAGACACCGAAAACGCGGCGCGTATTGCATTTGCTGTCCGCGATTGGGGCGACGAGACGCTGGTGCCTCGATTGCGCAAGCTGCTGTTTGATCCGGAAACCGATCCCGCCACGGCTTTTGCCCTGCGCGCGACTTTGCCAGCAGGCCAATGACACGCTTCACCTTTCGTTTCGGCAAAGGATTAACTCGGCTTAATGGGTCGGTCCGGAACCGTTAACGTAGGCCTCCTTTATCTAGTGTCAGTGCTGCATCGCAGCTCAGTTTTCGGGAGGACACGACAATGGCAACCGCACGAACAGAAAAGCTTCAATCCAGCCTGATTAGGGGCATATTCGCCAAATACACGGATGCCAGAGTTGAACGATCCCGCCGCCGTATCCTGGCAAAAACCGTGCGCGATCTCGAGCGGCTCAGCCATGATCGGCTGAAGGACATCGGTGTCGATCGAACGGAGATCAATCGCCGCGCATACCAGAGCGTTTATCGCAACGCACCATATCGGCAGTCGCGCTGACTGACGCCCAGCCCATGCAACCATCCGGGGAGGAAGGGAAAATGTTTGACCGCGTCATACCGACCAGCCGACATGAGCCGACCGCCAGCGCTTTGTTATTGTTTGACAGAGCCATGCGCATTCACGCGATCAAGGGCGATATCGTAAGTGCCGCTCAGCATTTGAATACGTTGAGCGATCATCATCTGTCCGAGTTGGGGATCAACCGCAGCGATCTTGAGGAAACGATCGAGCGCTACATCTGACGCCCGAGGCGACGATCGGACAGTCTTGTCCAGCCGGAAAAAAAGCCATTCCGGTGCGTCCGGAATGGCTTTTTGGTTGGTTCAGGCCAGGTGGTCGACCTCCTGCAGGTGCTGCGCTAGCTTGTCGACCTCGGCCATCCAGGCCTGGACCAGTTTCGGGTCGCTGGGGGCGGCGTGGACTCCAGCGGGGATGGCGCGGTTCAGCACCGCCTCGACCGCAAGCGAGACCGGGATTGAGACGAGGCGGGCCATGGCGCTGCCGCGCGCGTCGCCCCAGGCGTCCATCACATAGGTCTTGTGCCAGACCGGCCTGCCGTCCTTCTCGGCCTTCAGGCCGACGCAGAGCACAACGCGGTCGGGCTCGCCCTCTTCATAGGCGTTCTCGGCCCAGAACTGGTCGGACATTTCCTTGAGCCGCGCTTCGCCCTCGGGGCCTTCCAGCGTTTCGATTTCGCGGAACACGTCCGACCACGCATCCGACCAGCCGTTCAGCCGAAGGGTGCCGCGGACGAATTCCTTGACCGGCCAGTGCTCCTCGAAATGGTACTGCTGCATGAAGGGGATCGAGTCGCGGTTCGGATAGACCTCGAAACTTTCGGGCGTGGGCAGCGGCGCGACATAGGTGCTGATCGCGATCCAGGGCCGGGCCACGTCCAGCGGGGCATAATCGCGGATCGACCGCGAGGGCGAGCGCAGCGCCTTGAGCACGCCCAGGGGCGACCAGCTGAACTTGTAGCGGAACGGGTTCGGGTTCTTGGGGATGCCGCCGCAATAGGAAATGAAGCTGAGGTGGTTTTCCGGGTCGAAGGCGTCGGAGGCGCGGTAGTCGTCGACCAGCGCATGGGCCATCAGGTGGTCGATGCCCGGATCCAGCCCGACCTCATTGACCAGCGCGACGCCGGCCTCGCGAGCCTTGTCGTCCAGCGTGCGCATTTCGGGCGCGATGTAGGAGGACGAGACAAAATGCGCGCTCTTCTCGATCGCCAGTTCCGCCAGCGGTACGTGCCAGTCGCCCGGCAGCATCGAGACGATCACGTCACCTTTTCCCAGCACCGCGCCCAAGGCGTCGATGTCGAAGGCCCGGATGTCGTCGGTCAGGTCGCCGACCTCGGCGCGGGCCTTTTCGACGGTCCGGTTCCAGACGGTCACTTTGTGGCCGGCCTCGATCAGGCGTCGCAGGCCGGGAATGGCCGACAGGCCGGTGCCGCACCAATGAATCGTCATGGCTCAGATTCCCTTCATGTGAGTTTCGAATGTCGCCTTGGCCCGGCCCCAGACCCCGCTGTCGATGTCGGTCAGCGCAAGCAGCGAGGGCAGAAGCTGCGCGGCGTAGTCCTGCGAGCTTTCGACCGGCAGCATCGAGGGCAGGTTGTCTATGGCCATCACGTCCAGCACCGGGTCGGTGGCCACGCGCAGGGCGGGTTCTTCCCAAGCGGTGGCGCGGTCATAGACCGGGACCGGGTTGTAGTCGCTGTCGGGGTCGCAGGCCACGTCGCCGATGGCGGTCAGCTGACGCGGGGCATTCAGCGCCTCGCGCGGGACGAAGACCGGGGTTCCGGGGCGCGCGAAGATGCAGTTGAGGAAGATGTCGTGTTCGAGGATTTCGGGGAACGGCCCGCCATGGGCGGTTTCCGCCATGTCCCATTTCGTCACCTCTACCCCCATTGCCTCGCACAGGTCGGACGCGCCGGTGCCGACCCTTCCCAGCGCGCCGATCACGATGGCGCGGGGGCGGGGCGCGCCGGTGGCGTCCAACTCGGCCAAAAGTTCGGCGTTCAGCGCATCCTTGCCGGGATAGGCGCCGACGAGGCCGCAGATCTCGCCGCGCTGCTGCGCCGCCCAGGTCTTGAGCGTCACCGCCGCGCCGGCATACCCGGCCCAATAGCCGAAGGCCGCGACGCGCCGCCCGGTCTCGTTTACCAGGTATTCCAGGTCATACAGCGTGCCGTCGCCGGCCTTGAACCGCTCCAGCAGCTTTCGGCCCGAATGCTGGCCCTTGAAGGCATGACCGAACATGATGTGGCGATGCGGCAGGGGCGTGCCGTCCTCGGGCAATTCCTTGAGGCCGAAGATGATCGCATCCAGCGGCGCCTCCGGCCAGGAGTTTTCCGGCGCAATCTCGCAGCCCGCCGCGCGGTAGCCGTCGATCGGGATGGCGCGGACATGGCTTTCCTCGACCGTCACGCGGATGCCGGCGTCGATCAGTTGCGCCGCACCCTCGGGCGTCAGCCCCACCCGTTCCTCGTTCGGGCGCTGTTCGGCCCGGACCCAGAGATGTGTCATCTGTTCTTCCTGTTATCCCAGCATCCCGGCGGCTCGAACCGCCCTGACGGATGCGCGTGCCTCCATCGCGTCGCGAAACGCGACGATCTTGGGAAAGGCCGAAACATCGACCCCATCCCCCTCGAGCCAGCTGCACACCACGTAAAGATACGGGTCGGCAAGGCTGAACCTTTCGCCCAGCACGAACGGGCCGCGCAGGCCGTTCGTCTCGACATACTTGCAGGATGCGGTCATGGTCTGGGCCACCTTGGCCGCCATGTCCTTCCAGCTGGAATTCCTGTCGGCCCAGCGGTGTCCACGCATCTTGTGCGCATGGTTCACATGCATGGTCGAGGCCAGGTAATACATCACCTCACGCATCCGCGCCGCCTGCAGCGGGTCGTCGGGGACAAGCCCGGCCTCGGGGGCCTTGGCGGCAATGAATTCCAGCAGGGCGCCGGTCTCGGTCAGAATGCCGCCCTCGACCACCAGCGCGGGCACGCGCCCCTTGGGGTTGATCTGCCTGTAGGCCGCCGTCGTCTGCTCGCCCGAAGCGAAATCCAGTCGGACCGGCTGATAGTCCAGCGCTGCCTCTTCCAAGGTGATGGCGGTCGCAACCGATATGGTGTTGGGCGCATAGTACAGCTGCATCGGCGGCTCCGTCGGGTTGGGCGGTTACAGATGCGTCTGGGCGAACTGCCGGTCGGGCGCTTCCAGATGCGGGACCGCGTTGAACAGAACGGGGCTCAGATCGGCCCCGATCGGGTGCAGACGATGCAACGACGTGTTCATGATGGCAAGGGCCACCCGCGCCATCGCCGGAATGTCCAGCCCCATCGCCTGCCGCACCACCATCGAGATCAACCCGCCCGAGGTCACCACGATGGCCGGCCCGTCCCCGGCGTGAATCTCTCGCAGGGCGTTCGAGACGCGGGTTTCGAACTGTTCGAAGGTTTCCGGCGCATCTTTGATATCGCCCCGCGCCCAGGCCTCGAAGGTCTGCGGCAGGTGCCGGACAAAGCCCTCGCGGTCGGTCGGGATCGCTACGCCGTGCTGTTCCTCGAACAGTTTGGCTAGGGTGAAATACTCGATTTCGTTCAGGCGCGGGTCACGGACCGGATCCGGCAAGCCCATGCTGGCCGCCGTTTCCAGGTGGCGGGTCAAGGTGCCGCAGAACACGCGCGGGTAATGCGCCCGCGTGTCTTGCAGATAGGCACCCAGCCACCGTGCCTGCTGATGGCCCAGCGGGCTGAGCTTGTCGTAGTTGACCTCATCGCGCGCGGCGGTGTTGGCCTGTCCGTGGCGAACCAATGTGATGTATGACATGTGCGTCCCTCTTGCTGCGAAGTCTTAGGGCAGGTTTCCGCAAGGGGCCAGAGGCGTTCGACCGGCAGGGCCGTAAATCTCGCGATCACGACACAGGCGGCCCGGATCAATTCGCGTGTTGCTTAACGGAAAAAAGTTTCCTATAGGAACATTGGCTGCCGTATGCGGCCGTATACCTCTTGTCTTGCATCGCGATTTGGGCCGCAATGACCGCCACCCGATTGACGCCACCGCTGATCCGGTCTCACCCGCAGGAATGGGGGTCATGCGTCGCGGTTATTGGGCTAGGATGGGGTCGAGTCGAGACCGCCTTCCCTTCCGGTGTGACACAGCCCCTGCGGTCTTATCCAAGGAAAGGTCATTGAAATGACAGACACGCTCCGCCGCACGCCGCTGCACGCTCTTCATGTCGAACTGGGTGGCAAGCTGGTTGACTTTGCAGGCTGGGAGATGCCTGTTCAGTATCCTTTGGGGATCATGGGCGAGCACAAGCAATGCCGCGAGAAGGCGGCGCTGTTTGACGTGAGCCACATGGGCCAGGTGATCCTGCGGGGTGAGAATGTGGGCGAGAAGCTCGAGGCATTGTGCCCGCAGGCTTTTGCGACACTGCCCGAAGGCAAGGCGCGCTATGGGTTCTTCACCAACGAAGACGGCGGGATCATGGACGACCTGATCGTGTCGAACGCGGGCGATCATTTCTTCGTGGTGGTGAACGCGGCGCTGCGCGATCAGGACATTCCGCACATGCGCGCGCATCTGGACGGGGTCGAGGTGATCGAGATCTTCGACCGCGCGCTGGTGGCGGTTCAGGGCCCGAAAGCCGAGGACGTGGTGGGCGCACTGTGCCCGGCCGCCCGCGATCTGAAGTTCATGGAAACCACCGTGGCCCCGATCAACGGCGTCGAATGCCGGATCTCGCGGCTGGGCTACACGGGCGAGGACGGCTACGAGATCTCGATCCCCGAGGACAAGGCGATCGAGATCACCCGCGCCCTGCTGGCGCATGAGGATTGCGAGCCGGCGGGCCTGGGCGCGCGCGACAGCCTGCGGCTGGAGGCGGGGCTGTGCCTTTACGGCAATGACATCGACCAGAGCACCTCGCCGATCGAGGCCAACCTGGCCTGGGCGATCCAGAAGCGGCGCAAGGAAGAGGGCGGCTTTCCCGGCGCGGCACGCATCCAGAAAGAGCTGGCCGCCGGCCCCACGCGCAAGCTGGTTGGGATCAAGCCCGACGGCCGCGCCCCGGCGCGACAGGGGGCCGAGGTGCAGGATCTTCAGGGCAACACGATCGGTCAGATCACCTCGGGCGGGTTCGGCCCGACGGTCGGCGGTCCGGTTGCGATGGGCTATGTCGCCGCTGGCCACTCCGAGCCGGGCGAACAGGTGAGCCTGATCATCCGGGGCAAGGCGCAGCCGGCGCGGATCGTGGCGCTGCCCTTCGTCAAACAGAATTACAAGCGTTGAAGTCAGGAGAGAGACATCATGGCAACCTATTATTCCGAAGAACATGAATGGCTGACGGTCGAGGGCGACACGGCCACGCTGGGCATCACCAAGCACGCGGCCGAGCAGCTGGGCGAGGTGGTCTTCGTCGAGCAGCAGGAGGTGGGTGAAGAGTTCGAGAAGGACGGCGAGATCGGGGTGATCGAATCCGTCAAGGCGGCCTCCGAGATCTATGCCCCGGTCGATGGCGAGATCCTCGAGGTGAACGAAGCGCTGGCCGACAACCCGGGCGCGCTGAACGAGGATCCCGAGGGCGAAGCGTGGATCTACAAGATCAAGATCACCGATGCCGCGCAGCTGGAAGATCTGATGGACGAGGCCGCCTACAAGACGTTCATCGGGTAAACCCGACCGGAGTCCCGGCATGGGGCTCCATCGTTTTTCATATACCGCCGAATTTGGGCTCCGCCCTTCATCTGGCAAGAAATATCCCCGTCGGAGGCTCCCGCAGTCTCCGCCGGGCCTGACCTATCCATGGGAGCGCTGCAATGGCCTTCAAACTGACCGACTACGAAGCCTATGACTTTGCCAATCGCCGCCATATCGGTCCCAGCCCGACCGAGATGCGCGACATGCTCAAGGTAATCGGCTTCAAGACGCTGGACGACCTGATCGATGCCACCGTCCCCCCGGCGATCCGGCAGAAAGACCCGCTGGACTGGGGTCCGGCGATGACGGAACGCGACGCGCTCTATCACATGAAAAAAGTGGCGGGTAAGAACAAGGTTCTGACCTCGCTGATCGGTCAGGGCTATTACGGCACCACCACGCCTGCGCCGATCCTGCGCAACATCCTGGAAAACCCGGCCTGGTACACCGCTTATACGCCCTATCAGCCCGAGATCAGCCAGGGCCGGCTCGAGGCGCTGTTGAACTTCCAGACCATGGTCAGCGACCTGACCGGGCTGGACGTGGCCAACGCCTCGCTGTTGGACGAGGCGACCGCAGCGGCCGAGGCGATGGCGATGGCCAAGCGCGGCGGCCGGTCCAAGGCCAACAACGCGGCCTTCTTCGTTGACCGCAACTGCCACCCGCAGACCATCGCGGTGATCAAGACCCGGGCCGAGCCCCTGGGCATCGACGTCAAGGTAGCCGATCCCGACGAACTGGATCCCGGCGCGGTCTTTGGCGCG
Organism: Ruegeria sp. BHSC276; assembly: GCF_059612945.1. Classification (NCBI taxonomy): domain Bacteria; kingdom Pseudomonadati; phylum Pseudomonadota; class Alphaproteobacteria; order Rhodobacterales; family Roseobacteraceae; genus Ruegeria; species Ruegeria sp. BHSC276. The sequence goes on along the minus strand of NZ_JBXWRP010000007.1, from coordinate 214,229 downwards.
ATCTTCCAGTATCCGGGCACCTATGGCCACGTGCGCGACTTCACCAAGGAGATTGCGGCGCTGCATGAACACAACGCGATCGCCATCGTCGCCGCCGACATCCTGTCGCTGGCGCTGCTGAAATCCCCGGGCGAAATGGGCGCCGATATCGCCGTGGGCTCGACCCAGCGCTTCGGCGTGCCGATGGGCTATGGCGGCCCGCACGCCGCCTACATGGCCACCACCGACAAACTCAAGCGCGCGATGCCGGGCCGGATCATCGGCGTCAGCATCGATAGCCGCGGCAACAAGGCCTATCGCCTGGCGCTGCAGACCCGCGAACAGCACATCCGCCGCGAGAAGGCCAATTCGAACGTCTGCACCGCGCAGGCGCTGCTGGCGGTGATCGCCTCGATGTATGCCGTGTACCACGGCCCCGACGGAATCAAGGCGATCGCGCAGTCGGTACACCGCAAGACCTCGCGCCTCGCGGCCGGGCTGGAAGAGCACGGCTTCAAGGTCGAACCCGAGGTGTTCTTCGACACCATCACCGTCGAGGTCGGCCCGCTGCAGAAGACCGTCATGGAGGCGGCCGTGGCGCGCGGCGTCAACCTCCGTAAGGTTGGCGAGACCCGCGTCGGCATCAGCCTCGACGAACAGACCCGGTCCGAGACGATCGAGGCCGTCTGGGGTGCCTTTGGCATCGACAAGAAGGACGACAGCTCGAACAAGCAGTACCGCCTGCCGGACTATGCGCTGCGCGAGACGCCCTACCTGACCCACCCGATCTTTCACAAGAACCGGGCCGAGGCCGAGATGACCCGCTACATGCGCCGTCTGGCCGACCGCGACCTGGCGCTGGACCGGGCGATGATCCCGCTGGGCAGCTGCACCATGAAGCTGAACGCGACGATCGAGATGATCCCGGTCACTTGGCCCGAGTTCGCCAATATGCACCCGTTCGTTCCGGAAGATCAGGCGCAGGGCTATCACGAGATGATCGCCGATCTGAACGACAAGCTGTGCCAGATCACCGGCTATGACGCGATCAGCCAGCAGCCCAATTCGGGCGCGCAGGGCGAATATGCGGGCCTGCTGACGATCCGCAACTATCACATCGCCAACGGGCAGGGGCATCGCAATGTCTGCCTGATCCCGACCTCGGCGCATGGCACCAACCCGGCCTCGGCACAGATGGTCGGCTGGCAGGTGGTGCCGGTGAAGGCGGACGCGAAGGGCAACATCGATCTGACCGACTTCCGCGAGAAGGCCGAGAAGCACTCGGACAACCTGGCAGCCTGCATGATCACCTATCCTTCGACCCACGGCGTGTTCGAGGAAACCGTGCAGGAGGTCTGCCAGATCACCCATGACCACGGCGGGCAGGTCTATATCGACGGGGCCAACATGAACGCCATGGTGGGCCTGTCGCGCCCCGGCGACATCGGCGGCGACGTCAGCCACCTGAACCTGCACAAGACCTTCTGCATCCCGCATGGCGGGGGCGGCCCCGGCATGGGCCCGATCGGCGTCAAGGCGCATCTGGAGCCCTACCTGCCGGGCCACCCGGAATACGGCACCGCCGTGGGGCCGGTCTCGGCGGCGCCCTTCGGCTCGCCCTCGATCCTGCCGGTCAGCTGGGCCTATGTGCTGCTGATGGGCGGCGCGGGTCTGACCCAGGCGACCAAGGTTGCGATCCTGAACGCCAACTACATCGCCGCGCGTCTGCAGGAGGCCTATCCGATCCTTTACACCTCCGAGTCCGGCCGGGTGGCGCATGAATGCATCCTCGACACCCGCCCCCTGGCCGAGGCCGGCAACATCACTGTCGATGACGTGGCCAAGCGCCTGATCGACAGCGGCTTCCACGCGCCGACCATGTCCTGGCCGGTGGCCGGCACGCTGATGGTCGAACCGACGGAATCGGAACCCAAGGACGAGCTGGACCGCTTCTGCGACGCCATGCTGTCGATCCGCGCCGAGGCGCAGGATGTGATCGACGGCAAGATCGACCCCGAGAACAACCCGCTGAAGAACGCCCCCCACACGGTGCGCGACCTGGTGGGCGAGTGGGACCGACCCTACACCCGCGAACAGGCCTGCTTCCCGCCGGGTTCCATGGGCGTCGACAAATACTGGTCGCCCGTCAACCGCGTCGACAACGCGTACGGAGACCGGAACCTCGTCTGCACATGCCCGCCCATGGAAGCGTACGAGGAAGCCGCCGAATAAAAAAACCTGAAACCCCCGCCCGATCCGGCGGGGGTTTTTCCTAGGGCTTGAAGTCCGCGGGCACGCCAAAGGGCGGCGCGTCCACGCTCATCCCGGTCAGGGCGTGCAGGAACACCACCAGTTGCGCGATCTCATCGTCGCTCAGAGCAACTGGCGTGATGTCGACCTTGGCGCGTTGGCGCGCCATCTCGAACCGGTCCTGCCAGACGATGAAATCGGTCTGTTCCAGCCACGGCGCCTTGGGCAGCGCGGCCTGATCGGTTGTCCAGCGCGACAGGCTGGTTGCCGGGTTCAGGTGATGGCGGATGATCCCTTCGAGGTCGGGAAAGGCGCCGTTGTGGCCATAGGGTGCGGTCAGCGCCACGTTGCGCAGCATGGGCGTGCGGAACCGGTAGGCGTCCTCCAGCCGGTCGCTTTCGCCCATGCGGCCCACGTCGCGGGCATAGGCGTCCCATTGCCGGGTGCGGCCCGGGCCGAATGGCGGCAGGGCCAGCGCGTGGAATTTCTGATCCGACAGCAGCGGCCCCGAATGGCAGGTGGCGCACCGCGCCTTGCCGTAGAACAGCCGCATCCCGGCCTTCTGATCGGGGGTCAGGGCGGTCTCGTCTCCGGCCAGGTACTGGTCGAACGGGCTGTCGGTGCTGCGCCATTCGATGGCCATGAAAGCGGCCAGAGCGTTGGCGACATGGGTGATGGTTATGTCCTCGGTGCTGTCCACGTCGTCAAAGGCGGCCACCATCGCCGGGCCGTATTTGGGGTCGGTCCGCACCCGCTTGGCCAGAATCGGCCAGCCCTTGTCGATCCGGTCATGCACGGCGCCGGTGACCTCGTTCTCGGCCACGTTCCCGGCCATTTCGAACTGAGCGGTCAGCGGAAACAGCGCCTGCGCGGCCAGCAGCGAGTTCAGCCCTTCGGGCAGCCATTCCTGCGCGGGCGAGTTGAACCCGTTGCCATAGACGTCCGACAGGCTGAGCCGCCCGTCATGGAACATCGTGTGGATGTCGCGCGCGCCCAAGTTCCATAGGCCCGGCGCGTTGCGCGGGATGCGTTTGCGGATGCGGTCCGCCCCGGTGCCGGGTGTGCGGTCGGGGCCAAGACCCTCGCCGCCCTCGCCGATGCCCAGCGACAGGCCGTCGGAGGTGCCGAAATCGGGGTGGTGGCAATGGGCGCAGCTGATGTTGCGGTTGCCCGACAGGATCGGGTCATAAAATAGCTGGTGACCGATCGCGGCCTGTTCCCTATCAAAGAACAGAAAGTCGTCATCGGTCAGTGGCGCGGGCAGGTCCTGCGCCCAGGCCGCCCCGCAAAACAGGAGACCCACCGCACCATGCGCCAGCTTGTGCTTGCCCTTTGTCTTGCCGCCACGCCCGTTTGGGCCGAACTGGAACAGGCCCGCGACCTGATGGAGGCGGGCAAGTTTGCCGCCGCGCGCGAACAGCTTCTGCCGGCGGCCCGGTCGGGCAACGCCGAGGCCGAGGAGCTGATCGGCGTGATGTACGGCCTTGGCCTTGGGGTTAAGCAGGACTACGAGCGCGCGTTCGAATGGTATCTGCGTGCCTCGATGAAGGGGCATCCGGGCGCGCAATCGGGTGTCGGATGGTATTACGAGCTGGGTCTGGGCCTGCCCGCGCCTGATCTGGTGCGGGCCTACATGTGGTATACGCTCAGCGCCATCGGCGGCGACCCCGATGCGGCGATCAGCCTGGAAGAGGTGGTCAAAAAGATGACGCCCGAACAGATCGAAAAGGCCCATGTGCTGGTCAATGACTACAAGGGGTGGATGTACCCCTTTCGGTAAGGGCGGGCCGGGATGACGCGTCATCCCGGCCCGAACTGTATCAGTTCAGGTCGGCGGCGCGTTCCGCGTTGATCTCGGCCTCGGCCTCGGCCACGGCCGCGGTCAGCGCGGCATAGATCTCGTCCCCGCGCGCGACGTTCTGCTGGAACCAGTCATAGACCGGGGTCGCGGCCTGCTTGAACGCCTCTTTTTCTTCGGGGGTCGGCACGTACAGGTCGCCGCCACCGGCCACGAAATCCTCGTAGGCCTGGATCGACTTGCGCTTGGGCGATGCAAAGGTGGCCTGCTGCAGCGCATAGAACCCATCGACGACGACACGGCGCAGATCTTCCGGCATTTCCTGGAACTTGGCGTTGTTCATCCACCACAGCGCGCCCATATAGGCGTGCCCGTCCAGCGTGACATATTGCAGGCCGGCATCGGGGAATTTCATGCCCATGATGTCGGTGATGCCGTTCTTCGAGCCGTCGACCACACCGGTCTGGAAGCTGGTGAACAGTTCCGGCCACGGGATAGGGGTGGGCGAGGCGCCCAGGGCCTTGACCAGTTCCTGCGGCAGGTCTGCGACCACGGTGCGGATCTTCAGCCCGTCCATGTCGGACGGCTGGGTCACGCGGCGCTTGGTGTTGGCGAAGTTGCGCCAGCCGCCGGTGTTGCCGATGGTCATCAGGCGGATCGCGCCGCCCGAATCTTCCAGCGCCATTTCGCGCATCTTGCGGGTGAAATCACCCGACAGTACTCGCTCGGCGATGCGGTCGTCGGCCATCAGATAGGGCAGGTCCAGAACCTGCACGTAAGGGAAGATGCCCGAGGCCCCGCCCGAGGTCGAGATGTAGATGTCGATGGTGCCGTCGGCCACGCCCTGCAGGCATTCGGCGCCGTTCGAGCACAGCTGCGTGCCGATGAACAGTTCGACCTCGATCGCGCCGTTCGAGGCGTTCTCGACGAAGTTCTTGAACACGACCAAGCCGTCATAGTCCTCGTCGTTTTCGTTCGAGTTGGCAGTAGCGCGCAGCGTGTAGTCGGCCGCCGAGGCCGCCAGCGCCGAGGCCGCCACCAGCGACGTGGCCAGTGCTGCGGTTTTGAAGAATGTTCTGAGCATGCGTTTCCTCCCTGTGGTACTCAGTCTAGTTTGCAAATCCCGTCAAACGCGGAATCGTCATGGATATTGCGGGGACATAGGTGATCAGGAAGATCACTGCGATTTCGACGGCCAGGAACGGCAGGATCGCCTTGGCGATGGTTTCTACCCGTTCGCGTGACACGGCGGCGGCCACGAACAGCACCAGCCCCATGGGCGGCGTGGCCAGGCCAACGGTCAGGTTGACGCTCATGATGATGGCGAAATGGATCGGGTCGACCCCCAGGCTGGTGAAGATCGGGCCCAGGATCGGACCCAAGATGATGATCGCCGGGCCTGCATCCAGGAACATGCCCACGACGAACAGCAGCAGGTTGATCAGGAACAGCAGGATCAGCGGGTTTTCCGACAGTCCGAGGATCAGCGCGGCCAGTTGCTCGGGCGCGTGGCTGAGGCTGACCACGGTCTTGAACGCCATCGCCGCCCCCACCAGCAGCAGCACCACGGCCGAGGTCATGCCCGCATTGCTGAGGACTTCGGGCACCTCTTTCAAGGTCAGCGTGCGCAGCACGAAAAACCCGATGATGAAGGCATAACCCACGGCAACGGCGGCGGCCTCGGTCGGGGTGAAGATGCCGCCCAGGATGCCGCCCAGGATGATCACCGGCGTCATCAGCGGGAAAAACGCCTTGAGGCTGGCCTGACCGCGCTCGGGCCAGGTGTATTTGCGGCTGGCCACCGGGAAATCATAGCGGTTCGCCATGACCTTGATCATCAGCATCAGGCCGATGCCCACCATGACGCCCGGCACGATGCCGGCCAGAAACAGGGCCGCGACGCTTTCGCCCATGACATAGGCATAGATGATCATGATCCCCGAGGGCGGGATGATCGGTCCGATGACCGAACTGGCTGCGGTGATCGCTGCGGCAAACTTGCGGGTATAGCCCTGCTTCTCCATCGCCGGGATCAGCATCGATCCTAGCGCCGAGGTGTCGGCCACCGCAGAGCCCGACAGCCCCGCGAACAGGATCGAGCTGAGCACATTCACATGCGCCAGCCCGCCGCGCAAGTGCCCCATCAGGGCCTGGCTGAACTCGACCAGACGGATGGTGATGCCGCCGCGGTTCATCAGCTCTCCGGCCAGCATGAAGAAGGGGATGGCCATCAACGGAAAGCTGTCCATCCCGTTGTAGACGTTGCGATACAGCAGTGTGATGTCGTTGGTCTGGCCGTTCAGCCACAGCAGCAGGCCGGGCGCGGCCAGCAGCGCGAAAAAGACCGGCAGGCCGATCAGCAGAAACACCAGAAAGACGGGCAGGAACCAGACCAGCATCTATTCGGCCCCCACGGCGGCTTCGGGGATCTCGGGCAGCAGGTCACCGCCGCCAAGCATGGTGATGATCGAGCGCAGGATCAGTTCGATGTTGACCGACAGCAGCAGGATCACACCCACCAGAAGGGATGCCATCATCCAGCTGCGCGGGATCCGGTACCATTCGTCAAAGCCAAACGAGGTGGGCAGGTACAGCGCGGCGGTGGCGAAACGCCCGCCAAAGCCCGTGACCTCGGACCAGCCGATGCGCACGGCGACCACCAGAACCGTCAGGCTGAGCAGCAGCAGAAACAGGTTCAGCAACTGGCCGGGTACGCGGGGCAGAAAGCGGACCAGCATGTCGATGGCCACGAACCCGCCGCGCCGAAAGGCGGTGGGTGCCATCAGGCCGGTCATCCACAACATGCAGAACCGCGCCGCCTCGTCGGGCCAGGGCAGGGCGTTGCCCAGAACGTATCGGAAGAACACCTGAATCAGGATCGCGATCACCATGAGGGCGATCGCAACGACGCCAACCGCGCGGCCCAGACGCAGCGCGGTTTCGTTCACGAATGCAATCGGCGCAAGCACCGATGTCAATCCGCCCATGCGGATCCTCCCTGTTCAGGCCGCGGGTTTGGCCCGCGACCGTGTCCCGCGCTTATTGGTGCGCGAATTGGCCGAGCTTGCCGGCGTAAAAGGTCAGCGCGTCTCCGTCCGCCATGCTGGCCCGCAAGACCTTGCCCACCACGATAACGTGATCGCCCGCATCGTGATACGCATGTTGTTCACATTCGAACCGCGCCAGGCATCCGCGCAGCAGCGGCGTACCGTTTTCGCAGCGGTCGTGGTCGATGTCACGCAGGGCAAAGGCGTCTTTCGAGCAGCCAAAGCACAGCTCGGCCTGGTCGGCCGACAGCACGTGAATGCTGAAATGCCGGGCCGCGCGGAAATAGGGGAACCGGCGCGAATTCCGGTCTCCGGCCCACATCACCAAAGGCGGGTCCAGCGACAGCGAGGAAAAGCTGTTGGCCGTGATGCAGACCGGCCCGTCGGGGCTGTCGCAGGTCACGACGGTGACGCCGGTGGCGAACCGGCCGAAAGCGTCCCGCAGGGTGCGGGTGTCGTCCTTGTGCGGAATGAAGGTGCGCGCCATGTCGTTCGAAAATGCGTTCATCATGGTACCTCATGCCCCAGCGCCGCCTCGTAGAGGCGGAACCAGGCTTCACGATCCAGATTGACTTTCAGGGCGTCCGAGATGCGCTTGATGCGGTCCAGGCTGTTGGTGCCCAGAACCGGCAGGATGCCGGCCGGATGGGCCAGCAGGAAGGCCACGGCCACCGCGGCACGGTCGACGCCGAACTGCGCGCCGATCTCATCCGCGACGACGCCAACCGGAGGATTGCCCGCCATCAGCGCTCCGCCGCCCAGCGGCGACCACGCCATCACCGGGTGGCCGTGCTGCTGGTGAAACGCCAGATCGCCATTGGTGAACGGGGCGATCGCGCCCAGAGAAATCTCGATCTGGTTGGTCGCCAGCGGGGTCTTCATGGCCGATTGCAGCAGCTGCCAGTCCCAGGGGCGGAAATTCGACACGCCCACCGCGCGGACCTTGCCGCTAGCCACGACCTCATCCAGCGCAGCGCCGGTTTCATGGTGGTCCATGAACGGGTCGGGGCGGTGGATCAGCAGCAGGTCGATATGGTCGATCGCCATTTCCCGCAGCGAGGTGTCGACCGATTTCAGGATGTGCGCGCGCGAGGTGTCATAGTATTTCACCTTGGCATCCGCATAGCGCCCGCAGGGGGCGACGATGTCGCATTTGGTGACGATCTCCATCCGATCCCGCAGGCCGGGATTGGCGCGCAGGGCGCTGCCCAGAATCGCCTCGGCGCCATAGTCGCCATAGATGTCGGCCTGATCGAAACTGGTGATGCCCTGATCCAGACAGGCGTGGATCTTGGCCGCCACATGCGCGGCCGAGGTATCGCTGTCATCGCCCAGCCGCCACATGCCATAGACGAGGCGGCTCAGCTCCAGGGTGTCAGAAAGCTTGATACGTTGCATCAACGACGAACTCCGTTGCCCAGCGGCGTCGCCGGGGTGTCAGCAGGGACCCTTCCATAGGCTTCGGGAAGGGAGCAGGTTTTCAGATGTGGCATCACACGGGTGCCGAAATGGCGGGCCTCGTCCATATGCGGATAGCCCGAGAAGATGAAGGCGCGGATGCCCATCTTCTGATACTCTTCGATCTTCGACAGCACCTGGTCTGTCGACCCCACCAGCGCCGCGCCGCAGCCTGACCGCGCCCGGCCGACGCCCGTCCACAGGCCCGGCTCGACATAGCCGTATTTGTCCGCCAGCTCGCGGTTCCTGGCCTGATGCGAAACACCCAATGAGGTGGCGTCCAGCGCCCGTTCGCGGATTGCGCGGCCGTATTCGTCATCCAGTTTCGACACGATATAATCGGCATATTCCTTGGCCTCGGCCTCGGTGTCGCGCACGATCATGTGTACCCGCAGGCCATAGTCCAGCGTGCGGCCATATTCGTCGGCCACCGCGTGTACGGCCTTCATCCGCTCGGCCAGCTGGTCCTTGGTTTCGGGCCACATCAGATAGACGTCGCAATGCTGGCCGCAAAGCTTCAGCGCATCGGGCGAATAGCCCCCGAAATACAGCAGCGGCCCGCCGATCTGATAGGGTTTGGCCGGATCGGTCGTCAGGCCCGAGAAATTGTAGACCTGACCCTGATAGTTGATCTCATCCTGCGTCCAGGCCTGTTTCAAAATCTCGACCACCTCGCGCGAGCGCTGGTAGCGATAGCTGCTCTCGGCCTTTTCGCCCGGAAAATCCGACGAGATGATGTTGACCGTCAGCCGCCCCTTCAGCATGTGATCCAGCGTCGCGATCGTGCGTGCCAGCATGATCGGCTGCATCTCGCCGCAGCGCACGGCGGCCAAAAGGTTGATCTTTTCTGTGATCGGGGCGCAGCCGGCCACGAAACTCAGCGTGTCCTGCCCCACCTGATACGAGGACGGGCACAGGATGTTGCGGAAGCCCTGCGCCTCGGCCTCTTTCACGATGCCCGAGCAATGTTCCCAGCTGGAGCGCAGATCGCCGTCGGGCACACCGAGAAACTGATAATCGTCCGAGCACAGCGCCGCGAACCACGAAACCTCGGCCGCATCCAGATCGGGGGATGTGATGGGGACGATCGTCATCTGATTCTCTCTCCTGCCGGGCTCAACTTTTCTCTTGCGTAGCAACCACATTGATGTAGATCAATAGTGTATCAATTTTTTCTGCGACCAAGTGAAGCGCCCGCGTGCCCCCATCCACCAGAAACCCCAACGCCCTGCCGATCTATGTGCAGATCGCCGAGCTGCTGATCCGCGACATCGCCGCCGGCCGGCTGATCGACGGCGAGCGTCTGCCGCCCGAGCGGGACATGGCGGCGCAGCTGAACGTCTCGGTCGGAACGCTGCGAAAATCGCTCGCCGAGCTGGAAAAAAAGGGGATGCTCGAGCGGATCCAGGGCTCGGGCAACTATGTGCGTGAGACCGGGACCCAGAACAGCGTCTATGCCATGTTCCGGCTGGAGCTGCCCGAGGGCGGCGGCCTGCCGCGCGCCGACATCCTGTCGGTCGATCACTTGGACAAACCCGCCGACCTGCCCGATTTCGGCACCTCGCGGCGCGGGTCGCGCGTGCGGCGGATGCGCTATCTGAATGACACAATCATCGCGGTCGAGGAGATCTGGCTGGACGAATCAGCCGGTCTGATCGACCGGCGGCTGCTGTCGGACTCGCTCTATCGCTATTACCAGCAGCAGCTTGGGTTCTGGATCACCCGCGCCGAGGATCGGGTTTCGGTCGGGCGGCTGCCCGACTGGACCCCTGCGAACTTCACCCGGCCGGCGGGCGAGACCGTCGGTTACATCGAGCGGTTCAGCTGGTCGGAACGGCCTGAACCCGTCGAGTTTTCGAAAACCTGGTTCGACCCGGACCGGGCAACTTACGTCCAACGACTGAAATGACGAGGAAACGCGCATGACCCGGACCATCAATTACGGGCTGATCGGATGTGGCATGATGGGGCAGGAACACCTGCACAACATCGCCCTGCTGGAGGGCACGCAAGTGGCCGCCATTTTCGAGCCCGACCCCGAGATGGCGCGCGCCGCGCAGGCGATTGTGCCGGGGGCCCGGATGATGGCTTCGGTGCAGGACCTGCTGGCGGTCGCGGCGCTGGACTGCCTCGTCATCGCCAGCCCCAACCATCTGCATGTGGATCAGATCGCCCAGATCGCCGAAACGCGTCCCTTGCCGCTGTTGGTGGAGAAGCCGCTGTTCACCAACCCCGATGATGCGGCCCGTCTGGCCGAGATCGAGCGCAGCTATCCCTGTCCGATCTGGGTGGCGATGGAGTACCGCTATATGCCGCCCATCGCCGCCCTGATCGCCGAGGCGCAGGACACCAGCGGCGGGGTCAAGATGCTGAGCATCCGCGAACACCGCTTTCCGTTTCTGGAAAAGGTCGGCAACTGGAACCGGTTCAACCGCAACACGGGCGGCACCTTCGTCGAGAAATGCTGTCATTTCTTCGACCTGATGCGCCTGATCCTGCAATCCGACCCAGTGCGCATCAGCGCCAGCGGCGGTCAGGCCGTGAACCATCTGGACGAAACCTATGACGGCGAAACGCCTGACATCCTCGACCACGGCTATGTCATCGTCGATTTCGCCTCGGGTGCGCGGGCGATGCTGGAACTTTGCATGTTCGCCGAGGGCGCGCGGTATCAGGAGGAAATCTCGGTCGTCGGTCCCAAGGCCAAGATCGAGGCGCTGGTCCCCGGGCCGGGCCGGTTCTGGCCCGAACATCTGGGCGAGCCGCCGGTGCCGCAGCTCATCGTCAGCCCGCGCGACCCCAAAGGTCCGATCGCCCGCGACATTCCCGTCGATCCGCGCCTGCTGGCGGCGGGCGACCACAACGGCTCGACCTTCTATCAGCACCAGGGCTTTCTGGCGCTGGTGCGCGGTGAGCGCGACGCCCCGGATGTCAGCCTGACCGACGGCATGTGGGCCGTGCGCATGGGGCTGGCGGCACAGCAATCTCTGGCCACGGGTGAAACCATCTGGCTGGATCGCTGAGGTCTTTCTGCGGGTGCAAAATGCGCCGATCGGAAACCTGTGTTCCGATTTGGCGTCACCGCCCATGTCGTTTTTGATATTCAAAGCGTCTTTTCCGCTTGCCCGTCCATCTGCGGCCCCCTAGGTCTGGCCGCGGGACACCCCTCCCCAACGAGGGGCGTATATCTGGAAGGGTAACACCAATGACCATCGAACGACCGGCAGCGCGGCCGGCCAATCCGCGTTTTTCCTCGGGCCCCTGCGCCAAACCCCCCACATTCGAGCTGAACAAGCTGGCCGGTGCCGCGCTGGGCCGGTCGCACCGCGCCGCCATCGGCAAGGACAAGCTGAAAGCGGCGATCGAAGGCACGCGCGAAGTGCTGGGCATTCCGGCCGACTATCGTATCGGCATCGTTCCGGCCTCGGATACGGGTGCGGTGGAAATGGCGCTTTGGTCGCTGCTGGGCGAACGCAAGGTCGAGATGCTGGCCTGGGAAAGCTTTGGCGCGGGTTGGGTCACCGACGTGGTCAAACAGCTGAAGATCGACGCCGAGGTGAAAACCGCCGATTACGGGCAGATCGTCGATCTGGCGACCATCGATTTCAACAATGACGTGGTCTTTACCTGGAACGGGACCACCTCGGGCGTGCGGGTTCCGAATGGCGACTGGATCTCCGATGACCGCGCCGGCCTGACCATATGCGACGCCACCAGCGCCGCTTTTGCGATGGACCTGCCCTGGGACAAGCTGGATGTCACCACCTTCAGCTGGCAGAAAGTTCTGGGTGGCGAGGCCGCGCATGGCATGCTGATCCTCAGCCCCCGCGCGGTCGAGCGGTTGGAAAGCTATGCCCCTGCGTGGCCGCTGCCGAAGATCTTCCGCCTGACCAAGGGCGGCAAGCTGATCGAGGGCATCTTTACCGGCGCAACCATCAACACGCCGTCGATGCTTGCGGTCGAGGATTACCTGTTCGCGCTGGACTGGGCCCGCTCGGTCGGCGGGCTGCAGGGCCTGATCGCCCGCGCCGATGCCAATGCGCAGGCGATTTTCGAATTCTGCGACCAGAACGACTGGATCGACAACCTGGCCGAGGACCCGGCCACCCGGTCGAACACCAGCGTCTGCCTGAAATTCACCGATCCGCGCATTCGCGACGGCGCAAACTTTGCCAAGGCGGTCGCCAAGCGGCTGGAGGCCGAGAACGTGGCGCTGGACATCGGCGCGTACCGCGATGCGCCGGCCGGGCTGCGCATCTGGTGCGGCGGCACGGTCGAGACGTCCGACATCCAGGCAATGCTACCCTGGCTGAAATGGGCGTTCGAGGCCGAGATCGCAGCCCAGGCCGAAGCCGCCTGACCCCTTTCCCTTACAAGATCCGGGCCGTGTCCGGCCCGGAGTTATCATTCCATTCAAGGACCACGCACATGGCCCCCAAAGTACTCGTATCCGACAAGCTCAGCGAAACCGCGGTTCAGATCTTCCGTGACCGCGGCATCGACGTGGATTTCATGCCCGACGTGGGCAAGGACAAGGAAAAGCTGGCCGAGATCATCGGCAACTATGACGGCCTGGCCATCCGCTCCGCCACCAAGGTCACCGAGAAGATCCTGGAAAAGGCCGACAAGCTGAAGGTGATCGGCCGCGCCGGCATCGGCACCGACAATATCGACAAGGAAGCCGCCTCGAAAAAGGGCGTGATCGTGATGAACACGCCGTTCGGCAACATGATCACCACCGCCGAGCACGCCATCGCGATGATGTTCGCCGTGGCGCGTCAAATCCCCGAGGCCAATGCCAGCACCCATGCGGGCAAGTGGGAAAAGTCCAAATTCATGGGGGTCGAGCTGACCAACAAGACGCTGGGCGTGATCGGTGCCGGCAATATCGGCGGCATCGTCTGTGACCGGGCGCATGGCCTGAAGATGAAGGTCATCGCCTATGACCCCTATCTGGGCCAGGAGAAGGCCGACAAGATGGGCGTGGAAAAGGTCGAGCTGGACGAGCTGCTGGCGCGGGCCGATTTCATCACCCTGCACGTGCCGCTGACCGACCAGACCCGCAACATCCTCAGCCGCGAGAATCTGGCCAAGACCAAGAAGGGCGTGCGCATCATCAACTGCGCCCGCGGCGGTCTGGTCGACGAAGAGGCGCTGGCCGAACTGATCAAATCCGGCCATGTCGCGGGAGCAGCCTTCGACGTGTTCAGCGAAGAGCCGGCCAAGGAAAACCCGCTGTTCGACCTGCCCAACGTGGTCTGCACCCCGCATCTGGGCGCGGCGACTACCGAAGCGCAGGAAAACGTGGCGCTGCAGGTGGCCGAGCAGATCTCGAACTATCTGCTGACCGGCGCGGTCGAGAATGCGCTGAACATGCCCAGCGTCACCGCCGAAGAGGCCAAGGTCATGGGGCCTTGGATCAAGCTGGCCGGCCATCTGGGCAGCTTCATCGGCCAGATGACCGACGAGCCGATCAAGGCAATCAACATCCTGTATGACGGCGTGGCGGCGCAGATGAACCTGGCGGCGCTGAACTGCGCGGTGGTAGCGGGGATCATGAAGCGCTCGAACCCCGAGGTGAACATGGTCTCGGCCCCGGTCGTGGCCAAAGAGCGTGGCATCAAGATCTCGACCACCAATCAGGACAAGTCGGGCGCCTTCGAGGGCTATATCAAAGTGACCGTGGTGACCGACAAGCGCGAACGCTCGATCGGGGGTACCGTGTTCAGCGACGGCAAGCCGCGCTTCATCCAGATCAAGGGCATCAACATTGATGCCGAGGTCGGCGCGCACATGCTCTACACCACCAACGAGGACGTGCCGGGCATCATCGGCACCCTGGGGAAGACCATGGGCGAGCATGGCGTGAACATCGCCAACTTTACCTTGGGCCGCGCCCAGGCGGGTGGCGAGGCGATCGCGCTGCTGTATGTTGACGAGCCGGTTCCGGCTGAAGCCCGCGCCAAGCTGGCTGAAACCGGGCTGTTCACCCAGATCAAGCCGCTGGAGTTCGACGTGATCTGATCCGGCAAGACCCGGATGAAAGCGATTGACGCCTGCACCCGCCCGGTGCAGGCGTTGTCGTTGCAAAGGCCCGCAAATCCAACCCGGCCCGGAACGGAGACATCGGCATGACCGCGCCCTGTCCCTGATCGAGCAGGATGGCGGACGCGATGCGCGGATCGTGTTTCTGGGCGACTACGTCGATCGGGGCCCCGACAGCAGGGGTCTGCTGGACCGGCTGATTGCCGGGCGCGACGCGGGGCGAAACTGGGTCTTGCTGCTGGGCAACCATGACCGGATGTTCGCGTGGTTCCTGCAGGATGAGCTGTGCCATGATCCGCATCTTCTGGTCGGCTACCACTTGCTGCACGCGCGGCTGGGCGGAACCGAAACCCTGCGCAGCTATGGTGTCGAATTCGAAGATCGCATCCGGCTGCAGAATGTGCATCGCGCGGCTCACGCGGCGGTGCCGGCTGCGCACAAGGCATTTCTGCGCGACCTAGTGCGGAAGCACCAGACCCCCGAGCTTGCTTTTGTTCATGCCGGCATCCGGCCGGGCGTGCCGCTGAGCGCGCAGGCCGAGGATGATCTGGTTTGGCTCCGTCAGAGCTTTCACGCCCGTCAGACCCCGCACCCCAAGCTGATCGTGCATGGCCACACGGTGGTGGACCACCCCACACATTACAGGAACCGCATCAACCTGGACATCGGCGCGGGCTATGGCCGCCAAACCGGGGGTCGCCGTGTTCGGGGGGCGCGACTGCTGGCTGCTGACCGAAGCCGGGCGCGTGCCGCTGCGCCCCTGATCAGCCGCCCGCGAACATGTCCTTGTAGGTCTCGCGCAGAACGTTTTTCTGCACCTTGCCCATCGTATTGCGGGGCAATTCGTCCAGCAGGATCAGCTTGCGGGGATGTTTGAAACGGGCAAGGCTTTGGCTCACCGCATCCATGATCGCACCCAGATCCGGTGCCGCGCCGGCCTCGGGCACCAGTATGCCCAGAACGGTTTCCCCGAAATCCGGGTGCGGCACGCCGATCACTGCGCTTTCCAGCACGCCGGGCTGTTCATCCAGAACCAGCTCGATTTCCTTGGGATAGATGTTGTAGCCGCCCGAGATGATCAGGTCTTTGCCGCGCCCGACGATATGCACATACCCGTCAGCGTCGATGCGGCCCAGATCACCGGTGATGAAGAACCCGTCCTCACGCAGCTCGGCAGCGGTTTTCTCGGGCATCTGCCAATAGCCCTTGAACACGTTCGGGCCGCGCACCTCGATCATGCCGATCTCGCCCTGCGGCAGCGGATCGCCCGTTTCGGGGTCGGTGATCTTCAACTCGACCCCCGGCAGCGGAAAGCCCACCGTCCCGGCGCGGCGCTCGCCGTCATAGGGGTTCGAGGTGTTCATGTTGGTCTCGGTCATGCCATAGCGTTCCAGGATCCGGTGGCCGGTGCGTTGCTCGAACCGCGTGTGGGTTTCGGCCAGCAACGGCGCCGAGCCGGAAATGAACAGCCGCATGTGTTGGGCCAGATCCCCGGTGAATCGGTCGTCGTTCAGGAGGCGAGTATAGAAGGTCGGCACCCCCATCATCGAGGTGGCCTTGGGCATCAGGCGCAGGATGTCGTCCAGATCGAAGCCCGGCAGAAAGATCATCGACCCGCCGGCCGACAGCATGACATTGGTGGCCACGAACAGGCCATGGGTGTGAAAGATCGGCAGCGCGTGCAGCAACACGTCATCCGCGGTGAAGCGCCACTCCTGCACCAGCGTTTCGGCGTTCGAAAGCAGGTTCGCCTGCGTCAGCATGGCGCCCTTGGACCGCCCGGTAGTGCCCGAGGTATAGAGAAACGCGGCCAGATCGTTTGAAGTGCGGCGCACCGGTTCAAACGCCGGCAGCATCCCCAGCGCGCGCCGCATCAGGCTGCCCGAGCCGTCGGCGTTCAGCGTTTCGACCCGCGCGCCATGGCTGTGGGCAATGGGCTCCAGTTCGGACAGCGTACCCGCATCGCAGACCACCAGCGCAGCGCCGCTGTTATCGATGAAATAGCTCAGCTCGGCGCCGGTATAGGCGGTGTTCAGCGGCAGAAAGATCAGCCCGGCTTGAACGCAGGCCGCATACAGCGCCAGCGCCTCGGGCGATTTGTGGACCTGAACCGCCACCCGGTCGCCCGGTTCCAGCCCCAGCCCCGTCAGCGCATTGGCCACCCGCGCCGCCATGTCCAGAAACGCGGCATGGGTCAGCGTACGGCCGTCCGGAAGATGCAGAAACGGCGTGTCTTTGCCCGCATGGATGCCGAACAGACGATCATAAAGCGGGTTGGCCATTTCGGGTCCTCCTGATTGCGGTGCTGCCGATCCGGACCCTGTATCGGATTGCGCCGCTGGTAAAGACCCTGTTGTGGGCCTTTTTGCATCAGAGCCGGGTGGTCATGCGATAGCCAGCGGCAAAATACATCTTGGCCAGCGTCACAGGTGCGCCCTGCAGCCATGTGATGCGTTCGGCGGTAAAGACCGGCTCGCCTTCGGTCACGTCCAGAAAACCGGCCAGCGTGGCGTCGGCCCGGCTGGCCAGAAAGGACAGTTCGACATTGGTGAAGGGGACCGTCTGCACCAGCCATTCATTCGGGCCGATGGCGGAGAAATCGGCCTGTTCGACCTGCGGCACGCTGTCGATGACGATCCAGCGGTCCTCGAACTGAAAGGGGGTGTTGCCGGAATAGTGCATGCAGCGCACATGCACCACGCGCTGCCCCGGTGTAAGCGCCAGCCGCGCCCCCAGCCATTCTGGCGCGGTCTCAGTCAGCGCTGAGACCAGTGCATACCTATAGGTGCCGCCCATGGCCTCGACCTCGTCGCGTACCAGCGGGATGGTAAAGCGGGCCTGCCGCTGCGGGGCGCTGGACACGCGGGTGCCCGCCTTGCGGCGGCGTTCCAGGAAACCCTCCTCGGCCAGTTCGCGCAGCGCGCGGTTCACCGTGGTGCGGGTGCAGGAAAACTCGACCGCCAGTTCCTCTTCGTTGGGCAGCAGTGTGTCGGGCCGCCATTCGCCGGAACGGATGCGGCCTAGCACGGTCTGTTTGATGTCCTTGTAGCTGGTGGTCTCGGGGCTTTGGGTCATAGGGCGCTCGGCTTGGTGTTGGAGTTGATTAGACTCGGGACAGCAGATCGGCAATGGCCCGGCGATAGGCGGGGATGATCGTGTCGCGCGCGACGTGGCGCCCGGCGCGGACCGTGTGGCGGCCGGCCGACCACAGATCGGTTACCAGCCCGTCGGGGGCCGCGAAACACAGCCCGTCCAGCAGTTGGTCGTCTCGCAGTGCGCACAGGGTCGGGTGCGCGCGGTCGATGGCCACCAGATCGGCCAGCTTGCCTGGGGCGATTTCGCCGGCGTCGCGCCCAAGCGCCTGCGCGCCGCCTTGGGCCGCACCTGTATACAGGGCGTGCCCGACCGAGCCTTCGCCCCGCACCAGAACCGCCCGGGCGCGGTCGCGCAGACGTTGCGAATATTCGAGGGTCCGCAGTTCCTCGGGCAGCGAAATCCGAATGTTAGAGTCTGATCCAACCCCGAACCTCCCGTTCTCACCAACAAAGGTCGGACC
This sequence comes from Ruegeria sp. BHSC276, assembly GCF_059612945.1. Taxonomy (NCBI): domain Bacteria; kingdom Pseudomonadati; phylum Pseudomonadota; class Alphaproteobacteria; order Rhodobacterales; family Roseobacteraceae; genus Ruegeria; species Ruegeria sp. BHSC276. The sequence goes on along the minus strand of NZ_JBXWRP010000007.1, from coordinate 196,096 downwards.
TTCGAAAATACCGTCGCCCAGATTGGCCTCGGTGATCGGGCACAGCCCCGCCACGGCGCCCGACCGTGCTAGGGCCCGGGTTTCGCCGGGCGTCATATGGGTGGCGTGGACGAGGCACCAGCGGTCATCGACCGGCAGGGTGTTCAGCAACCACTCCACCGGACGGCTGCCCAAAGCGGCCTGCACGTCCTGAACCTCTTTCACCTGCTCGGCGATGTGGATGTGAACAGGGCCGTCCGGGACGTTGTCGATCAGGGCGCAAAGGTCGCCGGGGCGGGTGGCCCGCAGCGAATGCGGGGCGATGCCGACAACGGTGTCGGCCGGGGCCTGTCGGGCCCGGTCCCGGGTCGCGTCGAGCAGGTCCAGATAGCGGACCAGATCGTTGCCGAACCGCATTTGCCCGCCGGTCAAAGCCTCTTGCCGGACTCCGCCAAAGGTATAGAGCACCGGCAGATGGGTCAGCCCGATCCCCGTCTGCTGCGCGGCGGCAAAGATGCGCTGACTCAGTTCGGACAGATCGGCATAGGGCGCGCCGCCGGGTTGGTGATGGACATAGTGGAACTCGCCGACCGCAGCATATCCGGCCTCCTGCATCTCAAGGAAGGTCAGGGCGGCGATGGCCTCGATATGCCTAGGCGTCAGGTTCTCCAGAAACCGGTACATCAGCTGCCGCCAGCTCCAGAAGCTTTCCCGGCCAGCGGTCCGGGTCTCGGTCATCCCGGCCATGGCGCGTTGAAAGCTGTGGCTGTGCAGGTTCGACAGGGCCGGCAGCAAGAGATCGACGCATGTATCACCGGGCGCGGGCGGGACGTTGGCCTGCAGCCCGGCAATCCGCCCTTCGGTGATTTCCACCCGCAGGTTCGGAACCCAATTAGAGCCTAACAAAGCGGTTTTTGCGTGTATCATCATACTGCGTTCAATTTGTGTAGACTTTAGATTTTTACCCGTATACGAAAAATCCAACTGCAACGGGAGTCCAAAAGAATCGCCATGGCCGAAAAAACTGTCCTCCGCTGTCAGCACGTTGCGACCATGGCCGAAGGCGCGTCGCCCTATGGCCTGATCGAGGATGCCGTCATCGTGCTGAACGGCGACCGGATAGACTGGGTGGGATCTTGGCAGGACCCCTTGGCGCGACAGGCCGGCCCGGTCATTGATTACCGGGATCGCCTGATCACGCCGGGCCTGATCGACCCGCACACCCATGTCGTGTTTGGCGGCAATCGCGCCGCCGAGTTCGAGATGCGTCTGAACGGTGCCTCTTACGCCGATATCGCCCGGGCCGGTGGCGGTATCCTGTCCACGGTGGCGGCCACTCGCGCGGCCAGCCAGCAGGAGTTGCTGGACACCGCCTTGCCCCGCGTCGATGCCATGATCGCCGAAGGGGTGACCTGCATCGAGATCAAGTCGGGTTATGGTCTGGAGCCAGAAGCGGAGCTACGCATGTTGCGCGTGGCCCGTCAGATCCCGCAGCTGCGCCCGGTTCGGGTAATGACCAGCTTTCTGGGCGCGCATGCGATCCCGCCCGAATTCACCGGGCGCGCGGATTCCTATATCGACACGGTCTGCATCCCGACCCTGCGTGCGGCCCATGCCGAGGGGCTGGTCGACGCGGTCGACGGGTTCTGCGAGGGAATCGCCTTCGATACGGCTCAGATCGCGCGGGTGTTCGACGCCGCGCGTGAGCTGGGGCTGCCGGTCAAGCTGCATGCCGAGCAATTGTCGAATCTGGGCGGGGCCCGGCTGGCGGCGTCCTACGGCGCCCTGTCGGCCGATCATCTCGAATATGTGGACGCCGCAGGGGTGGACGCCATGGCCGAGGCCGGAACGACTGCGGTTCTGCTGCCCGGCGCGTTCTACACACTGCGGGAAACGCAGGCCCCGCCGATCGACCTGTTCCGCAAGGCCGGGGTGCCGATGGCCCTGGCCACCGATTGCAATCCGGGGTCCTCGCCGCTGACGTCGCTGCTGCTGTCGATGAACATGGGCTGCACCCTGTTTGGCATGACCCCGGTCGAGGCGCTGGCCGGGGTCACCCGCAATGCCGCCCGCGCGCTTGGGCTGGCCGATGCCGGTACGATTGCGCCGGGCCAGCGGGCGGATCTGGCCGTTTGGGACGTCTCTCACCCGGCCGAGCTGGCCTATCGGATCGGGTTCAACCCGCTGCACGCACGCATTTTCGGAGGGTAGGCATGAGCGCTCTGACCTTGGTTCCGGGGCAGGTCTCGCTGGCCCAACTGGCGGACATCTACTGGAACGAAACGCCGGTGGTTCTGGATCATTGCTGTCGCCCGGCTGTCGAGGCCGCCGCCGCTCGCATCGCCGAGGCCGCCGCCGGTGACCAGCCCGTCTATGGCGTGAATACCGGTTTCGGCAAGCTGGCCAGCCTAAAGATCGCGGCCAAGGACACCTCGGCGCTGCAGCGCAACCTGATCCTCAGCCATTGCTGCGGGGTTGGCCCGGCGGTGCCGCGGCGGTTGGCGCGCCTGATGATGGCGCTCAAGCTGTTGTCCTTCGGGCGCGGCGCATCCGGCGTGCGGTGGGCGCTGGTGGACCTGCTGCAACAGATGCTCGCCCGTGGCGTGACCCCGGTGATCCCGGCGCAGGGCTCGGTGGGGGCCTCGGGTGATCTGGCGCCGCTGGCCCACATGACGGCGGTGGTCATCGGCGAAGGCGAAGCCGAGCTGGACGGTACGGTCATGCCGGGCGCCCAAGCCTTGAAAAAAGCCGGGTTAGAGCCTGTTCAGCTGGGGCCGAAGGAGGGCTTGGCCTTCATCAACGGCACCCAGTTTTCGACAGCCTACGCCTTGGCGGGCCTGTTCGAAGGCTGGCGCGCGGCGCAAAACGCGCTGGTCGTTTCGGCCGTTTCGACCGATGCCATCATGGGGTCCACTGCGCCGCTTCAACCCGAGATTCACGCTCTGCGCGGTCATCGCGGCCAGATAGAGGCCGCCAGCGCCATGCGCGCCGTGTTGCAGGGGTCGGAAATCCGTGAAAGCCATCGCGAGGGTGACAGTCGCGTGCAGGACCCGTATTGCATCCGCTGTCAGCCGCAGGTCACCGGTGCCGCGATCGACGTAATCCGGCAGGCCGCCGCGACCTTGCAGACCGAGGCCAACGCGGCCACCGACAACCCGCTGGTGCTGTCCGATCCCGACATGATCGTCTCGGGCGGCAATTTTCACGCTGAACCGGTGGGGTTTGCCGCCGACATGATCGCACTGGCCTTGTCCGAGATCGGTGCCATCGCGCAGCGCCGGATCGCCTTGATGGTGGATCCGACTCTCAGCTTCGACCTGCCGCCATTCCTGACCCCCGACCCGGGTCTGAATTCGGGCTTCATGATCGCCGAGGTCACGACCGCCGCGCTGATGAGCGAAAACAAGCATCTGGCCAACCCGTGCGTCACCGACAGCACGCCCACCTCGGCCAACCAGGAAGATCACGTCTCGATGGCCGCCCACGGTGCGCGGCGTTTGACGCGTATGGTGGAAAACCTCAACCACATTCTGGGGATCGAGCTGCTCTGCGCCGCTCAGGGCGTCGAGTTCCGCGCCCCGCTGGTCACCAGCGCGCCCTTGCAGCGGGTGATTGCGCGGCTGCGCGCCGACATCCCGCCTTTGGCCGATGACCGGTACCTGGCCCCGGAACTGGAACAGGCCAAGGATCTTGTGGCCAGCGGCGCGATCCTGGAGGCGCTGGGCGTACCGCTCCCGGAGGTGACGGCATGATCGTGGTCGAGGTGCAGCAAGGGCAGAGCCCGATCGTGCTGGGCCAACCGCATGGCGGAACCTTCGTGCCCGAGGAGATCCATGCGCGCCTGAACCAGACCGGCCGGGCGTTGGCCGACACGGATTGGCACATAAACAGGCTCTATCAAGGGCTCTTGAGCGATGCGACGGTGGTTCAGTCCCGCGTGCACCGCTATGTGATCGACGCCAATCGCGATCCGGCGGGCGTGTCGCTCTATCCGGGGCAGAACACGACGACCCTGGTGCCGCTGACCGATTTCGACGGGCAACCCATATGGCTGGAAGGACAGGAACCGTCGGAAGATGAAATCGAGGAGAGGCGCGAAAAGTTCCACGCTCCCTATCACGCCGCGTTGCAGGAAGAATTGGAGCGGGTGCGGGCCAGGCATGGCGTGGTGATCCTGTTCGACTGCCACTCGATCCGGTCCCTGATCCCCTTCCTATTCGACGGAGAGTTGCCGGTGTTCAACACGGGCACCAATGACGGCACCACCTGCGCACCCGAGATCGCGCAGGCGGTGGATGCCGTGGCTCAGGCGTCGGGCTGTACCGCGGTGCTGAACGGCCGATTCAAGGGCGGCTGGACCACCCGGCACTATGGCCGCCCAGACAAGGGTATACATGTGATCCAGATGGAGATCGCCCAACGCGCCTATATGGACGAGACCCCGCCCTGGACCTGGCGCGCGGACCGGGCTGAACGCCTGCGCCCGCACCTGCAAGAGATGCTTGACCGCCTGCGCGCCTTGGCCTTGTCGGGCGCACTGGCCGAAAAAGGAGCCCCGAAATGAGTGACCCGCGCAAGAACACCCGTGACGTCTTTCCACCGACCGGGCCGGACCTGAATGCCAAAAGCTGGCTGACCGAGGCCCCGTTGAGGATGCTGATGAACAACCTCCACCCCGACGTTGCCGAAAACCCGCACGAATTGGTAGTCTATGGCGGCATCGGCCGTGCGGCGCGAACCTGGAAAGATTTCGACACTATTGTGGCCAGTTTGAAGGATCTCGAGGCCGACGAGACCCTGATCGTGCAGTCCGGCAAGCCGGTGGCGATCATCCGAACGCACAAGGACGCGCCGCGGGTTCTGATCGCCAATTCCAACCTCGTGCCGCATTGGGCGACCTGGGACCACTTTAACGATTTGGATCGGAAGGGCCTGATGATGTACGGCCAGATGACGGCCGGGTCGTGGATCTATATCGGCACGCAGGGCATCGTTCAGGGCACCTATGAAACCTTCGCCGAGGCCGGGCGCCAGCACTATGGCGGCGACCTGACCGGGCGATGGATCCTGACCGGTGGGCTGGGCGGCATGGGCGGGGCACAGCCCCTGGCGGCAGTCTTCGCCGGGGCCTGCTGTCTGGCGGTGGAATGCAACCCCGACAGCATCGATTTCCGTCTGCGCACCAAATACCTGGATGAGAAGGCCGAAACGCTGGACGAGGCGCTCGCCATGATCGACCGCTGGACCAAGGCGGGCGAGGCGAAATCCGTGGGTCTGCTGGGAAATGCGGCCGAGATCTTCCCCGAGATTTACCGCCGCATGGCCGCGGGCGGGATGCGCCCCAACATCGTGACCGACCAGACCAGCGCCCACGACCCGATCAACGGGTATCTGCCGCTGGGCTGGACTCTGGCGCAGTGGCGCGAAAAGCGGGAAACAGACCCTAAAGCGGTGGAAAAGGCCGCGCGCGCCTCGATGAAGCAGCATGTCGCGGCGATGGTCGATTTCTGGAACGCGGGCGTGCCGACGCTGGATTACGGCAACAACATCCGGCAGGTGGCGCAGGACGAGGGGCTGGAGAACGCCTTTGCCTTTCCCGGATTCGTCCCTGCCTATATCCGCCCGCTGTTCTGCCGTGGCATCGGCCCGTTCCGCTGGTGCGCGCTGTCGGGCGACCCCGAGGATATCTACAAGACCGACGCCAAGATGAAAGAGCTGTTCCCCGAGAACGAGCATCTGCATCGCTGGCTGGACATGGCCCGTGACCGGATCGCGTTTCAGGGTCTGCCCGCGCGGATCTGCTGGATCGGGCTGGGCGACCGGCACCGGGCCGGGCTGGCCTTCAACGAGATGGTCGCGAATGGAGAGCTGAGCGCACCGGTCGTCATCGGCCGAGATCACCTGGACAGCGGCTCGGTCGCCAGCCCAAACCGCGAGACCGAGGCGATGCTGGATGGGTCCGACGCCGTGTCGGACTGGCCGCTGCTGAACGCATTGATCAACACCGCCAGCGGCGCGACCTGGGTGTCGCTGCATCACGGCGGCGGGGTTGGCATGGGCTTCAGCCAGCACGCGGGCGTGGTGATCTGCGCCGACGGCACCGAGGACGCCGCGCGGCGGCTGGAGCGGGTGTTGTGGAACGACCCGGCCTCGGGCGTGTGGCGCCATGCGGATGCGGGTTATGACATCGCCAAGGACTGCGCCCGCGAACACGGGCTGCGCCTGCCGGGCATTCTGGGGTAGCGGCGCGGAATTGGCCTCTGGCGGAAATGCTGCGCCTGCGATATGCGCAGGGCAGGCTTCCGGAGGATCAAGATGTACGTAGCCACCCTGTTGACCAACCCCAAGACGCCGTCGCTGGACGGGGCGCTGATCGACGCGTTGCGCAATGCCTGGGGTGGGGGCGACATCCAGTGGCTGAGCCCCGACGAGGCGGCCGAATTTACTCTGCCGGCGGTTCCGGAAAACCGCTGGGATGTCTGGGCCGACCTGCAGAAACTAGGCGTCGATCTGGCGGTGCAGCCGGCCGAGGGCCGCCGCAAGAAGATGCTGTTGGCCGACATGGACAGCACGATGATCCAGCAGGAATGCATCGACGAACTGGCCGACGAGGCCGGGGTGGGCGAGCGGGTCAAGGACATCACTGCCCGCGCCATGAATGGCGAACTGGATTTCGAAGGCGCGCTGACCGAGCGGGTGGGCCTGCTGAAGGGGCTGGACGTGTCGGTGATCGACCGGGTGCTGAACCAGCGCATCACCCTGATGCCGGGCGGCCGAGAACTGGTTGCTACGATGCGGGCCAATGGCGGCTATGCCGCGCTGGTCTCGGGCGGGTTCACCGCGTTCACGGCCCGCGTGGCCGAGCTGCTGGGTTTTGACGAGAACCGCGCCAACACGCTGCTGGCGGCGGACGGCAAGCTGACAGGTGACGTGCAGCGCCCGATCCTGGGCCGTCAGGCCAAGGTTGAGGCGCTGGAACAGATTTCGGCCCGGCTGGGTATTTCCGAGGCCGAGGTGATCGCCGTGGGCGACGGGGCGAATGATCTGGGCATGCTGGAGCGTGCCGGGACGGGGGTGGCCCTGCACGCCAAACCCTCGGTCGCCGCGCAATGCGACGTGCGCATCAACCATGGCGACTTGACCTCGCTGCTGTATCTGCAGGGATATGCCCGATCGGATTTTGCGCAGGGCTGATCCGACGGTTTCGGGTTTTCATTGTTTAACATTCGCGTTAAGCAATGGGCATGAACTCGCTGCTTTATGCCTTTTCGGCCCTGTCCGACCCGACCCGATTCACGATCGTTGAACAACTGATGGATCAGGGCGAACTGCCCGCAGGCGACCTTGCCCGGGGCAAGGGTATGTCCGGCGCGGCCATTTCCCGGCACCTGAAGGTTTTGCGGCAGGCCGGGCTGGTGAGCCAGCGCGTCAACGGCACCCAGCGGATCTATTCGATCCGCCCCGAGGGGCTGCGGGCGATTGCCGAATGGACCATCTCGAAACGCAAGTTCTGGGAGGCCAGCCTGGACCGCCTGGGCGACATTCTGCAGGAGGACCCCTCATGGCCGACCTGAAGCTGGTGCGCGACTTTCCGGTCAGCGCCGAAACCCTGTTCGTCTGGATCAGCGACGGAACCAGATTGTTGCAGTGGTGGGGCCCTGAAGGGGTCGAGGTGCCGGAGCACGACCTGGATTTCTCGCGCCTTGGTCCGTGGTATTCGGTCATGGTCAATGGCGACGGGCAGCGGTTCAAGGTGTCCGGGCATGTGACCCATGTGGACCCGCCGAACTCGGTCGGGTTCACCTGGGGCTGGCATGACGACCAGGACCAACGCGGCGCCGAGAGCCATGTAACGCTGACGGTCGAGCCGACCGGCACCGGGGCGCGCCTGATCCTCGATCACTGCGATCTGGGCGATGACGAGGTCTCGGCCAATCATGAAAGCGGCTGGACCTCGTCGCTGCGCAAGCTGGAAGCCCGGCTTGCCAACCCCGTCTGACCAAAAGGGAGACCAGAAAATGCCTCAGTACCTGTTTGTCTACCACGGTGGCACCACGCCGACCGACCCGGCCGAGATCGAAGCCGCCATGGCCGCCTGGGGCGCGTGGTTCCAGAACATGGGGCCGGCGCTGGAAATCCCCGGCAACCCGGTGGGCCAATCTTATACCGTCAGCGCCGATGGCGTGACCGACAATGGCGGGGCCAACCCGGCCTCAGGCTTTACCGTGGTCAAGGCCGACAGCATCGAAGCCGCCACCGAGATGGCCAAGGGCTGCCCCATGGTGGTCAACGGCTCGGGCTCGGTCGAGGTGGCCGAGATCCACGAGATCGAGATGTGACCCTTACCCGGGGAAACCCGGCGCGGGGCGGATCACGCCGCATTCCAGCCCGCGGCGGCTGTATTGCGTGGCGTTCATGAATTTGCGCGTGGCCGGGTGATCGGCTTCGAGCACGCCGAGGCTGACGAGAATGGCGGCGATCGCGCATTCGCTGGCGCGGGTGGCGCCATCGGTGATCTTCAACGCCACGCCCATCTTCTTTTCCGGGATGATCGCGACAAATACGGCCTCGGCCCCGGTCTTGATCGCGGCACGCCCGTTCATCGCGCGCATCAGTTCGGTGCAGGCGCGGGTTTCCCCGGCCACCAGCTCGGGGTGGGCGACCATCGCCCGGGTCAATTGCAGGGCCGCATCGCTGGCCCGGTCCGACCGGTCGCCGGCCGAGGCAAACCACGCCATCGACCGCGCCAACCCCACCAGCGAAGTGGCGAAATTGGGCGCCGAGCAGCCGTCGATCCCGTAGCAGGGGCTGTCCTCGCCCGTGGTCTCTTCGAAGGCCGACAGGCAGGCCTGCTGCACGGGGTGGTCGATCTCGATATATTCGGGGCCTGCCCCCATGTGCCGGGCCAGGGTCAGGAACCCGCAATGCTTGCCCGAGCAGTTGTTGTGGATCTGGCAGGGCGTGTCATCGGCCAGGATCAGGCCGTCGCGCGCGGCCATGTCGGCCGGCTCCTGCGGGCCGCAGCGCAGATCAGGCTCGGACAGGCCCAAGTGATCCAGCCAGGCGGTCACGCGCTCGGTATGGATCGCCGCGCCATTGTGCGAGGCGCAGGCCAGTGCTAGGTGCTCGGAGCCCAGCCCGTATTTGGCCGCCGCGCCCGAGGTGACCAGCGGCAGCGCCTGGATCATCTTGGCCGACGACCGCGGATAGATCACCGCATTCGGATCGCCCCAACTGCGCACGATCTGACCGCTGTCGTCGCAGATCACCGCATGGCCCAGATGAAGGCTCTCCAACAGCGGTCCGCGCCATAGTTCGGTCATCGGTACGGGTTGCGTCATGTCGTCCCTCCGGAATGTGCGCAAAATTCTGCCAATCGCCCTTTCGCCTGTGGCGAAACCTGCGTTAGTGTGTGTATGTCGGCAATCATCCGGATGCGCAACTGCAACAGACGGACCGTCAGGGTTCGCGGCCATCCGGGGTGGAGTTGAGGTGTGGGTCGAGCCAGGAGGCTGAACAGATGAGATCGAAGCTCGTCCGCGTGATCGCGGGCCTTTGCGTGGCGGGGATGGCCACGACCGCAATCGCCCAGCAGGCGACAAGCACGAACCGGGTGGCGGCAAAGACCGACTGGAGCGTCTTCGTCGAGGACGATCCGACCGAATGCTGGAGCGTCTCGGCGCCCAAGGAAACGGTGAATACCCGCGGCGGGCGGGTCGTGTCGGTGCGGCGCAGCGACATTCTGCTGTTCGTGTTCTACCGTCCGAATGCCGAGGTCAAAGGGCAGGTCACCTTTACCGGCGGATACCCGTTTGCGCCGGGATCGACCGTCAACCTGAAGATCGACGACAACGAATTCGAGCTGTTCACCGAAGGCGAATGGGCGTGGCCGGCCAGCGCCGCGGATGACGCCAAGATCGTGACCGCGATGAAACGCGGCACCGAAGCCGTTCTGACCGCCCGGTCGGCGCGCGGAACCCAGACCAAGGACACCTTTTCGCTGCTGGGCTTCACCGCGGCCATCGAAGAGGCCGAGAAACGCTGCACCCAGCAGTAAGAACCGTTCTTGGCTCCATGCCAAAGCTCCGCCCATCCGGCGGAGCTTTTTTCGGTGCAGGTTTCCGCTACGTCGCCGGCTCGATTTGATCCGTATCAAGGCCGAAGCGGCCTGAACCTGAACAATCCGGTTCAGTTCAAACCAAAGGAGCCACGCCATGACCACCAAACCATTCCTTGTTCTTCTGGTCGCTGCCGCCGCCGTTCTGAGCGCCTGCGAGAAATCCGCCGACACCTATCCGGTCACGGGTGAGCAGTGCGGCCCGAACGATCCAGTCAAGAAACTGGACGCCGAGGATTGTTACATCCCGCCGGCGGGGCTGTAATCGCAACGGACGCATGAATCGTGCCCAAACCCTTCTGCCGTGCTAACGTTCGTTTCAGTGCACAGCGATGAAAGGGTTAGCCATGCGTTGGGTTTGGGCAGTGATATGTGTGCCGGCATCGGTTTTCGCGGACCCCGCATTGGAATGCATCGATGCCGGATCGCAGGTTGAGATCGGCGCCTGCGTCGGTCAGGCCGAAACAAATGTCGAGGCCGCTTTGGTGCAGGCCTTCGGTCTCGCGGCCGATGCTGCGAAGGAACTGGACGAGGTCACCGGGCGCACCGTCGCGCTGCCTGCGCTCGAGGCCTCTCAAGCCGCGTGGCAGGCCTATCGCGACGCGCAATGCGAGGCGGTGGGTGCGTCCTATGGTGGTGGATCGGGAACGGGTATCGCGATCACCTCGTGCCGGGTCGAGCTGGGGCGGACCCGGGTGACCGAACTGCTGCGGTTCGTGAACTGACACCTGGGTTTCACGAATCCTTTTGATCTTTGCCGACGTTCCTATATAGAGGCGCATCCCAAGCCAGAACGCCCGAGAACCACCATGACCGCCAAAGCGCCGATCACCCAGGATGTCGTGACCATTCCCCGCAAACTGCCCGAGGGAAAGATCAACCTTGTCGGTCTGACCCGCGACCGGCTGCGCGAGGTTCTGATCGAACACGGCACCCCGGAAAAGCAGGCCAAGATGCGGGTGAACCAAATCTGGCAGTGGATCTATCAATGGGGTGTGCGCGACTTTGACCAGATGACCAATCTGGCCAAGGCCTATCGCGCGCAGCTGGCCGAGCATTTCGTGATCGAAATCCCCGAGGTCGTCACCCGCAAGATCTCGTCCGACGGCACCCGCAAGTACCTCGTGCGCATCGCCGGTGGGCACGAGGTCGAGGTCGTCTACATCCCCGAAGAGGATCGCGGCACGTTGTGCATCTCGTCGCAGGTGGGCTGCACGCTGACTTGTTCGTTCTGCCACACCGGAACGCAGAAGCTGGTGCGCAACCTGACTGCCGCCGAGATCATCGGTCAGGTGATGATGGCGCGCGACGATCTGGACGAATGGCCCACCCCGGGCGCGCCCAAGAACGAGACGCGCCTGCTGTCGAACATCGTGCTGATGGGCATGGGCGAGCCGCTTTACAATTTCGAAAACGTCCGCGACGCGATGAAGATCGCGATGGACCCCGAGGGCATTTCTCTGTCGCGCCGGCGTATCACCCTGTCGACCTCGGGCGTGGTTCCCGAGATCGCCCGCACGGCGGAAGAGATCGGTTGCTTGCTGGCGATCTCGTTCCACGCCACCACAGACGAGGTGCGCGACGTTCTGGTGCCGATCAACAAGCGCTGGAACATCGAGGAACTGCTGCAGGCGCTGGCCAGCTATCCCAACGCGTCGAATTCCGAGCGGATCACCTTTGAATACGTGATGCTGGACGGCGTGAACGACAGCGACGAGGACGCCCATCGCCTGATCGACCATATCAAGCGCCACAACATTCCGGCCAAGATCAACCTGATCCCGTTCAACGAATGGCCGGGCGCGCCCTACAAGCGCAGCTCGAACAACCGGATCCGGGCCTTTGCCAACATCATCTATCAGGCCGGGTACGCCTCGCCCATCCGCAAGACGCGGGGTGACGACATCATGGCCGCCTGCGGTCAGTTGAAATCGGCCACCGAGCGCGCCCGCAAATCGCGCCGCCAGATCGAGGCCGAGGCCGGGCTGAAAGGTTGATTCGACGCCCGCGGGTTCGCGGGCAAATGGTCTGTAATTTTATCGCCGGATTTGGTAGTCTTGAGCCATGAGACGTGCGCTGTGGCGCGCACGTGAAATCTGCGCACAAGACGGTGAGTTGGACAGTCCGTTTTCTGGTGCGTTTCGACCAGTCCGCTCCTATTTGTCGGGGAAATCTGCGGAATTCAGGCAATCCTTGAACAGGGTGGGCCAATACATGAACGCACTGACGAAACTGTCAACGATCTGCATGACCGCCGCGTTGGTGGCATCGGGCGCCGCCATTTCATGGGCGCAATCCAACGAGACCGAGGCGCATCTGGCGATCGAGAACCCGGCGGAGCTGAGCAAAGAGGACGCGCAGCAGCATTATCGCGCCCTGAAGAAACAGATGGATCGCGGATATGCCACCGCGCATCTGGATCAACTGATGAACTATCAGCACTGGCCGCTGTTCAACGACGCACCGTACCTGTCGGCCACGCATGGGCAGCGCTACGTCAACAGCTATGCCAACCGGATGGCCCACAATTATGGCACGTTGCAACCGGGGGAAGATTTGCCCGTGGGCTCGGTCCTGGCCAAGGACAGCATGACCGTCACGGATGAGGGCCGGGTGCATCCCGGCGCCCTGTTCGTGATGGAGAAACTGCCAGAAGGCACCAGCCCCGACACCGCCGACTGGCGCTATGTCATGGTGATGCCCGACGGGTCGCTGTTCGGCGACACGATGGGGGATCGCGCGGGGGCGGTTGCCTATTGCCATGTCTGCCACGAAGCGGTCGCTGACCGCGACTATACGTTCTTCGTGCCAGAGGATTACCGCGTCGGCAACTGATCGCGGGCCGCGTCACCGGGTAGTTTCAGGGCGGCGGCCTCGCGCCGGCTGAGCTGTTCACCCTGCTTGCGTTTCGACAGAACCTCGCGCGCCAGCGCGTATTTGTCATCCTGCCAGAAGATCAGGCAGCCGTTGCACCCCTTGCCGCAGCAACCCTCGGTGCCCACGCGGTTGGTCTTGAACCGGCGCGCGGTGCCGTCTTGGCCAATCTTCGCCACCAGCTCGTCCCGGCGGCGGGCATAGGCGGCGGGATTGTCGCGCCCCGAGGTTTCCAACCCCTGCACCAGCTTGTCAAAGCGGATGCGACTCCAGTGCTCGTCGGTCAGGGCGCGTTCCTTACGCAGGACCGAATATACGGGGAAGCGGGCGCGAAGGTCGTCGGGGTCTTCGTGATCGAACAGGGCAAACGGCAGGCGGATCACGGTTTTCGTGCTGCCATGCACCACGTCCAGCTTGGCTCCGTCGCTGGCGCGTTCGAACTCGTAGACGCGCAGCAGGACCGTCTCGCGCGAGATGGGCGAGACGAAATCCAGCACGTCGCCGGGTTCGAGCTTGTTCTTCACCTCGACCAGGAACGCATCCTCGGTCACGTCGGTCACCAGCCCGGCATATTCCCATTGGGCGATGGTCGCGGTGTGCTCGTAATCATGCGCGTAATTGGTCAGCCGCCCCTCGTGAAAGGCCAGCGTATAGCCGCGGTTTCCCACGGTCTCCAACTCGCGCATATAGGGTTTCGGGTCCCAGTTCTCGGGGTCGGCATAATAGTCGTCGATGGCCATGCGATAGGCGCGCGCGACGATGGCGGCATAATATTCCGACTTACCGCGCCCCTCGACCTTGAGGCTGTCGACACCGATCTTCAGGTATTCGTCCAGCTTGGGCATGATGCACAGATCGCGCGAGTTTAGGATGTACGAGCCGCGATCATCCTCTTCGATCGGCATCAGTTCACCCGGGCGGCAGCCTTCCTCCAGCAGGAATTCGAACAGGTCGGCGTTTTCCTCGGTGATCCGCAGTTCCTGATGGGTGCCGTCCTTCAGGCGCAGCTTCAGCGCATAGTTCCAGCGGCAGGAATTGGCGCAGTTGCCCTGGTTGGCGCCGCGCTCGGCCATGAAGTTCGACAGCAGGCAGCGGCCCGAATAGGTCATGCACATTGCACCGTGCACGAAGGCCTCGAGCCGGATGTCGGGGCATTTCTCGCGGATCTCGACCAGTTCGGGGTACGAGACCTCGCGCGCCAGCACCACCAGTTCGGCCCCCTGATCCTGCCAGAACTTCACCGACAGCCACGAACAGATATTGGCCTGGGTCGAGATATGCAGCGGCAGTTCCGGCGCGCGTTCGCGCACGTACTGGAACACGCCGGGGTCGGCGATGATCAACCCGTCGGGCCGCACCTTGCGCACGGTGTCGATGTATTCGTCCAGCTTGGGGATGTCCTTGTTGTGCGAGAACAGGTTCAGCGTCAGATAGGCGCGGCGTCCATGCGCGTGGCAGAACGCGACCCCTTCGATCACCTCGTCCAGCGAAAACTCGGACTTGGTGCGCAGGGACATGTCGGGCGTGCCAAGATAGACCGCGTCCGCCCCGTACAGGATGGCCAGTTTCAGCTTGCGCAGATTGCCCGCAGGCATCAGCAATTCCGACTTGGTCCGTGTCATCGCAGCACCCGGTTCCGACTCGATGGCGCCTTCTAAGGCAAAACCACCGGCTCCAGAAGGGCAAACCAGCCTTGCACGCAGGCTCTAACCGCGACGGAACCGCGCTGTTCCGATCCGTTCGACCAACTGGTTGCGCACCGGGTCGGGTTGGGCGTCGATGGCGCGCAGCACCTCGCGCAGTTCCGCCCGCAGACCGTGCATCTGGTCGATCAGCGACAGCACCATCGACAGGGCGTCGGGCTCCATCTCGTACTGGTCGTCCAGCTCGCAGGCCAGTTGCAGGCGCGCCATGTCCAGCCGCTCGTAGACCAGCCCCTGGTCGGACTGGCGCGGGATCACGATCCGGGCGGACAGGAAACGGGACAACCGCTCCGAGGTCAGGTTCTGGACGGCTTCGATCAGTTCGGCTTCGGTCAGAGAACGGGTCATGCCGGCATTCCTTTCCGCGGGTCATAGCTGTGCGAATTGCGCCAGTTCTGGATGAACTGCTTCAGTTCGTCGTCGATCTTTTCGGGCATCACCACGCTCAGCTCGATCAGCTGGTCGCCGCGTTTGTCCGAGCCGCGTTTCCTGACGCCCTTGCCCCGAAGACGCAGGGTCTTGCCGCTACTGGTGCCCTCGGGCACGATCACGTTCACCCGGCCGTCGATCGTGGGCGCGGGGACCTTGCCGCCCAGAACGGCCTCGTCGATGGTGATCGGCAGGGTGATGCGGATGTCGTCACCCTCGCGCTTGAATACCGGATGTTCGGCCACGCGGATCGTGACCAGCGCGTCACCCGGTGGCCCCTCGCCATAGCCCGGCGCGCCCTTGCCGCGCAGGCGGATGGTCTGGCCGTCTGTGATGCCGGCGGGGATCTTCACCTCGATTCGGTCGCCATTGGGCAGGGTCAGCTTTTGCATGGCGCCAAAGACGGCATCCAGGAAACTGATCTGCAGGCTGTAGTTCACATTGTGACCAGGCGCATGAAACTCGCGCGCACGCCCACCGCTGAAGCCACCGTTGCCACGGTTGCCGAAGAATTGGGCAAAGATGTCGGACATGTCGTCGTCTTCGACCCCACCGCCCGAGCGATAGGGGTTGCCCGCGGTTTCGGCATATTCGCGGTAGTATTGCTGCTGCGGGCGTTCCTGGCCAGAGGCGTCGATCTCGCCCCGGTCGAACTTGGCCCGGGTTTCGGGGTCCTTCAGCAGGTCATAGGCGGCAGCGGCGGCCTTGAATCTGGCCTCGGCCTTGGCGTCGCCGGGCTTGAGGTCGGGGTGGCAGTCTTTGGCGATGCGCCGGTAGGCTTTTTTGATTTCGGCAGCACTGGCGTCTTTCGAGACGCCCAAAACCGAATATGGATCGTCGCTCATGTATCTCTCGTTTCTGATTGGTTTCGCCAGTGGATGTTGTTGGCAGTTAACCCTTCAGATTGTGTCGTGTCATGGAATTTCAACAAGGCCGAATACCGAGGAGATTGAATTCTCTCGAAAAATTCCGGCATCCTGATACTATCCGCATGTTTCGAACCGTTGCGGATGGAGTCAAACGCATGTCACGCAGAATCAAGTCGGCCCTGGCCCTGTTGGCGGGCAATGCCATCGGTCTGTTGCTGGCCAGCCTGTTGCTGACCGGCTTTTCGATCAAACCGGTATCGTTCATCGTGGTTGTGATCGTGTTCACCTTGGTTCAGGTCGTGGCCGAGCCATTGATCCTGAAGATCGGGGAAAAGAACGTGCCGGCGCTGAAGGGCGGAATCGCGCTGGTGGTCACCTTCGTGGGCCTGCTGGTCACCGATCTGGTCACTGAAGGGCTGACTGTGGGCGGCATCTCGAATCTGCTGGCGGCGACGCTGCTGGTGTGGCTGGGCGCCCTGATCGCCGGGGTTCTGCTGCCGATCTACGTCTTCACCGAACTGCGCGAGCCCAAGAAATAGGGCCTAAGCCAGCGCAGTCAGGCTGTCGTTCAGAGCCTGCCACAGCTCATCCACCGGCTCGCACCCGATCGAAAGACGCACGAAGCCGGGATCGACCTGATCCCCCCAACGCGCGCGCCGCTCGGCCGAGCTGTGCACGCCACCAAAGGAGGTGGCCGGGCGCAGTAGTGGGCAGCCATTGATGAACCGTTCGGCCTGGTCCTCGGAGGCCAGCGTGATCGTTAGCAAAAAGCCGAACCGCGTGGTCTGTTTGCGGGCCAGATCGTGCGACGGGTCCGACGGAAGGCCGGGATAGCGGATCTGCTTGACCTTCGGGTGATCGGCCAACCGTTCGGCCAGAACCTGCGCCGAACTGCACATGCGATCGAAGCGGACGTCCAGCGTCTCCAGCCCGCGATGCAGCAGCCAGGCCTCATGCGGTCCGGGGATCGCGCCCGAGACGCGGCGCCATTCCTCGACCCGTTCCATGATCTGGGCGTCACGGCCGGCCACATGGCCCATCAGCAGATCGGAATGCCCGCCCATCGCCTTGGTGTCCGAGGCGACGACAATGTCGATACCCAGGTCCAGCGGGCGTTGTCCCAGTGGAGTCAGCGTCGTATTGTCGGCGATGGTGATGCCACCCGCGGCGCGCACGTCTCTCGCCACCTGCGCCAAGTCGATCATGTCGAGCCCGGGGTTGGACGGGCTTTCGACGAAAACCACATCGAACCCGTCGAACCCGCCCTGCGCGAATGCGGTCGTGGGGCGCTCTTCGACCGACACGCCCAGCTTGGCGAGGAACCGGTCGGCCAGCAGGCGGGTGACGTAATACCCGTCCGACGGGATCAGGATGCGCGACCCCGCCCGCACGGTGGCGAACAGCGCGGCCGAAATCGCGCCCATGCCGGACGGAAAGATCAGGCAGGGTGCGTCTTCGAGATGCGCCAGCACGTGCTCGACCTGCGTCCAGGTCGGGTTGTCAACCCGGCCGTAGGTCGGGTGCCCGTCCGGCGCGCCGGGCAGGTGGAACATGCTACTTTGGGTCAGCGGCAGGGCCACAGGCTCGCCCTTGCTCAGCGCGTTGCCGCGCAGATGCAGCATCTCACCGGTCTTGGGAGGGCGCGCCATCGCTCAGCGCCCCGGAATGTCGCTGCGCGGCGGGGCGGGTTCCCAGCGCTCGATGATGTCGACCGCCTCTTGCGCGGTTTCGACAAAGCGGAACAGGTCCAGATCCTGTTCGGAAATCGTGCCGGCATCGGCCAGGGCTGTCCAGTTGATCACTCGTTCCCAGAATTCGCGCCCGAACAGCAGGAAGGGCACGCGCTCCATCCGGCCGGTCTGGATCAGCGTCAGCGACTCGAACATCTCGTCCAAGGTGCCGAACCCGCCGGGGAAGATGGTGATCGCGCGGGCGCGCATCAGGAAATGCATCTTGCGGATGGCAAAATAGTGGAAGTTGAAACACAGATCCGGCGTGACGTACTGGTTCGGGGCCTGTTCGTGCGGCAGCACGATGTTCAGCCCGATCGAGCAGCCGCCAGCATCATGCGCGCCGCGGTTGCCGGCCTCCATCACGCCGGGGCCGCCGCCGGTGACGATCACGTTCTCGCGGCAGCCGCACAGCTTGGATTTCTCGGTCATCAGCCGTGCGAATTCGCGCGCCTCGTCATAATATTTCGAAAGTTCGGCCAGGGTCCTGGTCCGCGCGCCGTCTTTCTTGGACGGTTCTGGTATGCGCGCGCCGCCGAACATCACGATGGTCGACGTGATCTCGCGCTCGGAAATGTTCAATTCGGGCTTCAGCAACTCCAGTTGCAGCCGCACGGGGCGCAGCTCGCTGCGCAGCAGGAATTCTTCATCGGCAAAGGCCAGCCGGTACGAGGGCGAGCGTGTCTGCGGGGTGTCCGGAACCTCGCTTGCGGTCGAGCGGTCGGTCTGGGCGTCGCGGAAGGGGCTGAGGCGTTGATCTTTCATTGCTGGGCGTTCCCTGCTTGCGTGTTTTCCAAACAGCTATAGGGTTCGCGGGCGGAGTGCCAGTCACGGAAAGATGAGAATGGATTGGAAACACGAGATTTCGGCGGCGGCCCAGAGGATTGCCGGCCATGCGCAGGTGACGCCGGTCATGACCAGTGCTGGTCTGGGGCTGGGCTATCCCGTCGAGCTGAAGCTGGAGCACCTGCAGCACACCGGCAGTTTCAAGGCGCGCGGCGCCTTCAACACTTTGCTGAGCACGGATGTGCCCGCGGCCGGAGTGGTGGCGGCATCGGGCGGGAATCACGGTGCGGCTGCGGCCTATGCCGCGCGGGCGCTGGGCCATCCGGCCAAGATCTTCGTGCCCGAGATGGCCGGTCCGTCCAAGATCGCCCTGATCGAACGGATCGGGGCCGATCTGAGCGTCGTGCCGGGCGAATATGCCAATGCCCTGACGATGGCACGTGAACACGAAGACCGAACGGGTGCGGTGCAGATACATGCCTATGACGCGCCGGCAACGGTGGCCGGGCAGGGTACCTGTTTCGCCGAATGGGACAGCCAAGGCTTGCAGGCCGATACCATATTGGTGGCGGTGGGCGGCGGCGGGCTGATCGCGGGGGCGCTGGCCTGGTTTCAGGGCGCGCGCAAGGTCGTTGCGGTCGAGCCGGAAACGTCACGTGCGTTGAACGCCGCGTTGCAGGCCGGTGCGCCGGTGGATGTTCCTGTGTCGGGTATCGCTGCCAACGCGCTGGGCGCGCGGCGGATCGGCGACATCTGTTTTGGGCTGGCGAAGGGGATGACGTCGGTGCTGGTCAGCGACGATGCGATCGCCGAGGCGCAGCAGCGCCTGTGGCAGGCGCACCGTATTCTGGTCGAGCCGGCGGGCGCGACGGCACTCGCGGCTCTGACCTCGGGCGTTTACACGCCGGAACCTGGCGAGCGGGTCGCGGTTCTGGTCTGCGGGGGCAATATCGCACCTGACCCTCTCACCGCTTGAATTTGCGCCTTGAGGGCCGAGCCTTGGGATTATAGATAAAATCCCATGACCGCCACGATTGCAGATTCCATCTATGCCCGGCTCAGCCAGCGCATCATCACGGGCGAGCTGCCCGCGGGTGAGAAACTGCGGCAGGACCATATCGCGCGGGCGTTCGACACCAGCCATGTCCCGGTGCGCGAGGCGCTGTTGCGGCTTCAGGCGCATGGTCTGGCCCACAGCGAACCACGGCGCGGCATGCGTGTCACCGCGCTGGACCCGGCCGAGGTGCGCGAGGTGATCGAGATGCGCGTGGCCCTGGAATCGCTGGCCCTGCAACATGCGATCCAGAATTTGACACCGGCGGATCTCAAGGCGGCCGACAAGGCCCGCATCGCCTGCGACGAGGCCCAGGACATGCCAACATGGGAAACCCGGAACCGCGCCTTCCACCGGGCGATCCTGACACCCTGTGCGCGGCCGCGCCTGCTGCATACGATCGACGATCTGCACATCGCCAGCGCCCGCCATCTGTTCGCCCATTGGCGTCACCGCTGGGTCCAGCGGAAAGACACCGACCACGCCGCCATCGTGCAGGCGATGAAGCGCCGCGATACCGCCACGGCCACAGCGATTCTGGTGCGCCATATCCGCCGCGCCAGCTGAGACCGGCGGGTTTTGGCACCGGGTGGCCGCAAATGGCCCCGCCAACGTCGCATTGCGCATTGGCCCCGGCTTTCATATAGGCAAGACCAACCAAACGAGAGTCAGCACGGAGTAACCCCATGTCCAACGCCCAACTGGAAACCGCCATCGAGGCCGCATGGGAGGCCCGCGACACGATCACGCCCGCCACCACCGGTGAACAGCGCGAAGCGATCGAGGACACTTTGAACGCGCTGGACAGCGGCACGCTGCGTGTCGCCGAGAAGCAGGCCGATGGCAGCTGGCATGTGAACCAGTGGGCCAAGAAGGCGGTCCTGCTGGGCTTTCGCATCAAGGACATGGAAATCCAGTCCGGAGGCCCGCAAGGTGGCGGCTGGTGGGACAAGGTCGACAGCAAGTTCGCCGGCTGGGGTGAAAACCAGTGGCGCGCGGCCGGTTTCCGCGCTGTGCCCAACTGCGTGGTGCGCAAGTCGGCCTATATCGCGCCGGGCGTGGTACTGATGCCGTCTTTCGTGAACCTCGGCGCCTATGTGGACGAAGGCACCATGGTCGACACTTGGGCCACGGTCGGTTCCTGCGCGCAGATCGGCAAGAACGTCCACCTGTCCGGTGGCGTCGGCATTGGCGGCGTTCTGGAGCCCATGCAGGCCGGCCCGACTATCATCGAGGACAACTGCTTCATCGGCGCCCGCTCCGAGGTGGTCGAGGGCTGCATCATCCGCGAAGGCTCGGTTCTGGGCATGGGCGTCTATATCGGCCAGTCCACCAAGATCGTGGATCGCGAGACCGGCGAGGTGTTCTATGGCGAGGTGCCGCCTTATTCGGTGGTGGTGTCCGGCTCGATGCCGTCGAAGAACGGGATCAACCTGTACTGCGCGGTGATCGTGAAGCGGGTCGATGAGAAGACCCGTTCGAAGACCGGGATCAACGAGCTGCTGCGCGATTGATCGTAGACGTCGTTCAATGTTCCGAAGGTCGCGGCTCTGGTCCGCGGCCTTTTTCGTTCGGCAGGGTCGGACCTATCCCGCCTGGTAGTCGGCGAGATCCTCGGGCGCGTGCAGCAGGGTGCCTTCGTATTTCGGTAAATCATCGCGCAGATCCAGCCAGGGCAGCTTGCTTTGATAATTGACGTGAAAGGTTGGCGCAAAGTCTGAAGCGTCTTCCAGCGAGGTCGCGTACAGGTGCATCCCGCCCTCATAGTGGTCGGCCTCGAACCCCATCGGAGAGCCACACGTGGCGCAGAAATGACGCTGGACGCCGTTCGAACTGGCGAAAGTACGCGGTGTTGCGGCGGTCCATCGGAAATTGCGTAAGGGTACGCCCAACCACGCGACCACGGGCGCGGCGCAATTGCGGCGGCAATCGTCACAATGGCAATAGCAGCTCCAGGTCTCGGGGCCCTCAAACTCCCAGCGGGTTTCACCGCACAAGCAGCGGCCGCCTTTGGTCATGATGTCCTCCGTCGTTTTTCGCGACCAGTCTGACTGAACGGTGGGCTTGAGCGCGTCAAAAAACGACACGGCATCCGGGAACCGCGTCGAGCTGCCATGCTTGACCATCGACCGACCCCCGGCTAAGGCCCACGGCATGGAAAAGCAAAAGAAACCCTCGCGCCAGCAGGTCTATACTCTGTTGGTTCAGATTGGTCGCAAGGATGGCGACGGCCTGCCCGAAGGCGCCACCGGCGCGGCGCTCATGTGCTATGCCAGCGGCGTGGACGAGGCCGAGGCCGTGCGCGAAACCGTGGCCATTCTCAAACAGGCCGATACGGCCCCGCTGGACGTCACCGGCTATGGGACCCTGGCCGAGCGCGAGGCGCAGGGGCACGAGATCGCCCCGGACGAACGCGCGCTGATGCAGAGGGCGCTGGATGAAAACGCGGTGATCGTGGCGCAGATGATACCGTTTTTCGGCGACAAGCCCGAAGGCAGCTAGCGCCGCGCGCCGAACCACTTGCTATAGATCTGGTCGTAGGTGCCGTTCTCGCGCAACGTGAGCAGCACCCGGTTGACGTCTTCGTCCAGCGGTGACCCGGTCGGGAACAGGATGCCGTAGTTCTCGCGCAGGAAGACGCCGCCGGTCATTGCCGCAATCTTGCGCCCCTCGTGGGTAGCAAAATAGGACAGGATCGGCGCGTCAAACACGACGGCATCAAGGTCCCCATCCCTGAACGCGGTCAACATGCCGTCGAGGTCATCATAGCCGACGAATTCGATCTCGCGCCGGTTCAGGAAACTGGCGGCGGTCGAGCCCGAGATCGTGCCGACCTGTTTGCCGTACAGGTCGTTGACCGAGTTGATGTTGCTGGTGATCGCGTCCACCGTCATCACCGAGGTGATCCGCGCGGTGAACACGGATACGATGAACAGCGAGGACACGACCAGCACCACACCCAGAATGCGTCCGAAGGGGGTGCGGGGCATGCGCTCTTCGAACCCGCCATTGACCACCAGGTTCAGCGCCCACCAGAAGGACGGGAACCAGGCCTCGTTCAGGTCGCGGTCGAAATAGGGTTGGGATCGGCGTTCGAATCCCCACATCAGCATGCCGCCACCCAGCAGGATGGCAAAGGCCAGCCCGATGGCGATGAACAGCTCGCGCGACAGCAGCGCCTGCATCAGGGACGGGCTGCGCGCCGCGTCGGAGGGCACCATGATCTGCAGACCGGCCTCGAAGATCGGCTGGCTGAAATCCATTCGGGCTTCGCGGTCGGCGGTGATCGAGATGTTGGCGATGGCCATGTCCGCCTCGCCGTTTTCGACCGCCGACAGCATGTCGCCGAACGTGTCCATGCGGACGACCGTATATTCCCAGCCCAGCTCCTCGGCCAGTGCGGCCAGCAGATCCATTGAAAACCCGGTATCCACGCCCTCGACTTCATACGAGAACGGTGAGCGGTCCACCGTCGCGACCGTCAGAGTTTCGGCCTGGCTGGCTTGTGCAAGGGCTGCCATGGTCAGGCAGATCAATGCGAAAAGGGCGCGCGTCATGGGGTATTCACCTGTTTCGCGGCCCTCTAGCTCAATTTGGCGTGCTGCGGCAAGGCCGTCGCAAGGTCATCACCTCAGAATTCTTTGTCCCGCATTTTCGGGCCGGATCGCCGGAAAACCGTAGATCGGGGTTGGCATCGCCGCCAATTCGTTGAATCTGTGCGGTATCCCGTCCCACGCCGAAACCGCGAGGCCCCCGAATGACCGACCCCGTAGACCTGACCGCAGACCTGATCCGTTGCCCCTCGGTCACACCCGAGGAAGGCGGGGCGCTGGTTCTGCTGGAAGAAATCCTGTCGCGGGCCGGTTTCACCTGCACGCGGGTGGATCGCGGCGGCGTCTGCAACCTGTTCGCCCGGTGGGGCGACAAGGGGCATGCGCGCAGTTTCGGGTTCAACGGGCATACCGATGTGGTGCCGGTGGGCGATGAGGCCGCATGGACCTGCCCGCCGTTCGGCGCGGAAATCCATGATGGCATTCTGTACGGCCGGGGCGCGACCGATATGAAATCGGGGGTTGCGGCTTTTGTTGCGGCGGCGGTGGATTTCGTGCGCGACACTCCGCCGGACGGGGCAATCATCCTGACCATCACGGGGGATGAGGAAGGCGATGCGGTGGACGGCACCACCGCGCTGCTGGACTACATGCAGGCGCAGGACGAGCGGATGTCAGTCTGTCTTGTGGGCGAGCCGACCTGCCCCAACGAGATGGGCGAGATGATGAAGATCGGCCGCCGCGGGTCGATGACCGCTTGGTTCGAGGTGACGGGCGTGCAGGGCCATTCGGCCTATCCGCATCGTGCCAGAAACCCGGTGCCCGCTCTGGCGCGGCTGATGGACCGGCTGGCCAGTCACGAACTGGATCGGGGGACGGACCATTTCGACGCCTCGACCCTTGCTGTGGTCACGATGGACACCGGCAACGAGGCCACCAACGTCATTCCGGCCCAGTGCCGTGGCGCGGTGAACATCCGGTTCAACGACCTGCATACAGGCGTCAGCCTCAGCAACTGGCTGAAGGCGCAGGCAGCCAACGTGGCGGCGGAGTTCGGCGTGCAGATCGACACGCGGATCAAGGTCTCGGGCGAAAGCTTTCTGACGCCTCCGGGGCCGCTGTCGGATCTTGTGGCCCGGGCCGTCGAGGCCGAGACCGGCCGCTGGCCCGAGCTGTCCACGACCGGCGGCACCTCGGACGCGCGGTTCATCAAGGATCACTGCCCCGTGGTCGAGTTCGGCCTGGTCGGTCGCACCATGCACCAAGTGGACGAATCCGTCCCGGTCGAGCAGGTCCGCCAGCTCAAGGCGATCTATGCCCGGATCCTGGCCGACTATTTCACCTGAGCGATTGATGCGCCCGGCCGCTTTTTGGTCATGACGCGGTCGTATAGGCATGCTAGGCGGACATCATGAAACGCATACCGACCAAGCAGGAGATCCTCGACTGGATCTCGGCGAACCCCACGCTCACTTCGAAACGCGACATTGCCAAGGCCTTTGGCATTAAGGGCGCGGACCGGATCGACCTGAAACGGATCCTCAAAGAGCTTGAGGCCGAGGGCCATCTTGAAAAGCGCAAGCGCAGCTATCGAGACCCGGACCGCCTGCCGCCGGTCAGCGTGTTGCAGGTCAAGGCGCCGAACGCCGATGGCGACCTGTTCGCGCGACCGCTGGAATGGCATGGAGAAGGGGTCGAGCCGATCGTGCTGATCATATCCCGCGCCAGCGACCCGGCGCTGGGCGAAGGTGACCGCATCCTTGCCCGCCTGACCCAGGTGCATGCAGAAGACCACAATTACGAGGCCCGCCTGATCCGCCGCATCGGCGCCAATCCGCGCCGGGTCGTCGGGATTTTCCGCAAGGGCGCCGAGGGCGGGCGGATCGTGCCGATCGACAAGGCCGGATCGACCGAATGGCTGGTGGCCGAAGGTGCGGCGCTGGGCGCCAAGGATGGCGAATTGGTCGAGGCCGAGCAGGCCGGGCCGAAAAACCGTATGGGGCTGCCGCGCGCGCGCATCGTGGAACGGCTGGGCGATCCGTCCGCGCCCAAGGCGGTGTCGCTGATCGCGATCCACCAGCACGGCATCCCGGACGATTTTCCCGATGACGTGATCGCCGAGGCCGACCTGGCCAAGCCCGTCGGGCTGAAAGGGCGCGAGGATCTGCGGGACATCCCTCTGGTGACCATCGACCCGTCGGACGCGCGCGACCGTGACGACGCCTGCCATGCCCATCCTGACGACGACCCGAAAAACCCGGGCGGCCACGTGATCTGGGTCGCCATTGCCGATGTGGCCGCCTATGTGCGCCCCGGCAGTGCGCTGAACCGCGAGGCGCGAAAGCGGGGCAACTCGACCTATTTCCCCGACCGCGTCGTGCCGATGCTGCCGGATCGTCTGTCGGGTGATCTGTGTTCGCTGCACGAAGGCGTGCCGCGCGCTTGTATCGCAGTGCGGATGCGGATCGATGCAAACGGCAACAAGATCGACCACCGCTTTGTGCGCGGGCTGATGCGCTCGGGCGCGTCTCTGAACTATGCCGAGGTGCAGGCGGCCATCGACGGCACCCCCAATGACCGCACCGGCCCGCTACTGGAGAGCGTTCTGAAACCGCTCTATGCCGCGTATGGTGCGCTGAAGACGGCCCGCAACGAACGTCAGCCGCTGGACCTGGACCTGCCGGAACGCAAGATCGTGCTGAACGACAAGGGCGGGGTCGAAAGCGTGGCCTTCCGCGAGCGGCTAGACGCGCACCGGCTGATCGAGGAATTCATGATTCTGGCCAACGTGTCCGCAGCCGAGACGCTGATCGCCAAGCGCAGCCCGCTTCTGTTCCGGGTGCACGAGGAGCCGGCGCCTGAAAAGCTGGAAAGCCTGCGCGAAACGGCACAGGCCGCTGGGCTGAATCTGGCCAAGGGGCAGGTGTTGCAGACCCGTCACCTGAACGCGCTGCTGAACGCCGCCGCCGGCACCGAGGATGCCGAGTTGATCAATCTCAGCACATTGCGGTCGATGGCGCAGGCCTATTACAGCCCCGAAAACTTTGGCCATTTCGGGCTGGCGCTGCGTAACTACGCGCATTTTACCTCGCCCATCCGCCGCTATGCCGACCTGATCGTGCACCGGGCGCTGATCTCGGCCCATGGCTGGGGCAAGGACGGTCTGACCGCCGACGAGATCGAACGTCTGGAGGAGATCGCCACCCATATCTCGGATACCGAGCGCCGCTCGATGATGGCCGAGCGCGACACGACTGACCGCTATCTGGCGGCCTATCTGAGCGAGCGCGTCGGCAACGAGTTCACCGGCCGCATCAGCGGTATCGCCCGGTTCGGGGCCTTCGTCAAACTGGATGAAACCGGGGCCGACGGGCTGGTGCCGGTGCGGTCGCTGGGGCGCGAGTTCTTCCATTTCGACGCTGAGGCCGGCACCCTGATGGGAGCCGATACCGGCCTGACCATCGCCATCGGTCAGCGTGTCACCGTGCGCCTGACCGAGGCCACGCCGGTGACCGGCGGGCTGGAACTGGAGCTGCTGTCCATCGACGATCAGCCGATGCCACGTGGGGGCGGCCGTGGAAAGCCGGGTCGTCCGACGCGGCGCAAGGCGGTCAGCACCAAGCGCAAGAAGGACAAGATCAAGCGCAAGGTCGAGCGCAAACGCCGTCAGCGGTGATGGTGCGCAGCGCCTTGCAAAGGAACGCTTTGTGAATTTCCGGATTCGGGTTACCCTGAGCGCGAGCAGTCATCAGGAAAACCTGAATCATGAAATATGTGTGTGGCTTTTTGGCCGCCGCAGTTTGGGCATCCAGCTTGCAGGCGGAGACGACCAACCTTTCCCTTGGGCCAGCAGACGCCAGGGTTCAACTGGCCTCGGCCGATCTGACCGCGTCGCTCAGGCCGGTGCCAAGGCCCGCGCACGGCGCGCATCGTGTGGCGGCGGTAAATCCCCGGTTCGAGGTCTGGCTTGGCGCGTTCCAACGCCGGGCCTTGGCGCGGGGGATCAGCCAGGCCACGTTGAACCGCGCGCTGAGCGGCGTGACCCAAGACCCTGACATAATCAGACGCGACCGAAACCAAGCCGAATTTTCCAAGCCGATCTGGGAGTATCTGGACACGGCCGTCTCGGACCAGCGCATCGCCAACGGGCGCAAGGCGCTGGAACGGCATCGCCGTGTTCTCGACCGGATCGAGGCGCGATACGGGGTCGAGAAAGAGGTCGTCGTGGCCGTCTGGGGGCTTGAGACGTCCTTTGGCAGCTTCCGGGGCAGCTCGCCTACGATCCGATCGCTGGCGACCTTGGCTTTTGACGGGCGGCGGGCGGAGTTCTTTGAAGCCCAGCTGCTGGCCGCACTGCAAATCCTGCAGGCGGGCGACGTGCGCCCCGAGGCGATGACCGGCAGTTGGGCCGGGGCCATGGGGCACACGCAGTTCATGCCGACCTCATATCTGGAACACGCGGTGGATTTCGACGGTGACGGCCGGCGCGACATCTGGTCGGACGATCCCACAGATGCGCTGGCCTCGACCGCGGCCTATCTTGCGCGCTTCGGCTGGACCAAGGGCCAACCCTGGGGCATCGAGGTACGCCTGCCGGCGGGGTTCGACTATGCCCAGGCCAGCCGCGAAATCACCCGGTTGCCCTCGGACTGGGCGGCGTTGGGGGTTCGGGCGGCGGATGGGCGGGCGATTGCCGATCATGGTCCGGCTTCGATCCTGCTGCCGGCGGGCAGCAATGGCGTGGCCCTGATGATCTTTGACAATTTCAGCGTGATTGAGCTCTACAATGGCGCCGATGCCTATGTCATCGGCATTGGCCACCTGTCGGACCGGCTGGCCGGGCAAGGCCCGTTCCGCGCCAACTGGCCGCGCGACGACCGGGTGCTGAGCTTTGCCGAACGCAAGGAACTGCAACTGCGCCTGACCCTTGCCGGGTTCGACACGCAGGCCATCGACGGACGGATCGGTCCGAACACCATCAATGCGCTGCGGGCCTATCAGGTGGCACGCGGCCTGGTGCCCGATGGCTATGCCACCGTGCAAGTGCTGGAACGGATGCGCTGAACGAAAAAGGGCGGCCGCGTCGGGCCGCCCGTTTGCGATGTTTCCGTGAAATCAGGAGGCCGCTTTCATCAGGCCCTGGGCGATGATCTCGGCCTGCGCCTCGTCCAGCGACTTGTAGATGCGCACGAACATCTCGTCGATATCGGCCGGGGTCAAGATCAGCGGCGGCGAAATGATCATCCGGTCGCCCACATGGCGCATGATCAGGTTGTTGGCAAAGCAGCGATCGCGGCAGATGTACCCGACCGTGCCCGGATCGGAGGCGAACTTGGCCCGGCTGGCCTTGTCCGGCGTCAGCGCGATCGAGGCCATCATGCCCACGATCTTGGCCTCACCGACCAGCGGGTGCTCGACCAGCGCCTCCCATTTCTGTTTCAGATAGGGGGCCGCGACATCGCGCACATGCTCGACGATCTTTTCTTCTTCCAGAATGCGCAGGTTTTCCAGCGCAACGGCCGCCGCGACGGGGTGGCCCGAATAGGTATAGCCGTGGTTGAACTCGGTCCCGCCGATCACCTCGGCGATCTCGTCATTGACGATCGAGCCGCCGATTGGCGCATAGCCCGAGCTGAGCCCCTTGGCGATGGTCATGATATGCGGGCGGATGTTCATGGTCTGCGAGCCGAACCAGTTTCCGGTGCGACCAAAGCCGCAGATCACCTCGTCGGCGATCAGCAGGATGTCGTACTTGTCGCAGATGCGCTGGATTTCCGGCCAGTAGGTGTCGGGCGCGACGATCACGCCGCCCGCGCCCTGGACCGGCTCGGCGATGAAGGCGGCGACGCGGTCTTCGCCCAGTTCCAGAATCGCCTCTTCCAGCTCGCGCGCGCGGGCCAAACCAAATTCCTCGGGCGTCATGTCGCCGCCCTCGGCCCACCAGTTGGGCTGGTTGATGTGGTGGATGTTCGGGATCGGGATGCCGCCCTGTGCGTGCATGCCGGCCATGCCGCCCAGCGACGCCGACCCGACGGTCGAGCCGTGATAGGCGTTGCGGCGGCTGATGATGATGTTCTTGTTCGGATGGCCCTTTTCCGCCCAATAGGTGCGAACCAGACGGATGTTGGTGTCATTGGCCTCGGACCCGCCGGCGGCGAAGAAGACATGGTTCAGGTCGCCTGGCGCCAGCTCGGCCAGTTTGGCCGCCAGCGCGATGGCCGGGACATGGGTCGTTTTGAAGAAGGTGTTGTAGTAGGGCAGTTCGCGCATCTGGCGTGCCGCCACCTCGGCCAACTCGTCGCGGCCATAGCCGACGTTCACACACCACAGACCGGCCATGGCGTCCAGAATTTCTTCGCCCTCGCTGTCGGTCAGATAGACACCCTTGGCACGGGTGATGACGCGGGCGCCTTCCTTGCCCAGGGCATTGTTGGCCGAAAACGGGTGAAGGTGATGCGCCGCGTCCAGCGCCTGCAACTCGGCGGTCGGCATGTGGTTGGTGATGGTCGGCATCGGGAGGTTCTCCTGCAACAGCGGTTGGCGGCCAGAATATGATCAAATTTTTTCCTGTCAATCGACTTGGGCGCTCTCAGTCGTCCGCCAATGCCTCGGCCATCAGCTCCATGCCCTGTTCGATGTCTTGCGTCGTTGCTTTTGCGACCTTTTCCGCGTCACCCGCCCGCAACGCGCCGATGATATCCTTGTGCCGATCCGGCAGGCTTTGGGTGCCGAACCGCCCGCAGACGACACGCAACGAAGGACCGAATCGCAGCCACAGACGCTCGGCCAGGTCCTTGAGGATCGGGGCGTTCGCGTGGTCATACAGCTTTTCGTGGAAGGCGTGGTTCAGACGCAGATAGCCGCTGACATCACCATCCGCGATCATGCGATCCAGACGCCGGTCGATTTGCTCCAGCTGGTCGATGTCCGCCGTGGTCATTCTGCTGGCCGCGCGACGGGAAAGTTCTGATTCCACGGCGTTTCTGGCAAAAATCATCTGTTCGACATCCGCCGCCGTCAGAAGTGGCACGCTGACCCGGCGGTTGCCCTGAAAGATCAGCGCGCCATCCGAGATCAGGCGGCGGATCGCTTCGCGCACCGGGGTCATGCCGACCCCCAGTGATTCGGTCAGGCCCTGGATCGTGACCGGCTGGCCGGGTACCAGTTCGCCGAACAGGATCTGTGACCGCAACGTCCGATACACCTGTTCATGCGCCGGCGCCTTCTGCGCTCCGTCATCGACCCCGGATGCCTTATTTTTGATCAAATCCAAGTGTTTCACCTCGATCCCGATGGTCCTGACTTGTCAGGTTTGCTGCCGCGTGAAACCATACGACGGATCGACGGAAAACGCAAAACTTGATCAAATCTAAAAAAACGGGATGATACCCCTACACTTGCAGGGAGAAGAAAATGAAAATCAGAACGCTGACGATGACGGCGATCGCCGCCTTGGGGACGTCGGCCGCATTCGCGGAAGAGGTGCGCGTCTACAACTGGTCGGATTACATCGACGAGGAATTGCTGACCAAGTTCGAGGAAGAAACGGGCCTGACCCTGATCTATGACGTGTTCGACAGCAACGAGGTTCTGGAAACCAAGATGCTGGCCGGCGGGTCGGGCTATGACGTGGTGGTGCCTTCGGGCACGTTCCTGCAACGGCAGATCCAGGCCGGTGCGTTCCAGAAGCTGGACAAATCCAAGCTGCCGAACCTGGCCAACTTGTGGGACGTGATCGAGGAGCGCACGGCGCAGTATGACCCGGGCAACGAATACGCCATCAACTATATGTGGGGCACCACCGGAATCGGGGTGAACGTGGGCAAGGTTCAGGAAGCGCTGGGCGAGGACGCCCCCATCGACAGCTGGGACCTGGTGTTCAATCCGGCGAACATGGAAAAGCTGGCCAGTTGCGGTGTGCATTTCCTCGACGCGCCCGCCGAGATGATCCCGGCCGCGCTGAAATATATCGGTGAAGACCCCGACAGCCAGGATCCGGACGTGATCGCCAAGGCCGAGGGCGTTTTCATGGCGGTGCGTCCCCACATCCAGAAGTTCCACAGCAGCGAATACATCAACGCGCTGGCCAATGGCGACATCTGCGTGGCCGTGGGCTGGTCGGGCGACGTTCTGCAGGCCCGCGACCGGGCGGACGAGGCCGACAACGGCGTGACAATCGCCTATCACGCGCCCAAGGAAGGCGCGCAGATGTGGTTCGACCAGATGGCGATTCCGGTGGATGCGCCCAACCCGGACGGTGCGCATAAGTTCCTGAACTTCATCATGGACGCCCAGAACATGGCGGCGGCCACGAACTATGTCTACTACGCCAACGGCAACAAGGCCTCGCAGGAGTTCATCCTGCCCGAGATCCTGGAAGACCCGGCGATCTATCCGCCCGCCGACGCGTTGGAGAACCTGTTCACCACCCGGCCCTATCCGGCCAAGGTGCAGCGGGTCGTGACCCGTCTGTGGACCAAGATCAAGTCGGGCACCTGATCAGGTGCTCGGGCGCAAGGCGGCGACTGCCCGCCTTGCGCATTCCCAGTTCCGGCTGACTTACGGGGGTCCCTTTGAACTCTACCGTCTTTGCGCCGTGGGACGACCCACAGGCGAAACCCTTGATCCAGTTCAAGAACGTCACCAAGCGATTTGGGGGATTCACGGCCATCGACAACCTGTCGCTGGATATCTTCGAACGTGAATTCTTTGCCCTGCTTGGTCCGTCGGGCTGCGGCAAGACCACGATGATGCGAATGCTGGCGGGGTTCGAGCAGCCCTCGGAAGGAACCATCCTGCTGAGCGGTCAGGACATCGCGCCGGTACCGCCCAACAAACGGGCGGTGAACATGATGTTCCAGTCCTACGCGTTGTTTCCGCATCTGAACGTGTGGGACAACATCGCTTTTGGCCTGCGCCGGGACAACATGCCCAAGCATGATCTGGAAGACCGGGTCGAGGAAATGCTGCGCCTGACCCGGCTTGAAAAATTCGCCCGCCGCAAGCCACATCAGATCTCGGGCGGGCAGCGGCAGCGCGTGGCGCTGGCCCGGTCGCTGGCCAAGGCGCCCAAACTGCTGTTGCTGGACGAACCGCTTGGCGCGCTGGACAAAAAGCTGCGCCAGGACACCCAGTTCGAGCTGATGGACATTCAGGAAAAGACTGGCACCACCTTCGTGATCGTGACCCACGACCAGGAAGAGGCGATGACGGTCGCCAGCCGCGTTGCGGTGATGGATCAGGGCAAGCTGATGCAGGTCGCCACGCCAGACCGCATTTATGAAAACCCCAATTCCGTCTATGTCGCCGATTTCATCGGGGACGTTAACATCATCCAGGGCCGGGCCACCTCGATCGGCGAGGACACCTATCGCGTCGACTGGGCCGAGGGCCAGCCGCCGCTGACCGCGACGTCGGCCAACCGGTTTGCCGACGGTCAGACCTGTCACCTGGCCATCCGGCCGGAAAAGGTGACCATCTCGGCCGAGCGCCCCGCCGATGCCGTCAACGCCGTGCAGGGCAAGGTGCATGACATCGCCTATCTGGGCAATCTGTCCACCTATTACGTCGAACTGTCCAACGGCATCATCATCAAGGCGCAGACGGCCAATACCCGCCGCATCTCGCGCCGGTCCTTCACATGGGAAGACCCTGTCTGGCTGTCTTGGACGGCCACGGCGGCGGTTCTGCTGGCAGACTGATGCGCCGCGCGGTCCTGATCGCCATTCCCTATGTTTGGCTGCTGGCCCTGTTTCTGGTGCCGTTCTTCATCGTGTTGAAGATCTCGCTGTCGGACATCGCGCTTGCGATCCCGCCCTACACCCCGACCCTTGATCTGTCGCAGGGCTGGGCCGGGATCAAGGAATTCTTCAGCCAGTTGGATTTTGAGAACTTCGTCTGGCTAACAGAGGATGACCTGTACTGGAAAGCCTACCTGTCCAGCGTCAAGATCGCGCTGATCGCGACCGCGCTGACCCTGCTGGTGGGCTATCCGATCGCCTATGGCATGGCCCGAGCGCCCGAGGAATGGCGCCCGACGCTGATGATGCTGGTGATCCTGCCGTTCTGGACCTCGTTCCTGATCCGCGTCTATGCATGGATGGGGATCCTGTCGAACGAAGGCTACCTGAACCAGTTCTTGCTGTGGACGGGCATCATCTCGACCCCGCTGACCATCCTCAACACGCAGACGGCCGTCTATATCGGCATCGTCTACACCTATCTGCCTTTCATGATCCTGCCGATCTATGCCGCGCTCGATCGGTTGGACGGCTCGCTGATCGAGGCGGCCGAGGATCTGGGCTGTTCGCGTACGCAGGCCTTCTGGCTGGTGACCATCCCACTGTCGCGCCCGGGCATCATCGCGGGATGTTTCCTGGTGATGATTCCGGTGATCGGTGAATTCGTGATCCCGTCGCTGCTGGGCGGGTCGGGCACGCTGATGATCGGCAAGGTCTTGTGGGAGGAGTTCTTCTCGAACCGCGACTGGCCGGTGGCCAGCGCTGTGGCGGTGATCCTGCTGCTGATCCTGGTGATCCCGATTGTGCTGTTCCAGCGCAACCAGCAGAAACAGGCGGAGGCCGAGCAATGAACAGGCTGAGCTGGTTCAACACGGTCTCGCTGACGCTGGGCTTTGCGTTTCTGTACATCCCGATGGTGATCCTGATCATCTTCAGCTTCAATGAAAGCAAGCTGGTCACGGTCTGGGCTGGGTTCTCGACCAAATGGTACGGCGAGCTTATGCAGAACCAGGCGTTTCTGGATGCGGCCTGGGTCACCGTTCGCGTTGCCGTGTTCTCTTCGACGCTGGCGACCATTCTGGGCACCATGGCCGCCTATGTCATGGTGCGGGGCGGGCGGTTCTTTGGCCGCACGCTGTTTTCCGGGATGATCTACGCGCCGCTGGTGATGCCCGAGGTGATCACCGGCCTGTCGCTGCTGCTGCTGTTCATCGGCATCGGGCTGGACCGGGGCATCATGACCATCGTGCTAGCGCATACGACCTTTTCGATGTGCTACGTCTCGGTCGTGGTTTCCTCGCGGCTGGTGACGTTCGATCAGTCGCTGGAAGAGGCGGCGCTGGATCTGGGCTGCTCGCCGGCGCAGGCCTTTAGGTTGGTGACGCTGCCGATCATCGCGCCGGCGGTGATCTCGGGCTGGTTGCTGGCCTTCACCCTGTCGCTGGATGACTTGGTGATCGCGTCCTTCACATCCGGACCCTCGGCCACGACCCTTCCGATCAAGATCTTCTCGGCCGTGCGTTTGGGGGTCAGCCCCGAAATCAACGCGCTGTCGACCATCATGATCGCCGTTGTCACCGTCGGCGTGATCACCGCTTCGCTGGTGTCGAAACGCGCGATGGTCCGGCAGCGGCAAGAGGAACAAGCCGCCGCGCGCACCGAATGAAACGGATCTTTCCTGCCTACACCTATGGCTCCCGCCCGCGCGCGGGGTGCTGGTGGGATGAAACCGTGCCGGCCCCCGACTGGCCGGTACATGAAGGTGATCTATCGGTAGACGTTGCGATCGTCGGCGGCGGGTTCACTGGCATGTCGGCGGCGCTGCATCTGGCGCAGCAGGGCGTTTCGGTCGCCGTGTTCGAGGCGGAAACGCCGGGCTGGGGCGCCTCGGGGCGCAACGGCGGATTTTGCTGCAAGGGCGGGTCGAAACTGGGCCATGCCGCCATGGTGCGCAGGTACGGCCCCGCAGCGGCCGAGGCCTATGCGCAGGCCGAGGCAGATGCGGTGGCGCTGGTTGCCCAACTGTTGTCGGCGCACGGGATTCAGGCGGATGTGCATTCGCAGGGCGAGACCCGGCTGGCCCACACGCCGCGGGCGATGGAGGCGCTTCGGCGCGATGCCGGGCCAGACGGTATTTTGCATGAAACCTGTGACCTGCCGAGTCTTGGGCTGGGTGGGCGCTTTTTCGGCGGATACACCGACCCGGTCGGGTTTGCACTGAACCCGCGCAAATACCTGTTTGGTCTTGCCATGGCCGCCCAGGCGCAGGGTGCGCGCCTGTTTCAGCGCAGCCCGGTGCAGGATGTCCGGCGCGCAGGATCCGGGTTCGCACTTGCGCTGCCGCGAGGCTCCGTGCGGTCCAAAACCGTTCTGATCTGTACCAACGGCTATTCCAGCGAAGACATGCCCGACTGGTTGTCGGGCCGCTACATGCCGGCACAGTCGACGGTCATGGTCACGCGCCCGCTGTCCGAGGCCGAGTTGCAGGCGCAGGGCTGGACGTCGCGCCAGATGGCCTATGATACACGCAACCTGCTGCATTATTTCCGACTGATGCCGGACAATCGGTTCCTGTTCGGAATGCGCGGTGGTCTGATGTCCTCGCCCCGGGCCGAGCGCGCGATCCGGCGCAAGGTGGTGCGGGATTTCGCCCGCATGTTTCCGTCCTGGGCCGGGGTTGAGGCAACGCATCTGTGGTCGGGAATGGTATGTCTTGCCCGCGATCTGGTGCCGTTTGTCGGGCCGGTCGCCGATCGGCCTGGCATGTTCGCGGGGCTGGCCTATCACGGCAACGGTGTTGCGATGGGCACGTTTTGCGGCCGAGCCCTGGCGCAGTTGGTCCTGGGGCAGGATGCGAACATCCCCGACCCCATCGCGCGCCCGCCGGGGCGGTTTCCGCTGGGTCGATGGCGGCGCTTGTTGATGCCGCCGGCTTATGCCGTCATGGCATTGGCGGATCTTTGATCCGGTCTAACGGGCGTCCGCCAGCCCCGCAAGTTCCAGCGATAATCCGTTCTCATAGGCCGGGGCGCCGTTTTCGACGCGCCACAGGCAATAGGCCGCCATTCGCCAAGCGTACCAGGGTTTGAGTTCACGGTATCGTTCCGCGGTTTCCGGGCAGCCATAGGCCTGCAGGAACCGGATTTCCTGATCGTGGGTCAGCGGGCGGCCGCGGTAAATCTGCTGCATCGCAGGTGACAGAAACAGAGCCAGATCCTCGCACCGATCCCCGACCGCAGGGCATTGCCAATCGATCAGCATCGCCCCCGAGGGCGAGGTCAAGATGTTGCCGGCTACCGGGTCGCCATGGATCAGGCAAATCCGAATTGTTGGCGGAACGCTTGTTTCTGGCATCAGCCCCTGCAGTGTCTTTCGGAGCTTGTCGTGGCAGCGGCTCAGAATCTCCGAGCCATGGCGAGCAAGATCGGCACTGCCGTTTCGACCGGCAGGCGCAGCAACAGGCGGATTCATGTCATGCAGGCGTCGTAGTAACCGGGCGACAGATTCGACACCCCTCTGCCAAGGGGCGCCCGGCGCATGGTCATACAATACCCAACCGTCCTTTCTGAAATGTCCCGAAGCACGCAGCCGAGGCGCCATACCCGTTTCTGACAGCGCCCGCAGGCAGGCCGCTTCAAGCCGTGCATCATTGCGGAACAACGGATTGGTCTGGGTCGTGTCATACAGCTTGAGGACCTTGTCCCGACCACGGTCCATGATTTTCCACACCCGGTTGGTTCGCCCGCCATACAGCTTTTGAAAGCTGGCCCCATGGACAATCAGGCCACCTTGGAAAAGGTGCTCGACAAGGCCTGATGGTGGCAAGAGAAGCTGGGACAGGGTGGCACCCTTCGACTGAGAATCCGGATGCGCCCAGCATTGGCCTGCGCATTGGTCAAGTTCAAGCGCTCGCGCGCACCGCCGCGACCTCGGTCGCCGAAAGTGACGCGCCGCTGTCCAGCATCAGCACGATTCCCCCTTTATCCAACTGCGCCTCAACGACGCGGCTGAAGGCCGCAGCCGGCTTCTGGGACAGCAGATTGTCCCCCTTGTAGCTTTCCAGACTGGCGGTATACGCCCCTTCGGCAACCGGCGCGCCCGTGATGTCCAGACCGGGCCAGACGAATTGCCGGTCTGTTGCGGGAACGTCCAGCCGGGTGACCACGTCACCATTGATGTCGCGTATGACAAGCACGGCCTTGTCGGCGTTGGGGTCGGGGTCAACAAAGACCGTTCGCGGTTGTCCGTCAAATTGAAATGCGGCGGGCGCCCGCACCTCAACCCCGACCCATCCAGACAGTTCATCGAGATTCGCGCCGTTCAGTGCCGCGGCCAGCCCGGTCAGCAACTTGTTGGTCTGGACCTGCTGTTCGACCATCGAAAACTGTGCCAGCTGGGCGGCATATTCGGAGGAATCCAGCGGCTCGAGCGGATCCTGATTCCGCGCCTGTGTGGTCAGCATCAGCAAGAAGGTTTCGAAATCGGATGCCAAACCCGAACTCTGCGATTGGGTTGTGGCTTGTCCCTGAGCTGTGGTCTGCGTCGCAGGGTTGGTGGCGTTGATCATGGGTCATAACCTCAAGTCGAGTGGGCGCGAAGGGTCGGGCCGGCGTGGAACCGGAGAGTCGGGGTCGGGCGAAACGGGATTCGCCTCGGTTTGAATCGCGCCTTGATGCTTCGCTTCCCCCTGCGTTTCGGAGCCGGCGGCACCATTCGAATCGAATTCAAGGCCCCCATAGCCCAGTTGCTGGAACTCGGTCGACAGCAGCGAGATGTGGCGGCGCATCAGATCCAGGGTTTCCGGCCG
This sequence comes from Ruegeria sp. BHSC276, assembly GCF_059612945.1. Classification (NCBI taxonomy): domain Bacteria; kingdom Pseudomonadati; phylum Pseudomonadota; class Alphaproteobacteria; order Rhodobacterales; family Roseobacteraceae; genus Ruegeria; species Ruegeria sp. BHSC276. The sequence goes on along the minus strand of NZ_JBXWRP010000007.1, from coordinate 158,457 downwards.
TTCGGCGGCAATCACCAGGTGGATACCGTCTTCCCGACCCATCATTCTGATCGAGATTCGTCCCAGCTCTTCGGGGTTGAGCTGCAGCTCGATGCCGCCTCCTGCTCTCGCGGAAACCGATGCCGAAATCTGGCTGGCGATCGACCTGGCCAATTCAGCGCCCGAGGCGCGATGCAGCACGGCCGGCGGCGGCATGCTTTCATGTGCGGTGCGGGCGGCAGACGGCTGCACCAGCTGAGGCGTCTCACCCAGATCCTCAGGCGGCTCCTGCGTGTCAGGCTGAACCGGCGGGAGCGGCTGATGGGATTGATTGGGCGACAGAGACGCGGCTGCCGCCTCCATGTTGGTGGGCGCTACGATGGGGCGCTGACCGGAAACCGGCTTGGGTTGGGTCGAATCGGTCCAAGGCGTTTCCGAAGCGGCGCGCATGCCGTGTTCCCGATCAGGCGATTCGGGGCGAAGCAGCAAGGCTTGGACGGCCGTCTCGCCCCGCGTGGTCGAGGAAAGCGAACCGGCGGTTTGTGATGAGGGCTCGGCGGTTGTGGCGGACGAGTCTTCTTGCAAAGACCCCGTCCGAGGCGCCACCGCCGACACCCCTTGGCCGTCTGTCATGGTGGACTTGATAGTCTTGGACGCCGCGCCGATGGCCGGAGCGCCCGGTGCGGTGGCCGTATCGTGCGGAACCGGCTTCGACCCCTGTTGGCCCTGAGGTAAGGGCGGCGGCATCGCCACCGCGTCGTCCGGAATCGCCGGAAGAACTTCCGAATCGACCGACTCGCCCTGGGCGATTTCCAGATCCCCGTCCTGCGCCGCCAAATCGTCAGGGACGACGATCGGGTCCGCCTCCGGTTTTTTCCGGTCTGATGGCTGCAATTCGGCCACGAAGTCCGCAAAAGCCTTCACAGGCTCGGCCTTTCTTGTGTTGCACGCCGACAAAGCAGCGCTTTTCGCCGTTTGGTCGGGGCTCACTGTCAGTGGGTTGGGCATTTTGCTCCGGCTCCGTCTGCATGAACCGAACCTGCCCACAGGAAGTTACGTTTATTTTAACCGCTCTTCGCTTTCATCGGGAAAGTTTCTGACAATTTTCGGAGTTGCTCATGATGATTTCAGCACTCACCCAAACAGCCCGCCCGGACGTGGGGACCAAGCTCAAGGCCGCCGCGGTCGAGCTGGAGGCGACATTTCTTGCAGAGATGTTGAAGGCCGCCGGCATGGGGCAGGCGCGACAATCCTTTGGTGGCGGCGCGGGCGAAGACCAGTTCTCGTCCTTTCTGGTTCAGCAGCAAGCACTGCAGATGGCCCGGGCCGGCGGGATCGGGCTTTCGGAAATCCTGTGCACTGCAATGATGGAGAAAACCGATGCAAAGTGATAACCGGCGCGTTCAAGCCCAGGCGCTTGAGGAGATTCTGGATCAGGAACGGTCGGCCTTGCTCGAGGGTGACCTGGAGCGGCTGAGCCAGATGCTGCCGCGAAAGGAGCAGTTGATCGAGGACCTGAACGCGCTGGAGGTGTCGGACAGTGACGATCTGATCAGGCTTCAGGCGAAGGTCAATAGAAACCAGAGCCTGTTGAGCAGCGCGGCCGAAGGGATCCGGACCGTAGCCGACCGCATGGCGGAACTGCGGAAGGTGCGTCAGGAGTTCACCACATATGACGCCAACGGTCAGCGGACCGGTCACGCGGTGCGGCATGCGGCCAAGCTTGAAAAACGGGCGTGATGACATTTGATTCAAATGCGTTTTTTTTCCACGGGCGCGCTTTAGCACTCCGTTAGGAGATCAAACCCGATAGTGGTCCGGCACCTGCAAGACGGGTGGCGCGAAGGCCGCAAGGTTCCTCGCACAGGTCAGAACGACATTTGGCCCGCCGATCCCGGCGGGGTGTCAATGGGCGAAGAAGGCCCGAACGAACAAAGGATGAAAAGCATGTCCAGCATTCTGACAAACAACGGCGCGATGGTTGCGCTGCAAACCCTGAAATCGGTCAACAAGAACCTGGCCGCCACCCAGAACGCGATCTCGACCGGCAAGGACGTGGCAACGGCCAAGGACAATTCGGCGGTTTGGGCAATCTCCAAGGTGATGGAGTCCGACGTCAACGGTTTCAACGCCATCAAGGACAGTCTGGCGCTGGGCGAATCGACCGTGGCCGTGGCCCGGAACGCGTCGGAAACCGTAACCGATCTGCTGACCCAGATGAAAAACAAGATCGTGGCGGCTCAGGAGGACAACGTCGATCGCAGCAAGATCAACGATGACGTAAGCGCCCTGCGCGATCAGATCGCATCGGTTGTCGGCGCGGCCCAGTTCAACGGGCTGAACCTGGTGGATGGATCGGCCGGCACGGCATCGATTCTAGCGTCGCTGGACCGCGACAGCACCGGGGCGGTGACTGCGTCGTCGATTACCGTGAACGGTCAGAACCTGTCGACCGGAGGCTATTCGAGCAAAGGCGTTCTGGCCGGGTCGGACAACGCCACGACCGACAACGATGCTGCGGGCTTTACCATGGACAAGGCTGGCGGCACCGGTGATATCGTGATCGACAGTTCGACCGACAACTTCGCCGCCGGCGACAAGGTGACGATCACCATCGGTGACAAGGTCGCGTCCTACACCGTCCAGGCCGGCGATCTCGATCCGTCGGGTACTTACGACTCGGCCTATACTGACGCGATTGTCGCAGTCGGCTTGAAGAACCAGATTGACGCGCTGGGCATCACCGGCGTGGCCATCGACTATGACTCCAGCGCGCCCGGCACCCTGACCTTCGTGACCGGCACCGCCGCGGCAGGGGCTGACGCAGATCGCGACGTCACCGTTTCGGCCCAGTTCACCAATGCCGGGTCCGGCGGGCTTGGCGCGCTGTCCTCGATCGATGTCTCGACGAGCGCGGGCGCCGCTGCGGCCCTGGGCACCATCGAGACCCTGATCGACACCGCGATCGACGCGTCGGCGGCATTCGGCTCGGCGCAGGGTCGGATCGAAACCCAGAAGGAGTTCATCTCGAACCTGACGGACTCGTTCAAATCGGGCATCGGCTCGCTGGTGGACGCCGACATGGAAGAAACTTCGGCCCGTCTGCAGGCCCTGCAGGTGCAGCAGCAGCTGGCGACGCAGTCGCTGTCGATTGCGAACCAGGCGCCGCAGTCGATCCTGTCATTGTTCCGCTGATCCCAAAGCAATCCCGGGGCGCGATCCACGCGCCCCGGTTCTGACCGCCAGACCCAGTCGGCCAATTGGAAGGATTTCAAGTGACACTGCAAACGCTTGCTCAACGCGCCTACGCGCAGTCTGCCGCTCCGACCCGCACCCCGCGTGATACCGAGTACGAGGCAATTTCGAAAATCACCCATCGTCTGAAAGCGGCCGCGGCGCGAAAGGCATCGGATTTTTCGGGTTTTGTTCAGGCCCTGCACGACAATCGCAGGCTTTGGTCGGTTCTGGCAAACGGTGTCGCGGACTCAGACAATGCCCTGCCGAATGACCTGCGGGCGCGTATATTCTATCTGGCCGAATTCACCGAACAGCACACCGGTCAGGTTCTTGCGAGGAAGGCCGGGATTGAGCCGCTGCTGGAGATCAATCTTGCGGTGCTGCGCGGCCTGCGTCAGATGGGTGCTTCGTAATGGCGGGCCTTGTTCTGAAGCTGGCGCCAAAAGAGCGCGTTCTGGTGAACGGCGTGGTGATCGAAAACGGAGACCGGCGCAGTCGGTTTTCCATCCTGACGCCGGATGCAAACGTTCTGCGACTGAGGGACGCCATCCATCCCAATGAGGCCACGACGCCCGTCCGCCGGGTGTGCTATGCGGCGCAACTGGTCCTATCGGGAGATCTGGATGCCGCTCAGGCACGCCAACAGCTCTTGCGACGCATCGAGGAATTGAGCCAGGTCTTCACCGACCCTGACAGCCGCCGCGTACTGGGGCAGGCAACCGAAGCCCTGGTGGCCGAGCAATATTACAAGTGCCTGAAGGCGTTGCGGTCGCTTTTGCCGCGTGAAGAACGCTTGTTGGCCTACCGCCAATGACCTTTCAGCCGGTCATACCAACTGGCGGGCTGGTCGGCTGGCGCTTTTTGCAACGCACCTATGATGCCCAGTTGCAGGCATTTTCGTCTTCGGCCGTGAACGAGCGGGACACGCAGTATTTTTTAGAGAATATCCGCAACGTGCAGTCCGCCGAAGACCTGGTTTCGGATCGTCGGCTTTTGAGCGTTGCTCTGGGTGCCTTCGGGTTGGAGGACGACCTGGACAACCAGTATTTCATCCAGAAGGTTCTGTCCGACGGAACCAGCGCCGATGACGCTCTTGCCAACCGCCTTGCCGACAGCCGGTACCGCGAGTTTTCAGAGGCGTTCGGACTGGGGCCAGGTGAGGTGAAAAAAACGGTCCTGATCACGGATATGGAGCAAATCGCCCAGAGAGGCATCGTGTCCCGGTTCGAAACCTCGGTGGGTGAAACGGACGATTCCATGCGGATCGCGCTTTTCGCACAGCATGCCTTGCAGGACCTCGCGTCGCAGTCGGGAAGCGAAACAAAGAAATGGTACGACTTGATGAGTTTGCCGCCGTTGCGCAGCATGATGGAAACCGCGCTGGGGTTGCCATCAAGTTTCGGGCAGCTGGATATCGACAAGCAACTGGAGATTTTCCGGGACAAACTGTCGGGTTTGACCGGGTCCGGTGACCTGTCGCAGTTCTCCTCGGACGCGGCGGTGGAAACCCTGACCGACACCTATCTGGCGCGCCGTCAGATCGCCGATCTGCAAAGCACGATTTCGCCGGCGCAAACGGCTTTGATCTTGCTGGGCGGATCGGCGTGACCCGGTTTCGGGGTCGCTGTTGGCCAGCCGGAGGCGGGTTAGTTGCGTCCCTTGCGGATGCTTCTGACGCCGCGCTGTACAAGCCGGTTCAACCGCCAAGGAGAGCTTCGGCCGGAGTATGCAGGGCAAAGCAGGTGACGGGGCGCGAGACATTGTGGAGCTTGAGCGGCCCCAGCGGCACGACGTCGGCGCATTCGGGTGCGATGTCCTCTGACACGAGGATGCGGTGGCCATTGGTTTTGCCCAATTCTCCCAGCCGAGCGGCGATGTTCGCGGCCCGGCCGATGACGGTGAAATCCAGCCGCTCGCGCGAGCCGACATTGCCGTAGGTGACCCGACCATAGGCGATGCCGATCGAGCAGTCGCAATGATGGTCAGCATCGGATGCCTTCAGTTCGGCCAATTGCTCGACGATCTTGATGGCGCTGCGTTGTGCGTTTGACCGCGCCCGTGCGGGTTCGTCTCCGGCGGGAAAGACCGCAAGTACGGCGTCGCCGATGAATTTCAGAACCTCGCCGCCATTTGCATGCACGATCCCCGAGACGGTTTCGAAGAACGCGTTAAGCAAGGTGATGTAGGCCGACCGTCCCAGTTTTTCCTCGAGACTGGTTGAATTGCGCAGGTCGCAGAACATTATCGCGGCATCGATGTCATCGCCGTCACCGCGCCGGATGTCGCCGCCCAGAACACGGGCGCCCGTGCGCTTGCCCACATAGGTCTCGAGCAGGGCCTGCGCGTTTTCGCGCTGGGTGAAGACCTCGTAGAAACGGGCGATGACGGAGGCGCATTCAAAGACCAGTCCGAGGTTCTCGGTCGTGAACCCATCCGGGTGGTCGCAGGTCAGGGTCAGGACATTTATGCGACCATCCGAGAACGGCAGGGGCATGGCGACATAATCCGTGCCGCCCTTGGCGCGCAGGTCTTCCATGATCGGGAAGCTGTGGCGCGGGTTGGCATCGGTCAACCGCTGCCGGACGCCACCCAGACCGTTCGACACATGCCGCAGCGGGCTGTTGATGAAGGCCGGGTGGTCATGGATTTCATAGGTGGGAACATTGGTCGAAATCTCTTCGGCGCCCTTCTCCCAGATATAGTGTTTGCCGGCGATCAGCGGGTGCAGCGACCAGACCAGTACGCTGAGTCTTTGGATTGCGATTCCATGCTGCTGCATGTTCTCGGCCAGCGCCTTGGTGAAGGCTTCGGGTGTTCGAATCGTGCCGGCGCCCCGCATCAGCCAATCGATCAGGGGGCCGCTGATGTTGCCATCCTGTACGCTGCGCAGCTGGTTTTCGCCAAGGTCGATGTGGGTATAGGTCTCGGGCATGAAACCGATATGGCCTTGGATGGCCTCGCTTTCGGGCAGCGAATCCTCGTAGGCCCAGACCGAATTGGACAGCCGTTCGTCGCCCAGGATCACGTCATGATAGGTGGCGGTGCCTTTGAACGGGCAGAAGGTCTGCAGATCGGTCTCGGGGCCGAGGTCGACGCAAACGTCTTCGCGCGGCACATAGATGACCGGCGCCAGCCGCGTTTCATACATGACCTTTGCATTGGTGCTTTCGGCCAGAACAAGATCGTCGCGGTAGATCGCGACGCGGCCTGTCAGCCGCTCGATCGCGATTTCATAGCCTTTGGTTTCGGGCGGGGCGTGGACGTTCATCAGCAACCTCCCGTGCCGGGTTTCTAAAGGATGGGCCCTGCACGGCGGTTTTCCAAGGGGGCAACGCAGATTTTCCCGGTCGGGACCCGAGCCCGTCAGACCATCTTGATGACGTCCTTGTCGATCGACAGCATATAGCCTTTTTTGGCGATGTTCTTCACCAGCAACTCGCTGACCATCTGGTTGCCCAGCGCGTCGCGCAGCCGCTTGATGCGGGTCGCACCGGCGGCTTCGTCACAATCGCTGGCGTCTCGGCCCGAGATCATCGCTTCGATCTGGGCACCTGACAGAACTTCGTCGTCCAGCCGCGATTCGGCCAGCACCGACAGGGTCTCCATGGCGGCGGGCGTGAGTTTGAAATCCATGTTGTTCAGGTACACCGTGTTTTCCTCGCGGCTGATTAGCAACGAGGTCACCTGGATGCCGGTGCGCTCGATCTGGGCCATGCGGCGGTTCAGTGCGGTCAGCATCACAAGAAAGACCAGCGCGGCCACAAGCATGGCGGTTGCGAATACCAGCAGCACGAAGATCACCATCCGGTAGCTGGCCAGCGTGTCGGCAAAGGCGGTCCCCGATTGGGCGAGGATTTCCAGCAGGCGGATCTCGGCTTGGGTGGTCAGATCGCTTTCGACGAACAGCCGCTCGACCCGCGCGTTGAAGGCGTTGGCGTCCGGAAGCGTCCAGAACAGGAAGGCTGCCGCCGTGATCAGGATGAGGACGATCGCCGCGATGCCGAAGCCGACGAGCCGGGCCCCAGAACGCCGCGCCTCAGAAACGGAGATAGAATTTTCCGGCATTTTCCTTCCTTTGATCCAGACCCTCGGGGCCAAAGACCGAGATGACGTTCAGCAGCGTCCAGCCCGACTTTTTCAGCCGCTTTGCAATCTCTTGCCTGGCTGGCCCCGGCTGGCAGACCGGGACCTCCATCACGCCATAGTGCAGGCGCAGCGGGTTGTCCTGTTTGGCCTTGTAGTCGGCATAGCACTCTGCCGCCGCAGTGGTGGCGAGAAGCGATAGCAGCGTGGAAACCGCCAGGAAAGAGAGGATCTGTCTCATGGGCCGTATCCTGCGCATGGCTTGGTGCGATATTCAATATCTCAGCGGGGTTAGCAGCAATGATATCGGATATCACCGGGCCGATATTGCCTGTCTTGCAGGGCCGGCAGCAAGGATGGTGCATCACTTCCGACGGTCGCAGACGCGGCCACGCAGTTCATCCGAAAGGACGTGTCCGATGCACAAGAAATTCATCGCCCTGGTCGTGTCGACCGCCATTGCCATCACCGGGATTTCGGCCTCGAAGGCGCGGGCTGCCGATGCCCATGACATCCTAGGCGGTCTTGCCGCCATTGCCCTGCTTGGCGCGGCCATCAATCATTTCGACAAACAGACACGGCCCAAGACGGTCACCCGTACCTACAATCACATCTACACCCCGCCAAAAGTGCAACCACCTGTCCGGCGTCCACACCATGTGCGCCCTCTGCCGCCCCGGGTTGCGCGCTATGACTTGCCGCAGCAGTGCCTGCGGGTCTTCAAGCACTATTCCACAGAGCGTCCGCTCTTGGCGACGAAATGCCTGGACAAGCACTACGACTATTCGGCCAGCCTGCCGCAACAGTGCAAGGTCGGATTCTGGAACGGCAAGAAGGTCGAGCGTGCGTACGAGCCGGCCTGTCTGCGCCAGAAGGGATACCGCGTGGTTTACTAGTAATACGTTTCGAGCAGGAGCGGCGCCGTCAGACGCGCCGTGCGGGAAGGGGGCGGCGCCGATCGCCCCCTTCTTTTGTCTTGCGGATCGGGGCGAAACACGGTTTGCCAATGGCATGACGACTCCGAATTTCGAACTGGAACAGGCGCTGATCGCGCAAGGCTACGCCAGGATCGCCGGCGTTGACGAGGTGGGGCGCGGCCCGCTGGCCGGGCCTGTTGTGGCCGCGGCGGTCATTCTGAACCCGCAGGACGTCCCCGAGGGTCTGAACGATTCCAAGAAATTGACCGCCCGCCGGCGGCTTGCGCTGGATGCGGATCTGCGCGCCCGGTCCGAATATGCCATTGCCGAGGCCAGCGTGGCCGAGATTGACGACCTCAACATCTTGTATGCTTCGCACCTGGCGATGGAGCGCGCCGTGGCGGCGCTGAAGCCGGCGCCGGACTATGTGTTGATCGACGGCAATCTGATCCCCAAGGGTCTGACCGTGCCGGCGCAGGCTGTGGTCAAAGGCGATGCGAAGTCAGTCTCGATTGCGGCGGCGTCGATCCTTGCAAAGAAATGGCGCGATCAGGTGATGGTGGATTTGGCGCAACAGCACCCGGGCTATGGCTGGGAAACCAATGCGGGCTATCCGTCCAAACAGCATCGCGAGGCGCTGCAAAATCTTGGGGTAACCCCACATCATAGACGTTCGTTCAAGCCCGTCCACAATATCTTGTATCAAGAGTAAATCGTAACCCCATGATTCAAAAAAGAAATTGACGGCGAATCCGGTTTGACTCATCCTTGTCTCAACCAAATGAGCGCAAAAGCGCCGTGGATATTGAGGCAGAGAAATGACGAAAACCCAGACACAGGGCGCGGCCGCGCTCCCATTAAACACGATTCTTTCCGGCGACTGCATCGAGGTGATGAACAGTCTGCCCGAGGCGTCGGTGGATCTGATTTTTGCCGATCCGCCGTATAACCTGCAGCTGAAGGGTCAGTTGCACCGCCCCGACAACAGCCAGGTCGATGCGGTGGATGACCACTGGGACCAGTTTTCCAGCTTTGCCGCCTATGACAAGTTCACCCGGGCCTGGCTGAAGGCCGCGCATCGGCTGCTCAAGCCCAACGGGGCGATCTGGGTAATCGGCTCGTATCACAACATCTTCCGTGTGGGCTCGGCCCTGCAGGATGCGGGCTATTGGATCCTGAATGACGTGATCTGGCGCAAGTCGAACCCGATGCCGAATTTCCGCGGCAAGCGGTTCACCAACGCGCATGAAACGATGATCTGGGCCAGCAAGCGGGAAGGGGCCAAATACACCTTCAACTACGAGGCGCTGAAGGCGTTGAACGAAGGCGTACAGATGCGCAGCGACTGGGTGCTGCCGATCTGCACGGGCCACGAACGTCTGAAGGATGAAAACGGCGACAAGGCGCACCCGACGCAAAAGCCCGAGTCGCTGCTGCACCGGGTTCTGATCGGTTCGACCAACCCGGGCGACGTGGTGCTTGACCCGTTCTTCGGCACCGGAACCACCGGCGCAGTGGCCAAGATGCTGGGACGCGAGTTCATCGGGATCGAGCGCGAGGAAAGCTATCGCAAAGTGGCCGAAAAGCGCATCGCCAAGGTGCGAAAGTTCGACCGTGACGCGCTTGAGGTCAGCGCCAGCAAGCGCGCCGAGCCGCGCGTGCCCTTCGGTCAGTTGGTCGAACGCGGTATGCTGCGCCCGGGCGAGGAGCTGTATTCGATGAACCGGCGTCACAAGGCCAAGGTGCGGGCCGACGGCACGCTGGTGGGCGACAACATCAAGGGCTCGATCCATCAGGTGGGCGCGCATCTGGAAAACGCGCCGTCCTGCAATGGCTGGACGTACTGGTGCTTCAAACGCGACGGAAAAACGGTTCCGATCGACGTGCTGCGCCAGCAGATCCGGGCCGAACTGCACAACTGATCACACCCATACCGCCGGTGCCTGTGGCCTGACACATGGTACCACGCCTTGCCCCGCCGAACCCGGCGGGGTCTTTTGTTTTTGGCCCGGTGATGTTTGGATGGTCGGACCTCATATCCCGCTACAATGCGAGGGAGCATCAGCCAATGACCGACACCGCCGCCACCCCGTCCCGGTTCGGGCGGTTTTTCGTGACCACGCCGGACAGGTTCGATCTGGACAACAAATACACCGAGGCCGCGCTGGAACGGCACAAGCGCGAAGGGCTGGAACTGGCCGTCCGCGCCCGCTGGATCGCCATGGCGCTGACCGGTGTCCTGCTGGTGTTTCTGAACCCGAACTGGGATGTGATGTGGTACCATTTCATCCTGCTGCTGCTCTGCGGCAACGGCTGGTTGATCCGTCGCGCCGGCCGGGTGGGCCAATCCCGGATCGAGCTGTTGTTGATTTTCGTCGATCTGCTGATCATGACGCTGGGCATGATCGTCCCCAACCCGTTCAGCGACGATGTGCGCCCACTGGCGATGCAGTACCGGTTCGACAATTTTCAGTATTTCTTCGTCATCTTGGCCGCGGGTACGCTGGCCTATTCCTGGCGGACGGTGATCGCCATGGGCAGCTGGACGGCCCTGATGTGGACGGTGGGCTGGATCGTCGCCTGGTGGGTGGCCACGCCCATCCCCGGGCTCAGCGAGGCGGTCGCCGCCGCGTTGCAGGGCTATCCTGCCGTGGCTGAATTGTTGGACCCAAACAGCTTCATGGTTCCGATGCGCGTGCAAGAGGTGATCGTGTTCATGATGGTCGCGGTCACGCTGGGAGTGTCGATGCGGCGGCTCAATCGTCTGTTGATCTCAAACGCCGGGCTGGAACGAGAACGCGCCAACCTGTCGCGATACTTCTCGCCCAACGTGGTTGAGCAACTGAGCCAGAACGACGAGCCGCTCAAGCAGGTGCGCAAGGAAAACATCGCGGTTCTGTTCATCGACATCATCGGCTTCACCAAATTTTCGGCCGGGCGTGACCCCTATGAAGTGATCGAGGTGCTGCGGGGCTTTCACGCGCGAATGGAGGCCGAGGTGTTTCACCATCACGGCACGCTGGACAAATATCTGGGCGACGGTCTGATGGCCACGTTCGGCACTCCGGTTCCGACCCCGTTGGACGCGGTCAACGCCCTGTCCTGCGCGCGGTCGATGGTGGACATCATCGACCGGTGGAACCTGGAACGGCGCCGGGCCGGAGAAGAAGAGATTCAGGTTGGCATCGGAGTGCATTTCGGCCCGGTGGTTCTGGGCGATATCGGCGCCAATCGGCTGGAATTCGCGGTGATTGGAGACGCGGTGAACGTGGCCGCCAAGCTTGAGGCGATGACCCGCGAGATGGGGGCCCGTGTCGTGGTCTCGGACGAGCTGCGTGAACAGGCGTTACGGCAGGCTGATTCTGCCGTCGACCTGATGGCTGGGTTCATCCGGCATGACCGGCAGGTGATCCGCGGGGTCGACCAGCCGATGACCATCTGGACGCTCTAGGCGCGCGGCATCGGCAGCTCTGCTCTGTTGTAGGGCCGCCAGTTGGTGATCTCGGGATAGTACTGTTGCCGCCAGGCCCGCACCCGCGGGTTCATCATGCGCCGCCACAGCGGCGGGATCATTGCCGCGACCGTCATCACCGGATAGCCATAGGGCAGTTGCGGGGCCGCCTCGGCTGGGTGGTTCTGCAGCAGCGGAAACCGCCGGTTGGGCTTGTAATGATGGTCCGAGTGGCGTTGCAGATTGATCAGCAGCCAGTTCGAGGCCTTGTGCGCGGCGTTCCACGAATGGCGCGGCCGGACATGTTCGTATTTGCCGTCGCCCAGGTATTTGCGCGTCAGTCCATAATGCTCGACATAGTTGACCAGCTCCAGCTGCCAGATCGCGGTGCCCGCCTGAACCAGGAACAGCCCCAGCCCCGCCCATCCGCCGAGCAGCAGCGCCAGCGCCAGCATCAGCCCCTGCAGCCCCCAGTACCGCCAGAACGGGTTCGACCGGTTCGTCCAGCTCAGACCCTTGCGCGCCAGCTTGGCCTTCTCGGCCTGAAACGCGGACACCAGGCACTGGCGCAGGACGCGCGGATAAAAGCGGTGGAACCCTTCGTTGTAGCGCGCGGTCACCGGGTCGCGCGGCGTGCCCACATAGCGGTGATGCACCAGCAGGTGTTCGGACCGAAAATGCGAATACAGCACCATCGCCAGTAGGATGTCGCCCAGCCACCGTTCCAGCCGGCCCTTCTGGTGCATCAGCTCGTGGCTGTAGTTGATGCCGATCGTACCCGAGATCACGCCCATCCCGAAGAAAAGTCCGATCTTTTCCAGCGATGACAGGTGTTCGGCGCGGGTGGCGTACCAGATCAGGCCATAGAGCGTGAAAAACTGGACCGGCACCCAGGCCTTGGTCAGCAGGACGTACCAGCGCAGCGCGTCCTCGGGCGTTTCGGGGTCGGCGTTTTCAAGGTTCAGCCCGGTCAGGCCGTCCAGCGCCGCAAACAGCCACCAGGTAGACAGCGGCACCAGCAGCACCCACCAGCCGCCGGCAAAAGCGGTGAACCACAGAATCGGGATCAAAAGGAAGGAAACCCAGAAGGGCAGGGCCGATTGCCAGCGCGACAGGGTGTCAGTCGGGATCATGGTTCAGGCTCCGAAACTCTGCCGTCAGGGTAATCCCGCCCGCTGCGTTTTCCCAGAGGTCGAACTGCCGCGCCATAGATCATGCGCCTTGCGCATCACGGTCGGAAGGTCGCTGGGGCGAAAGGAATGTTTGGGCGTCACCAGCAACCCCTCGGGGTTCACCTCCGCGGGCACGGCGGCGGTCCAGACGCGCAGGATAAGGTGGAAATGGGTAAAGGTATGGCGCACCTCGGCGGGCAGCAGGGTCCAATCGGCCGGAAAGGGCGGCGCCTCGGCGGTGTCCTCAGCCCAGTCCGAGCCTGGAAAGCCCAGCATCCCGCCCAAAAGCCCTGTCTCGGGGCGGCGTTCCAGCAGGATTGCGCCATCGGCGCGCTGCGCGATGTAGACATGGCCGATCCGGGTGGGTTTCGGCGCCTTGGGCGCCTTGCGCGGCAGGTCGGCCTGGGTTCCGGCAGCGCGGGCTTGGCACGGGTCTCGCAGGGGGCAGATGCCACAGGCCGGTGACTTCGGCGTACAGATCGTGGCACCCAGATCCATCACCGCCTGGGCATAGTCGCCGGGGCGTTCGTCCGGGGTCAGCTCGGCGGCCTTCGCCTTCAGAAGAGGCTTCGATTTCGGCAACGGGTCGTGGATGTCATGCAGCCGGGCCATGACCCGCTCGACATTTCCATCGAGCACGGTTTCGGGGCGGTCAAAGGCGATGGCTGCGATGGCAGCAGCGGTGTAGGGGCCGATGCCGGGCAGCATCAGCAGCGCATCATGGCTGTCGGGAAAGCGCCCGTCATGCTGGTCCACCACCGTGCGGGCGCATTTCAGCAGGTTGCGGGCGCGGGCGTAATAGCCCAGCCCGGCCCATTCCGCCATCACCTCGTCGTCGGGTGCGGCGGCCAGCGCCCGGACATCCGGCCAGCGCGAGGTGAAGCGCAGGAAATAATCCCGCACGGCGGCCACGGTGGTCTGCTGCAACATCACCTCGGACAGCCACACGCGATAGGGGTCGGGCTGCACGCCCGAGGCCCTGTCGGCGGGGCTGACCCGCCACGGCAGGTCGCGGGCATGTCGGTCGTACCAGGCAAGCAGGCTGCGGCTCAGGTCGAAGGTGGCGGTGTCACGCAAGTTTTATCCATTTCTCTGTCGGGTTTCGCTGGCGCCCGGATGCACGCCCATTACAATAGCGGCGCAGGAGTTGGAAACCAGATGCAACCAAGACGGTCCACCACCCGCGGGTTCAAACGCACCGCGTCCTTGCTGAGCGATCGGATCCGGAAAGCCGGTGAAAGCCGCGGCTTTGCCGTGTCGCGGCTGTTGACCCATTGGGCCGATATCGTGGGCCCCGACATCGCCGCCATCGCACGGCCGGTCAAGGTGGGCTATGGCAAGGGTGGGCTCGGCGCCACGCTGACCGTGCTGACTACCGGACCGCAGGCTCCGATGCTGGAGATGCAGAAGGACCGTCTGCGCGACAAGGTGAATGCCGTCTATGGCTACAACGCCATCAGCCGCATCCGCATCACCCAGACGGCTCCCACAGGATTTGCCGAGGGGCAGGCCAGTTTCGAACACCGTCCGAAACAGGCGAAACCCACCATCGCACCGGAAGTCGTTGCCGAGGCAGACAAAGTCACGCGCGAAGTTCACGACCAAGACTTGCGTGCTGCCCTTGAACGACTGGGCCGGAACGTTCTATCCAAACAAAAATCGCTGAGAAAGGGCTGAGAATGAGCCGTATCGCAACCGCAATCTGTGCGGTCATCGCCGTGGCCGCTGGCGGCTATTGGCTGACCCAATCGCCAAGCACCGTGCCTGTGCCACAACTGGTCGGCAGCGCTGAAGCGCAAAGCGCCGATCTGGACACCTCGAGCATCGTCGAGATGGTTCAGGGGGCCGAGGATGCACCGGTCGAGATCATCGAATATGCGTCCTATACCTGTCCGCATTGCGCGAATTTCCATCAAGGGCCGTACAAGCAGCTCAAGAAGGAGTACATCGACACCGGAAAGGTCAAGTTCATCTACCGCGAGGTCTATTTCGACCGCTACGGCATCTGGGCGTCGATGGTGGCGCGCTGCGGTGGCCCCGAGAAGTTCTTTGGCATCACCGACCTGATCTATCAGGGCCAGTCCGATTGGACTCGCGCCGGCGGCCCGGCCGAGATCGTGGAAGAACTGCGCAAGATCGGCCGTCTGGCCGGGCTGAGCAGCGATCAGCTTGAAGCCTGCCTGCAGGACGGCACCAAGGCGCAAACCCTCGTCGCCTGGTACCAGAAAAACGCCGAGAAAGACGGTATCCAGTCCACCCCGTCCTTCGTCGTCAACGGAAAGAAGGTCGACAACCAGTCCTATGACGAGTTCAAGGCTCTGATCGAAAAGGAACTGGGCAACTGATGACCGGGCCACTGGCCGGTCTCAAGGTTGTCGAGCTGGCGCGCATTCTGGCTGGCCCCTGGGCCGGCCAGACTTTTGCCGATCTGGGCGCCGAGGTCATCAAGGTGGAATCCCCGGCCGGTGACGACACCCGCGCCTGGGGTCCGCCTTTCGTGACCCGCGATCAGGATGTCTCGGCGGCTTATTACCACTCGACCAATCGCGGCAAGGCGTCGGTGATCGCCGATTTCTCGACCCCCGAAGGGCAGGAGAAGGTGCGCGCGCTGGTCGCTGACGCCGATGTGGTGATCGAGAATTTCAAGGTCGGCGGGCTGCAGAAATACGGGCTCGACTATGACAGCCTCAGCCAGTTGAACCCGCGCCTCGTCTATTGCTCGATCACCGGGTTCGGGCAGACCGGACCTTATGCGCATCGGGCTGGCTATGATTTCATCATCCAGGGCATGTCGGGGCTGATGTCCGTGACCGGAGAACCCGATGGCCAGCCGCAGAAGGCAGGTGTGGCGATCACCGATGTGTTCACCGGCATCTATGCGGTGGCCGGGGTTCTGGCGGCGCTGCACCAACGCCAGCGTACCGGGCGCGGGCAGCATGTGGACATGGCCCTGCTGGACGTGGCCGTGGCAGTCACGGCAAACCAGGCGCTGAACTATCTGACCACGGGCCAGGTGCCGCAGCGCATGGGCAATGCACATGTGAACTTGGCGCCCTATCAGGTGTTCGACTGTGCCGACGGACACATCATTATCGCCACCGGCAATGACCGGCAGTACCGGCGCCTGTGTCAGGTGTTGAACCTGCCCGACATGGCCGAGGCGCCCGAATATCTGCACAACAAGGACCGGCTGGCCAATCGCCGCACCCTGATCGCACGGCTGAACGGCGCCACGGCGACCTGGGCCAAGGCCGACCTGCTGGCCGCCTGCGAGGCGCAAGGCATCCCCGCCGGGCCGATCAACACGCTGGACGAAGTCATGGCCGATCCGCAGGTGATCGCGCGCGGCATGCAGATCGAACTGGACGGGGTGCCTGGAATCCGCGCGCCGTTCGTCTTTTCGGATGCCGATCTGAACCTGTCGCGCCCCGCCCCGAAACTGGGCGAAGACGACTAGGGCGGCGGCGCGGCCGTCAGCAACCGCTGACGCACGTCGTCGGCCTGATCCACCTGCAGGCGCACCGGCAGGGTGATGACCTTGCTGCGGAAGGCGGGCGGCAGGCGAACGGCGTCTTTTTCGGTGGTGACCATCTGCGCACCCAGCAACCGCGCCTCGTTTTCCAGCCGGGTCATCAGGGCCGGCGTCAGCGGCTGGTGATCGTCCAGCGCCTCGGCCCGCAGCAGCCTCGCGCCCTGTTGGCGCAATGTCTGAAAGAACTTCTCGGGGTGGCCGATACCAGCAAAGGCCAGAACCGGAGTCTCGCTCCAGTCCATCCCGGTTTGCAGCGCCGTGACTTGACCGGTTGCGTGCGGAACGCCCAGCTTGTTGCCCCATAGCTGCGCGAACCGCTCCTGCGCGGCCGGATCGCCCAGCGACAGCACCAGATCGGCCCGTTGCAGCCCGACATCGACCGGCTCGCGCAGCGGTCCGGCGGGCAGGCACAGGCCGTTGCCAAAGCCACGAGCGGCGTCCACCACCACGATCGAGAATGTCTTGGCCACCGAAGGATTCTGGAACCCGTCGTCCAGCACGATCGCGGTGGCGCCGGTTTCGGCTGCGGCGCGGGCGCCGGCGGCACGGTCCTTGGCGACCCAGACCTCGGCGAAGGCCGCCAGCAGCAGGGGCTCGTCCCCGACCTGGGCGGCCGTGTGCCGCAATGGGTCCACCCGAACCGGACCTTCGAGCGATCCGCCATGGCCGCGGGTGACTACATGCGGGGTGTGATACGCATCGCGCAATTGCTCCAGAACCCAGATTGCCGTCGGTGTCTTGCCGGTGCCGCCGGCATTCAGGTTGCCGACGCAAATCACCGGCACACCCGGATCGATCCCGGGCCCAGCCGCCACCCGCCGGGCCGTGGCCCGCGCGTATATCCGCCCCAGCGGCGCCAGAAGGCGCGCGCGCAGACCGGGCCGGTCCGGAGGGGTATCCCAGAATTCAGGTGCTCGCATCGTCCATCCGGCCTTTGTCCAACTGGTCCTGAACCATGTCGATCAGCGTGTCCACCTGCGGGGCCCCCTCGGTCACCAGATCCCAACCGGCCAAGGCCATGTCGGCCGCCCGGTCGGGGGCCAGCAGATCGACCAACGTATCGCCCAGCTCGGTTGCGCTTCTGATCACGCAGGCTGCCGAGGCGTTGTCCAGTTGGTCGTAGATGTCCTGATGATGGCCCACGAAAGGGCCGTGAATGACGGCCGACCCCAGCGCGGTCGCGATGATCGGGTCGCAACCGACGCTGCCCTGCTCGAGCGATCGCCCTAGGAAGGTGACCGGGCACAACCGGTACCACAAGCCCAGCGTTTCGGGGTCGTCGCACAGGATCACCTGGGTCATGTCCTCGATCGGGTCGCCGTTTTCCCAGTTGGCGCATCTGAGATCCATGTCTTCGAGCCGGCGCCGAAGCGGGGCGACCTCGCCCCGGTCGGAGACATGCAGGACCATCGCCAGCCGCGGAAGCATCCGCATGGCCTGCCGGTGCGCGCTCAGCACCGAGATGACCTCGCGCGGTTCCACCCAGGCCGCCAGCCAGACCGGGCGCCCCGACACCGCATGTGTTGTTTCTATCAATTCGTCCTCGGGCCAAGATTGCAGCGTCGGATTGATGCGCATAGGCGGGGAAACCGACACTTTGTTCGTCGCCACGCCGAGTCTGCGGATCTGTCGTGCGGTTTCCTCGGACGTTACGTGGATGGCCTGAAAACAGTCGAAGGTGTGGCGGGCGATGTCGGGTACCCATTTCGCCGCCGGCGCTGCGCGGATATCCGGTTCGGCCTCGAGCAGGATCAGAGGTATTCCAGCGTCATGTGCGCGGATGACGAGGTTGGGCATGAGCCCACCGCCAACCCACAACCCGAGATCGGGTTGCCAGTGGTCCAGAAAGCTGCGTGCCGCGCCGGTCCTCTCGCCCGGAAGGCAGACGACAGGGGCGTCGTCCGAGGTCCAGCCGGTCAGGTCTGTCTCGGGCGGAGCGGTTCTGAGGATCGATAGTCCGGGCCGGGTCTGCTGCAACCGACGGCAAAAGTCGTTCGCCGCGCGCAGGCGGCGCCGGTCGGCGATATGAAACCACAACAGTTCGCCCGCGGGGCGCGGGGGGGTGCCGTGATCCTGCGGTCTGGGTACACCCCAGGACAGCACCCGGTAGGCCGCGAGGCTGAGAGAGCGCTGTCTGCTCATGCCGGCAGGCCTTGGTCTGCAGGCGGTGCCAGCCGTCGGATCAGCAGCTCGTGCAGCCGGGGGCCGGCGGCCACGACGCCGTTCAGTCGCGGGTTCGGATTGTTGAACCGCAACCGGTCGCCGGCACGGTCCGAGCACTGCCCGCCGGCTTCGTGCAGAATCAGTTCGCCGGCGGCGATGTCCCATTCCCAGCTTGGGCGCAGGGTCAGCATCCCATCAAACCGCCCCTGCGCGACCAGGGCCATGCGGTAGGCCAGCGAAGGCCGGTAGGCCCGACGAAACGAGGGCGGTCTGGCGTCTTTCCAATGTCGCGGGTCGAGGCTGGGTTTGGCGGCCAGCACTTCGGCCTCGGATTCCGACCGGACCCGGGTCGCCTGAATAGGCTGGCCGTTCAACGTGGCGCCCCCGCCACGCTCCGCCGCGAACAGCAGGTCGCGCAGGGGCAGATAGATGACAGCCGCGATCACCTGCCCGTGCTCGGCCACCGCCAGCGAATGCGCCCAGGTGCTCGAACCTTCGGCAAAGCTGCGGGTGCCGTCGATCGGGTCGATGATGAAGACACGGTCGCGGGTCAGCCGGTCGGGGTTGTCTTCGGTTTCTTCGCTTAGCCAGCCATAGCCGGGCCGGGCGGCGGGCAGGCGCTGTTCCAGCATCGCGTTCACGGCCAGATCGGCCTCGGTGACGGGGCCCGCGCCTTGCGGTTTGTCCCAGCGCCGGGCGTCGCGACCCGAATACCGCGTGGCGATCTTGCCGGCCTCGCGCGCCGCGTCGATCAGCAGGAGCAGGTCAGTTTCCGGCAAGCGTCATCCCTTCGATCAGCAGCGAGGGCACTACCCGCGAAAGATAGGGGCGCGCGTCGTTGGCCGGAATGATCCGCATCAGCATCTCGCGCAGGTTTCCGGCGATGGTGCATTCGTTCACCGGATAGGCGATTTCGCCGTTCTCCACCCAGAACCCCGCCGCCCCGCGCGAATAGTCACCGGTGTTGGGGTTGATCGTCGATCCGATCATCGAGGTCACCAGCAGCCCGGTGCCCATGTCGCGCAACAGATCCTCGCGCGTCGCTGTGCCTTGGGTTAGACTCAGGTTCCAGTTGCTGGGCGAGGGCGGGCCGGACACGCCACGGGCGGCGTTGCCGGTGGGCGCCATGCCCAGCTTGCGCGCGCTGGACAGGTCCAGCGTCCAGCCGGTCAGAACGCCGTCTTCGACGATCGCACGATGGGCGGTCGGCAGCCCCTCGGCGTCAAAGGGTCGCGATCCCGAAATGCGCGGGCGGTGCGGATCCTCGACCAGAGACAGGTGTGCGGGCAGAACCTGCTGGCCCAGGCTGTCCTTCAGCCACGATGCGCCGCGCGCAACCGCCGCGCCATTGCTGGCCGCCAGAAGATGCCCGATCAGCGAGGATGAAATCCGTTCATCGAACAGTACCGGGAACTGGCCGGTCTGCGGCTTGCGCGCACCGACCCGCTGCACCGCGCGTTCACCGGCGGTCCGGCCGATCTCGTCCGGGCTGCGCAGGTCGGTCTGAAAGGTGCGGCTGTCCCCGTCATAGTCGCGCTCCATCCCGGTGCCTTCGCCCGAGATCGCCACGCAGGACACCGACCGGGTGCTACGGGCATAGCCGCCCGAGAATCCGTTGGTGGCCGACAGATGCACCCGATGCGTCCCATAGGCGGCAGCTGCATCCGACACCTGCGTCACGCCCGGAACGGCCAGGGCGGCGGCCTCAGCGGCCAGCGCGTCCTGCATCAGCGCGTCGGCGGAAGGTGCGGGCGACGGATCAAACAGTTCCAGCGCGTCGCCGTCCCAGTTCCGCGCCAGTTGGTCGGGATCGGCCAGCCCAGAAAAAGGGTCTGCGGGGGCCTCGCGGGCCATGGCCACGGCGCGCTCGGCCATGGCTTGCAGTGCTTCGGGGCGGCTGTCCGACCCGGACACGATGGCCTGACGCTGGCCCAGAAAGACCCGCAACCCGACATCGATGCTTTCGGCGCGCTCGGCATGCTCCAGCTTGCCGCCGCGCACCTCGACCGAAACCGAGGCCCCGTCGATCACGATCGTGTCCGCCGCCTCGGCCCCGGCTTTGGCGGCCAGTTCGATCATCCGGGCGCTGATTGCTTCGAGTGTGTTGGTCATGTGGCCTCCGACTGCTTGCATTGGACCTAGCCTTCGACAGGCGGCCCCGCAAGCCCCAAGGCGGGCCGGGTCCGGGCGCGGCGGGTGCCAGAAAAACGCATCTGTCGGTGCAGGCCGCGCTGCACGAACCGGGCCTGTTCGACTGATCGCGGGGAGCGATGCCAAAAAAAGGGCGCGGGTTCCCGCGCCCCTGTCTTTTGCTCTTTCAGGCCGGATTCACTTGATCCGCTGGCCATTGGCCAGGATCTGCCCGTCTTCCTTGAATTCGATGGTCGAATTCAGCGTGTCCGGCGCCTCGCCCGGAACCGCCATCATGCCCATCATCATGCGGGCGCCCATGGCATCGTTGTCCGACACCAGCCCCATTTCGATCAACTTGTCGATCAGGGCGTTTGCGCCCACCAGTTGCAGGTTGACCACCCCGGTCGGGATCGGCATGCCGCCGGTCTGTTCGGCGTTGGAATTGTCGAAGGTGAAATCGCCGTTGCCTGTCAGCTTGGCGCCCACCAGCGAAACCAGCAGCTCGTTGATCTTCAACGAGTGCAACTCGGCCGGAACGGCGTCGGCCTTCTCCATCGCTTCGGCGGCGGCCGGATCGAAGATGTTCAGCAGGACCTTGGCCGTACCGGTGGTGTCCAGCGCGATGGTCGCCGGATCTCGTGGCAGTGCGCCGGCCGGGTCGAACATGCTCCACAGAATGTCCGACATGGTGAAATCGGTCAGGTTCAGGGCCAGGGCAAACGGTTCGACCTCGCCGCTGTCCTGAATTGGAGCCTCAAGTTTCAGGCCCGCCTTGGCCATCGCAAGTTCGATGGGAAACGGTACATCGGCAGAGGTGACCGACAGCTTGGCGTTCTTCTGTTCGACGTCATAGGCCAGACGCTGCGCATCGATGCTGGCCGCGAAACGGCCGCCGTCCGAGCTGCTGGCCATCGAAAACGCTTCGCCTTCGCTGGTGCCCTCGATGCTGGTCTGGCCCGCCACATAGGTGAAGGCGCCGTCAAAGGCGAATCCGGCCTCATAGGCGGCCTGGACATCCGCCAGGCTGAACCTGGCCGGGATCACGTTCCGGCCCTCGAAGGCCAGTTGCTCGAGCTTGCCGTTGATCCGGCCTTGTTCGCCGGTTTCCGGTTCGTTGAAATCCACCTCATAGGTCAGATCGGCGGCGGTGAAGGTCTGATCGACCGTTCGCCCCTCGCCGATCACCATGCGCGACGTGCCGGCCAGATCCGCCAGGCGCAGGCTCAGATCAAGGCTGTCTTCGGGCATGGTCTCGCCGTCGACGGTGACGTCGCCCAGCGCCAGGCCCAGGCTCTGGGCCGCGTAGTCATAGGTCATGTCCTCGCGGGTGCCGGACACGACCATGTTCAGACCGTCATGAGTGTACAGAAGTGCGGCAGAAAATGCCTCGCCCTCGGCCTGACCCGAGATGGTCATGGGAAAGCTCTCCGGCAAGCCGATGGTGACGGTGCCGTCGCCATTCTCGGTCAGGGTCATTTCCGGGATGACCATGTCGAACGCGCCATCCTCGTCCGGCAGCTCCATCTTCAGCGTCATGTTCCTGATGCTGGTGACGTTGCCCGAGGTACTCTGATCGCCGGTGACGGCATAGCCCATGCTGCCCATGTAGGACTGCCAGTCGGACCAGACATCGTTGGCGGTCAGGTCTGCCAGCGCGCCTTGCGTCGCGATAACATAGGCCAGGACGGCGCCGCCCGTGCGGCGAAGGAAAACGGACATAAGGGAACCCTTCGTGTTGAAATTCGCGCGCATCGTCGGGCCTGTGGCGCACGCCGTCAAGGGGGCAAGGGGTGGACGCTTTCCCCGTTTGCGCGATAGGACTTGAACGGATTGCAAGCCGAAAGGATTACGGGATGTCCATGCAAGGAAAAACAGTGCTGATCACCGGGGCCAGCCGCGGCATCGGGGCCGAGGCGGGGCGCGTTTTTGCCGCAGCCGGGGCCAATGTCGCGCTGGTGGCCCGCAGCCGCGCGCAGATCGACGCGCTGGCCGCCGAGTTGGGGGGGCAGGCACTCGCGATTGCCTGCGATGTCAGCGACTTCGCGCAGGTCGATCAGGCGGTGGCCGCCTGCGTCGATCGCTTTGGCGGGGTGGACGTGCTGATCGGCAATGCCGGGGTGATCGACCCGATTTCGCATCTGGCCAAGGCTGATCCGGCGGATTGGGGTCGGGCCATCGACATCAATCTCAAGGGCGTGTTCCACGGCATGCGCGCGGTGCTGCCGGTGATGCGGGCCGCAGGCGGCGGAACTGTGCTGACGGTCTCGTCGGGCGCTGCGTCCAACCCGGTGGAGGCTTGGAGCCATTATTGCGCCTCGAAGGCGGGTGCGAAGATGCTGACCGAGTGTCTGCATCTGGAAGAGTCCCATCACGGCATCCGCGCGATGGGCCTGTCGCCGGGCACGGTGGCCACCGACATGCAGCGGACGATCAAGGCCAGCGGCATCAACCCGGTCAGCCAGCTTGAATGGGAAGATCATATCCCCGCCGATTGGCCGGCCCGCGCGCTGTTGTGGATGTGCTCGGCCGACGCCGACGAATTTCTGGGCACCGAGATTTCTCTGCGCCGCGACGACATCCGCAAGAGGGTCGGCCTGACGTGATCGAACTGACTAAGGAAAACGGCCTGTGGACCGTGGTGCTGAACAATCCCGGCAAGGCCAATGCGCTGACCGGGGCGATGCTGGCCGAACTGGTCGATATCGCCCAGGCGGCGACCGAGGCGCGGGCCTTGATCCTGACGGGTGCCGGCAAGGTCTTCAGCGCCGGTGCCGATCTGGACGAGGCGCGGGCGGGTCTGGCCACCTCGGACCTATGGGAACGTCTGTCGGGCGCCATCGCAGCGCTGCCCTGCCTGACCGTTGCCGCGCTGAACGGCACGATGGCGGGCGGGGCCAACGGCATGGCGTTGGCCTGCGACCTGCGCATCGCGGTGCCGGAGGCCAAGATCTTCTATCCGGTGATGCGGCTGGGGTTTCTGCCGCAGCCGTCGGACGTGCTGCGCATGAAGGCGCTGATCGGGCCGGCACGGACCAAGCTGATCCTGATGGCCGGGCAGAAGATCACGGCCGACGAGGCCCTGGCCTTTGGTCTGGTCGACCGGGTGGTGGCCCGCGACATGCTGTTGCAGACCGCGCGTGAGCTGGTTTCCGACAGCCTGGCGGCAGATCCTGATGTCGCCTGCGGAATCGCCGGGATGTGCGCATGAGGCTGGCTGCCCTGCATCTGCGCGTGGCGGACCCGGCCGGGCTGGCGGAGTTCTACCGCCAAGCGCTGGGCATGGTGTCGCGCCGTGACGGGGCGGACTGGCGGGTCAGCTACCCTGACCGGGGTGCGGAAATCGTGTTGCAGCCCGGCGGGGGCGGGTATGTCGCGGATCGTGGGCAGCGGTACTGGAAGATCGGCATCACCTTGCCTGACGTGGACCGGGCGGCGGACTGGCTGCGGCGAAGGGGGGTCAAGGTCAGCCTACCGGCGCAGTTTCTGGACATCGGCTATTTGAGCCATCTCACCGATCCCGAGGGGTTTGCGATCGAACTGCTGCAACATGATTTCGAATGCAACCGCCCGAAGGCCGACCCCGTGCAGGCGCCGTTCGACCGGGCCTGCGTGGGCCAGATCACCCTACGCTCCGGCGACATCCAGGCCGAGGATGCGATCTGTCGCAGCCTTGGGATGCGGCTTCTGTCGATACAGGATGTAACCCCGCACGGGTTCGACCTGCACTTCTATGCCTTCACACAGGAGCGACCGCCCAGCCCTGACCTCTGGGCCGTCGGCAATCGCGAATGGCTGTGGCGACGGCCCTATACCACGCTGGAGTTTCAGCACATTCCCGGTGCCGTCATCGTACCCACGCCCGACCTGCGCGGGATCGGCATCGAAGGGCTGACCGAACCCGTCCGTGCCGCGCATGGCACGGTGTTCGTGCCCGCCTGATCAGCGGCTGCGGCGCTTTCCGGGCACTTTCGACTGGAACCCGGGCGGGCGTTTGCGCACCCAGTCCAGAAACCGCGACAGCCGGGGGTGGCCGCGCAACGCCGCGACCGAGTTGTAGCTGCGGGCCAGCTCGGCTTCGGTCAGGGTGGCGTGAATTTCCTTGTGGCAGATTCCGTGCAGCAGAACCGTGGGACCGCCCTTGCCCCCTTTGAGTTTTGGGATCAGATGGTGCAGGCTGCCGGTCCCGTCGGGGATCGGGCGGTCGCAGAGCGGGCAGATGGGGCAGTCCTCGGTCATGGCGAGGCTAAGATTTATCCCGGGCCCGGCCCGGGACAAGAGGAAAGATATGGCGCAGGCATTGGTGATCGGGGCGGGTCCGGCCGGATTGATGGCAGCCGAGGAACTGGCGCGGGCCGGGCATGCTGTTCTGGTGGCCGAGGCCAAGCCATCGGTCGCGCGCAAGTTCCTGATGGCGGGCAAATCGGGCCTGAACCTGACGAAGGATGAACCGTTCGAGACTCTGCTGCCGGCCTATGGACAGGCGGCGGACTGGCTGCGTCCGATGCTTGCCGATTTCGATGCCGGAATGGTGCAGGACTGGGCGCGCGGTCTGGGGCAAGAGCTGTTCACCGGCTCGACCGGGCGGGTGTTCCCCCGCGCCAAGAAGGCCTCGCCGCTGTTGCGGGCCTGGCTGGAGCGGCTGGACGGGATGGGGGTTGTGATCCGCACCCGCTGGCGCTGGCTTGGCTGGGATGGCGCGGCGGCGGTGTTCGACACGCCCGACGGCGGGCAACGGGTCGCGGCCGGGGCGACGGTGCTGGCGCTTGGCGGCGCTAGTTGGGCGCGGCTGGGCTCGGACGGGGCTTGGGCGCCGGTTCTGGCGGAAAAGGGGGTGCCGTTGGCGCCTTTCGCGCCGTCGAATGCCGCGCTGGCGATGGGTTGGAGCCCGCACATGACGCCGCATTTCGGCCGGGCACTCAAATCGGTGCGGTGGATGGCGGGCGATCGCATCAGCCGGGGCGAGGCGGTGATCTCGGAGAAAGGGCTTGAAGGGGGTGGGCTGTACCCGCTGACCCCGGCCCTGCGCGCGGGCTTGCCGTTACGTGTGGATCTGGTGCCGGACCTGCCGCAGGAAGAACTGCGCCGCCGCCTCGCCGCGACCAGCGCGAAAACCACGCTCAGCCGGTGGCTAAAAAACGGCTTGCGCCTGCCAGCGCAGAAAGTGGCGCTGTTTCACGAAATGACCAAAGGCGAGGTCGTGACCCGGGCCGACTGGGTCGGGCTGCTGAAAGCGCTTCCCGTGCGCCACGCGGGACTGCGCCCGATGGACGAGGCGATCTCGACCGCGGGCGGCGTCATGCGCAGCGGGCTGACCGATGGCCTGATGCTGAAGGCGCTGCCGGGCGTGTTCTGTGCCGGCGAGATGCTGGATTGGGAAGCACCGACCGGCGGCTACCTTCTGACCGGTTGTTTCGCCACCGGGCGATGGGCCGGGCGATCGGCCGCCGACTGGCTGAGCGCTCAGGCGGTTTTGGCCAGCTCGCCCAGTTTCTGATAGGCCGGCCGCGCGCGGAGGTCCTTGCCATAGGCTTTCAGCACATCCGAATTCATCGGAAAATCGGCGGTTTTGGCCCAGCTCATGCAATGGACGCACAGGATGTCGGCAATCGTCATCTTGTCACCTTGCAGGTACGGTCCCTTGAAGCGGCGGCCCATGCGCTGGAAGCTGCGGTCAAATTCCCATTTCGCGACCTCGACCACCTGCGGAACACGTTTGTCCTGCGGCAGGATGAATGCGTGCCGGGTGGCCAGCCACAGCGGCGCATCGAATTCCTCGAGCATGGCGTTGACCAGCGAATCCTGCTCGGCCCGTTCCAGGGTTCCGGCCGGATAGGTGAAGGCCCCGTGCTTGTCGGCCAGATAGGTCATGATCGCCACGCTGTCCGAGAGCACGGCATCGCCGACCTGAAGAACCGGCACCTTGCCGGATTCATGCAGGGCCAGAACCTGCGGATCATGCGGCCCTGCCGGGATCAAATCATAGGGCTGGCCCAATTCCTCGAGCAGCCAGATCACCCGCGAAGCGCGGCTGTGGACGCGTCCATAAAGTTTGTACATGCCGTGCTCCTGTCTTGGCTGACCTACAGGTTGGTGGCGCAGGGCGGTGCGTCAAGCCCGACGCCCCGTCACGTCAGCGTGACCGAGCCAGCATGGCGATGCGGATCATCGCCCGTTCGACCAGCGCCATGGCCGGCGCGGTCTGCCCGGCCGACCGCAGGGACAGGTCGGTATCGGTCAGCACGGTCAGTGCGGTCTGCAGTTTCTGCGCCCCCCAGGCCTGCGCCTGCCGCAGGATGCGGTCGCGCCGCTTGCCATAGATCGGCGGACGCAGCTTGCCGATGCCCTGGGCCGCGCCGCCCGGGTCCGAAGCGCAGGCATAGAGAGTACGGAAATGCCGCGTGGCGCCGATGCACAGCGTCACCGGGTTGGTGCCCTGCGCCTGCAGGCGTCGGATCAGCGGGCCGATCTCGGGCGCGCGGCCCTCGGCCACCACGTTCAGAACATCGTCCAGCGCGGCCTCGTTGGATTGCGGGGCGCAGGCCTCGATGTCCTCGACTGTCAGCGCGGTGCCGTCCCCGCGTTTGTACAGGGCCAGCTTTTCCAGCGTCTGCGCGAAATCGCCGGGGCTGAGCTCGGCTGCCAGATCCCCCAGCATCGCCATCGAACCGTGCGGGATATCGGTCAGGCCAGCCTGTGCCAATGACCGCTCGATCTCGGCGCGGCTGGGTGGGTCGTCATAGATGCCCACCGCATAGGCGTTGCGATGGGCCTCGAAGGCCTTGCGCAGCTTCGAACTGGCCTTGAGCTGGCCCGCGGTCACGATGATCTGCGCGTCGCCCGGGGCCCAGTCCTCGAGCGCGGTCAGAATCGCAGAGGCGACGGAGTCGGTTGCCTCCTCGACAAAGACGGCACGCGGGCCGGGAAAGAACCCGACCGCCTTGACCGCGTCCAGCAGCATGGCCGGGTCGCCGCGCAGATCGGCGCCGGGCATCCGGGTCAGGCGCATCTCTTCCTCGGCGGTAGGGCCAAGCAGCGCGGCCAGAACCTGCTGGCGTTTCAGCGCCACGCGCATCGCGTCGGCGCCGTAGATCAGCAAGCCCGTCTTGTCGGGGTCCGGTTTGGAAAAATACCCGTCAGCCTCGCGTGGCGAAAGCTTCATGAAGCCAGTTCCGGTGTGGAATACAAGCGCGTCACGATCTGATCGGCTAGGATGACCATCAGGCGATCCTTTGCGTCGCGCTCGTCGGCCAGGGTCGAGACCGTCGAACCCGATGCCGAGTAACCCACGAAATCGGTCACGGTGCCCGACGCGACGACCTGCCCGGTTTCAGCCGAGCTCAGGGTGAAATTCGCGCGCCCATCTATTGTGTAGCGGTTGGTCTCGTTGGTCGTGGTGATCGCTGCCCCGCGGGTTGCGGTGGTGACCTTCACGTTCAACCTATAATCCTTGGCCGAACCGGCGCCGCGCCCCAGCCGCTGTTCCAGATTCTGCACCAGCAGATAGCTTTCGACCGTGTCCGGGGCTGAAACCGCGACTCTGCCATAGAGAGCGGACCCCGCCGCCCCCGGCGCGTAGACGGGTTGAAACCCGCAGGCTGCGGCCAGCGCACAGGCGGCCAGCGGCAGCAGCATTTTTCTGCGGTCAAACAACGACATTCACGATCCGGCCCGGAACAACGATCACCTTCTTCGGAGCAGCGCCATTCAGCGCCTTTTGAACAGCTTCGGTGCTGAGCGCGATTTTTTCAACCTGCGTCTTGTCCAGATCTTTGGCCACGCTGATTTCGGCGCGGCGTTTGCCGTTGATCTGGATAGGCAGGGTGACGGTGTCATCGACCAGCATCGACTCGTCCGCCACCGGCCAGGGCGCCAGCGCCACCAGCCCTTCGCCGCCCAGCATCTGCCACAGCTCTTCGGACAGGTGCGGGGTCATCGGCGACATCAGCTGCGCCAGCGTCTTGGCCGCCTGCCGCTTGGCCTGCGCGCCCGCCTTGGATTTGGCCAGCGTGTTGGTAAACGCATAGAGCTTGGCGATCGAGGCGTTGAAGCCGAAGGATTCGACCCCGCCGGTCACGTCATGAATGGTCTTGTGCATCTCGCGCAGCAGCGCTTCGTCCTCGGCATTGGCCGGGGCGTCGGATGCGGCGATCTCGGACACGATGCGATGCACGCGGCTGAGGTGCTTGTGCGCGGCCTCGGCGCCGGCGGCGGTCCATTCCACGTCACGCTCGGGCGGCGAATCGGACAGCACAAACCAGCGCGCGGTATCCGCCCCAAAGGCTGAGATGATGCTGACCGGGTCCACCACGTTCTTCTTCGATTTCGACATCTTGGCCGAGGGGATGATCTCGACCGGCTCGCCCGTCGCCTTCAGCTTGCCGTCCTCGACTTCTTCGGGAAGGTGATAGACCGGGCGGCCCTTGTCGTCGCGGGTCTGATAGATTTCATGGGTGACCATGCCCTGGGTGAACAGCGCGTCGAACGGCTCGATCGCCTTTTTCGGCAGATGCCCCGTCAGATGCATGGCCCGGGCGAAGAACCGCGAATACAGCAGGTGCAGGATCGCGTGTTCGATGCCGCCGATATACTGGTCCACGTTCATCCAGTATTCGGCTTCGGCCAGATCGGTGGGCGTTTCCGCGCGTGGGGCGGTGAAACGGGCGAAATACCACGACGAATCGACGAACGTGTCCATCGTGTCGGTTTCGCGCTTGGCCGGCTTGCCGCAAGACGGGCAGGCACAGTCGCGCCATGTCGGGTGACGGTCCAGCGGGTTGCCCGGTTTGTCGAAAGTGACATCGTCGGGCAGGCGAATCGGCAGGTTTTCCTTCTTTTCGGGCACCACGCCGCAATCGTCGCAATGCACCACCGGGATCGGACAGCCCCAGTAGCGCTGGCGCGACAGGCCCCAATCGCGCAGGCGGTACTTGGTCACGCCCTTGCCCCAGCCGGCTTTCTCGGCAAACTCGATGGTCGCGTCGATGGCTTCCTGTCCGGTGGCCTCGGTCAGACCGGCGAAATGGTTGACCCAGCGCACTTTCTGCTCTTTCGGCGGGACGAAAGCGATCTTGTCCACCGGCGTGTCGTCATCCAGAGCAAAGAAGGTGTCGATCACCGGCAGGTCATATTTGCGGCAGAAATCCAGGTCGCGCTGGTCATGCGCGGGGCAGGCGAAGATCGCGCCGGTGCCGTAATCCATCAGGATGAAATTCGCGATCCAGACCGGCAGTTCCCAGTTCGGGTCCAGCGGGTGCTTGACGCGGATGCCGGTGTCGAAACCCAGCTTCTCGCCGGTTTCGATGGCCTCTTCCGTGGTGCCGCCCTTGCGGCATTCTGCAACGAATTCAGCGACTTCGGGGTTCTCGGTCTCAAGCTGCTTGGCGATCGGGTGATCGGGCGAGATGCCCACGAACGAGGCCCCTAGCAGCGTGTCGGGCCGCGTGGTGTAGACGGTGATCGGCTCACCACCGTCCGTGCGCTCGAACGCGAATTCCAGCCCGCGCGACTTGCCGATCCAGTTCTCCTGCATCAGGCGCACCTTGGCGGGCCAGTTCTCGAGCGTATCCAGCGCCTCGAGCAGCTCTTCGGCGAACTCCGAGATCTTGAAGAACCACTGGGTCAGCTCGCGTCGCTCCACCAACGCGCCCGAGCGCCAGCCGCGGCCGTTTTCCACCTGCTCGTTGGCCAACACGGTCATGTCCACCGGGTCCCAGTTGACCACGGCGTTCTTGCGATAGACCAGCCCCGCCTCGAGCATGTCGAGGAACAGCGCCTGCTGCTGGCCGTAATATTCCGGGTCGCAGGTCGCGAACTCGCGCGACCAGTCGATCGACAGGCCCAGCGGCTTCATCTGCGCGCGCATGTCGGCGATGTTGCCATAGGTCCAGTCCTTGGGGTGGCCACCTATGGCCATGGCCGCATTCTCCGCCGGCATCCCGAAAGCGTCCCAGCCCATCGGGTGCAGCACGTTGTGCCCGGTGCTCAGCTTGTAGCGCGCGATCACGTCACCCATGGTATAGTTGCGCACATGCCCCATGTGGATGCGCCCCGACGGATAGGGGAACATTTCCAGCACATAGTATTTCGGCTTGTCCGCCGTGCGTTTGGCGGTGAAGATCCCGGCCTTGTCCCAGGCCTCTTGCCATTTTGCTTCGATTTCGTTGGCCGAGTAACGCGACATCATGCGGTCCTTCGTGAATGAAAACGCCGGGCAGGGGCCCGGCGTGGTAATATTGTGATTTTCTGCGGGTTGCTAGAGCTTGTTGTCCGCGATCCGCAGCTGGCGCGCCCGCGACAGGATCGCATCTTCGACCGCACGCGTGGTGGCGGCGCTGACCGGCGCGCCTCCGCTGGTCTGCAGCGCCACCGAAAGGGACCGCGCCGCCAGGGCCGGATCCTTGATGTGCACCGTTGCCCGATAAGACCGCCCGCCGCCCGGCGGTCTGCCGTAACCCGTTACGATCACGCCGGTAAACGGATCCACCTCTTCGATCGGCAGGAAATTCAGCACATCCAGCGAGGCCGCCCACAGGTACCGATTGACCTGTGTCACTTGTTCCGAGTTGTTGGGGCCGAACACATCCCAGATGGTCGAACGATTCGGATCATTGAGTTCACGAGCCTCTGACGAACTGCCGTCGGTGGTTAGATAGTTCGGATTGGGCTGTGCCGAGCGATTCTGCCCGCAGGCCGCAACCGAGACGGTCAAAATCAACAAACCCGAAATCGTCTGCAGGCGCATCGTCGGCATGTCCTGTTCTGCTGGTTAGACTGTTGGGTGATACTCCTAGACAAGCTGTTGTGTTGCAACAAGCCCATTCTTTCCAAAGGCGCCATGGCGGTGCCGAAAACACGCCCTCAAACCAACTGTGGCATCCTTGCACCAATTCCGGGGCAATGACTGCAAAAGAATTAAGGCAAGCTTGCGCTGAGGGGGCAAAAAGAGCGAAACGGTCTGCGTGCTGAGACATGTGCAGCAGGCATGTGTCGAGTAGAAATTACTGAAACCGAGGGAAACAAGATGAAAAAAGTTCTCTTCGCATCGACCGCACTGATCGCAACCGCATCGGTTGCCGCGGCCGAAGTTAGATTCAGCGGCTATGGCCGCTTTGGTATCGGCTACCAAGAAGACCGTACCGGCGTTGTGACCAACTTCACCACCACTGCCAGCGGCACCACCACCGGCACCGCTGCTGTCGCGACCGACGAAACCATCCTGGTTTCGCGTTTCCGTCTGAACATCGACGGCATCGCGGAAACCGACGGTGGCGTCCGCTTTGAAGCACGCGTCCGCCTGCAGGCCGACGAGAACGCCGGCACCGGTGAAGCCAACTCGGCTGGCCTGAACGGCGCACGTTTCTCGGTCATCTACGGTGGTCTGCGTGTTGACGCGGGCAACATTGCCGGCGCGTTTGACAACCTGGCCAACTACTACGGTAACGAACCGGGCCTGGAAAACTTCATCGGCCAGTACTCGGGCGTTGACTATGCCTTCACCGGCTATTCGTCGACCGGTTCGGGTGCGAACGGTGTGTTCTTCCAGTACGCAGTCGGCGACTTCGCCTTCGGTGCGTCGTATGACCAAGCCACCTTTGGTGTGAACGGCGTTGCAACCGATGCCGACCGTTGGGACATCAGCGCAACCTACACCTTCGGCAACATCACTGCCGCTCTGGCCTACGGTGAGACCGACGCTCTGGCAGGCAAAGATCCGAGCCTGACCGTCTTCACCCTGGGTGGCGAATTCGGTGACTTCTCGGGCACCCTGTTCGTTGCTGACGACGCAACCCAAGTTGCAGCAACCGACGGCACCGCCTACGGTCTGTCGCTGGCCTACAACGTTGGCTCTGCTCTGACCCTGACCGCCGCTTACGGTGACGGTTCGGCTGACGCTGACACCCAGCAGTACGGCATCGGCGCCATCTACGACCTGGGCGGCGGCGCATCGCTGCGCGGTGGTATCGGTGTGTCGGACTGCGACGTCTGCGCAGACTCGACCATGCGTGCCGACTTCGGTGCTCAGTTCAACTTCTAAGTTGATCTGAACCGCAAGGTTTGGGGCGGGTCTTCGGACCCGCCCTTTTCTTTTGCGCCGACATGGTGTTTTTCTGGCGCGAAACCGGAACAGGGGAAATCCATGTCGTTGCAGGAAATCAAAGATCGCATCGTAAAGGCCGAAGCCGCCGCCGGGCGGCTAGCCGGGTCCGTGACCCTGATTGCCGTATCCAAAGTTCAACCAAATGACAGGGTTCAGGCCGTGCTCGAGCAGGGCCACCGCTGTTTCGGCGAAAACCGGGTGCAGGAGGCTGCCGCGAAATGGCCCGCCTTCCGCGAGCGGTTTTCCGGCATCGACCTGCATCTGATCGGCCCGTTGCAGACCAACAAGGCGCGGCAGGCGATGGATCTTTGCAATGCCATCCATTCAGTGGATCGGCCCAAATTGGCAAAGACCCTGGCGCGGTTGGCGCAAGAGACGGGCGCCTGCCCTGATCTGTTCATCCAGGTGAACACCGGAGAGGAACCGCAGAAAGCCGGCGTTTTGCCCGCCGATGCGGATGCCTTCATCGCCGAATGCCAAGGGCTGGACCTTCCCGTGCGCGGCCTGATGTGCATCCCGCCGGTGCACGAGGAACCGGCGCTGCATTTCGCCCTTCTGGCCAAGATCGCCGCGCGCAACGGGCTGCAAGGTCTCTCGATGGGCATGAGCGGCGATTTCGAAACCGCGATCGCGTTGGGGGCCACCCATGTCCGGGTGGGGTCGGCGATCTTTGGCGAACGGGTCAAAGCGGGGGAATGATCACTCGGGTGCCCAGGGTGACCCTTTGCGCGATCCAGTGCAGGTGGTCACGGCGGAAGGCCAGGCAGCCCTCGGTCGGATAGCCCGTCCGGCGCCATTGGTGGATGAAGATGGCTGATCCGCGTCCAGGCACTGCATCGGGCCAGTTCCAGTCGGTGATCAGAACCAAATCGTACAGCGGATCGGCCCGCCGAAGGCGTTCATGGCTGAACCCGTGCGGCGCCCGCACATGCCGGTTGTAGTCCGGGTCAGCACCATCATCCGACCACAGGTCGCGCGGCCCGATCGGCAGGGCCCAGGGGGCGGGTGGCGCAATCCGGTCGGGCCGGTACAGCATGCCTACGATCCGCAGAACGCCAGTCGGGGTGGCGCCATCGCCTTCGCGTTTGGCGTTGGTCAGGCCGCCTTTGCCGATCGTGCAGGGGAACGTCCTGCCGAGAAACCGCGCGCCGCGCCAAGACAGGACCAGATCGTGCGGGCTCACAACAGATGGCCCGACTTGGCCGCCTTGGTCGCCAGATAGCCGCGATTGTGCGCTGTTTCCCCGACCTTGAGCGGCACACGTTCGGTGACGGCGATCCCGGTGCGTTCCATCATCGCGATCTTGGCGGGGTTGTTGGTCAGCAGTCGCACCGAACTGAAGCCCATTGACTTCAGGATGTCGGACCCGAGGCGGAAGTCGCGCTCGTCATCCTCAAACCCAAGCCGGTGGTTCGCTTCGACCGTGTCGAACCCCTGATCCTGAAGGAAATAGGCGCGCATCTTGTTGGCCAGGCCGATCCCGCGGCCCTCCTGGTTGAGATACAGCAGAACGCCGTGGCCCTCGGCTCCCATCTGCGCCAGGGCGCCGCGCAGCTGCGGGCCGCAATCGCATTTCAGGCTGCCCATCAGGTCGCCGGTGAAGCAGGCAGAATGCAGCCGCGCCAAAACCGGTTTCGAACGGTCGGGCCGGCCGATTTCGATGGCATAGTGTTCTTCACCGCCGTCCTTGGGGCGAAATACATGCAGCCGCCCGGCCTCGGAGACCTCCATCGGCAGGCGGGCGGCGACCACCTCGTGCAGGGGGCTGCGATCGGCCAGATGTGGGGCGGCGCGGGTATGGTCGATGCAGGTCAGCCCGTGGGAGGCGGCAAACGCGCGCCCGTCCTCGACGGGTACGACCACTGCCGCCGGCAGCAGGCGCGCGGTCTTGGCCAAGGCAATGGCGATGCGGTGCAGGTTGGTATTGCCGCTCCGCTGGGTCATCAGCGGACCCTTCATCGGGGAATCGAGGTCATCGGACGGGTCTGCCACGGCCTGCACCCAGGCAAGGTCGGCATCGGCGGGGATTACGACACGAGCCAGATCGCCGTCATAGGCGCGCGCCTTCAGGGTCTCGGCCCGGCGGTTGGTGATGGCAACCACGGGCTGATCGCCCAGACCGCGGAGATCGGACAGACGTTGCGGCCCCAAGGTCTCGGCCGCCGCGGCCACTACGCCACGGCCGCCGTCATCGACCAGCACCACGGGAACGCCCATGCGCAGATCCGCCCGCGCGCGCGCCAGCAATTCGGTGATGTCGGGAATCAGACTCATCGATGTTATCCTGTAACGTTTGTCTCGTCCTAGCCCGTTCGCCGCCGAATGTGAAACATTTCCCGTCCATCAGACACGAGGGCGTGAGAGCGTTGCAGCAAAACTTGTGGATTGCATATTCCAAGCTCAAGTGATGCAAAAGCAAAAGGAGGACCGGGACATGGCGCAACTCAAGAAAATCCTGCTGGTCGATGACGACGAGGACCTGCGCGAAGCGCTGAGCGAACAGCTGGTGATGACCGAGGATTTCGACGTGTTTGAGGCCTCGGACGGTCAGTCTGCTTTGGAGCGCGCGCGCGAGGCGATCTATGACCTGGTGATTCTGGATGTGGGCCTGCCCGACACCGATGGGCGCGAGCTGTGCCGGCTGATGCGCAAGCAGGGGGTCAAGAGCCCGATCCTGATGCTGACCGGCCATGACAGCGACGCCGACACGATCCTCGGGTTGGATGCCGGGGCCAATGACTACGTGTCGAAACCCTTCAAGTTTCCAGTGCTTCTGGCCCGCATCCGCGCGCAGCTGCGCCAGCATGAACAATCCGAGGATGCGGTTTTTGTTCTTGGGCCCTACACCTTCAAGCCGGCGATGAAGATGTTGATCACCGAGGATGACCGCAAGATCCGCCTGACCGAGAAGGAAACCAACATTCTCAAGTTCCTGTACCGATCCACCGACGGTGTCGTGCCGCGCGATGTTCTGCTGCACGAGGTCTGGGGCTATAACGCAGGTGTCACCACGCACACGCTGGAAACCCACATCTACCGTCTGCGCCAGAAGATCGAGCCCGATCCCTCGAATGCGCGCCTTTTGGTCACAGAATCCGGCGGATATCGCCTGGTTTCCTAACGATTGGTGGATTGATGTGGATCAAAGTGATACTCTATAGACATCTTTAGGTTACTCGCAACCCGCGCATGTCCGGGTCATGACATGTACCTCCCTGTTGGACTGCCGGGCCTTTGGCCCGGCTTTTTTTCGGATGGCACCCCGGCACTTGCCGCGTTAGGTTGCCCCGGTCGCGACAAGGGAACCCCGATCATGCCTTTCACTCTGGCCACCTGGAACATCAATTCCGTTCGCCTGCGCGAGCCGATCGTGCAGAAACTGCTGCAGGAGGAGGCACCGGACGTGCTGTGCTTGCAGGAATGCAAATCGCCGGTCGACAAGATCCCGACCGAAGGTTTCGCGGAACTGGGTTACACCCACATGATCGCCCGCGGGCAAAAGGGCTACAACGGTGTGGCCATCCTGTCGCGCCTGCCGATCACCGACCTGGGTGACCGGGATTTTGCCGGGCTCGGCCATGCCCGCCATGTCGCAGGGCAACTGGAAAACGGTGTGATCATTCACAATTTCTACGTCCCTGCAGGCGGCGACGTTCCCGACCGGGACGTGAACGAAAAATTCGGCCAGAAACTGGACTACCTGACCGACATGCGCGACTGGTTCCACGCCGAAAAGCCACAGAAATCCATTCTGGTTGGTGACCTGAACATCGCCCCGCGCGAGGATGACGTATGGTCGCACAAGCAACTGCTCAAGGTCGTGTCGCACACGCCGATCGAGGTCGAGCAGCTGGCCGAAACGCAGGACGCGGGCGGCTGGGTCGACATCACCCGGCAAGACATCCCCGAGGGGCAGCTGTACAGCTGGTGGTCCTATCGCGCCCGCGATTGGGATGCGGCTGACAAGGGGCGGCGCCTCGATCACGTCTGGGCGACGCCCGACATCTCTAACGCGGGTCATTCCAGCCGCATCCTGCGCGAAGCGCGCGGCTGGGAGAAGCCCAGCGACCACGCGCCGGTTTTTGCGACCTTTGATCTCTGATCCGCCCTGAACCGGTGCGACGGCTCTTGGTTTCCGCCGCGCCCGGTTGCATATAAGGGCCAAGACTGAATTCCGGAGAGTGAATGCCATGGAACTTCTGAACGGCGCAGGCAACCCCGCCGCCACCGATTTGATCAAGGACGGAACCGAGGCCACGTTCATGGCCGATGTCGTCGAAGCGTCGCAGGAAACCCCGGTGATCGTGGATTTCTGGGCGCCGTGGTGCGGCCCGTGCAAAACGCTGGGTCCGGCCCTTGAAGAGGCCGTGACCGCCGCCAAAGGCGCGGTGAAAATGGTCAAGATCAACGTGGACGAGGCGCAGATGATCGCTTCGCAGATGCGAATCCAGTCGATCCCGACCGTCTATGCCTTTTTCAAGGGTCAGCCGATCGACGGGTTCCAGGGCGCGCTGCCCGGCTCCGAGATCAAGGCGTTCATCGACCGCGTGATCGAGGCTGCTGGCGGCCAGAGCCCCGGCGGACAGCTGGACGAGGCAGTGGAGGCCGCCGAAGAGATGCTGGCCGAGGGCGCGGCAGTAGATGCGGCCCAGACCTTTGCCGCCATTCTGGGCGAAGACCCGAACCATGCCGCGGCCTATGGCGGACTGGTGCGGGCGCATATCGCGATGGGTGATCTGGAGCAGGCCGAGGCCATCCTGAACGGCGCTCCGGCCGAAATCTCAACGACGGCCGAGTTGGAGGCTGCCCATGCGCAGTTGGAGCTTGCCAAGCAGGCCGCAAATGCCGGCCCGGTGGCCGAGCTGACCGCTGCTGTCGAGACCGACCCCGACAACCATCAGGCCCGGTTTGACTTGGCGCAGGCGCTCTATGCCAACGGCAAGGCCGCCGAGGCGGTCGATCAGCTGCTGGAGCTGTTCCGTCGCGACCGCGAATGGAACGATGGTGCAGCCAAGACCCAGCTGCTGACGATCTTCGACGCGCTCAAGCCGAATGATCCGATCGTGCTGAACGGACGGCGCAGGCTGACTTCGATGATATTTGCCTGATCGCATATCAGAGCTAGAACACATTACATGATGCATCCCGCCGATCTGCCGGACACGGTGTCCGTGTTCCCGTTGCCCGGGGCCCTTTTGCTGCCCCGGTCCCGGCTGCCGCTGCATATATTCGAGCCGCGCTATCTGCAGATGCTGGACGATGCCCTGAAAACCAAGGAACGGCTGATCGGCATGGTCCAGCCGAATCCGGGCTCCGGCCATGGGGCTCGATTGCACCGCATCGGCTGCGCCGGGCGCGTCACCCAGTTTTCCGAGACTGAAGACGGGCGCTATCTGATCACCTTGACCGGCGTGTCGCGGTTCCGCATTCAGTCCGAGGTCGAGGGCTTCACGCCCTATCGCCGCTGTGCCGTCACCTGGGAGGGGTTCGACCGCGACCTGGGTCAAGGCGAGCGGGATGCCGGGTTCGACCGCGCCGCTTTCCTGCGGTTGCTCGAAAGGTATTTCTCGGCCCGTGCGCTCTCGACGGATTGGGAGACGCTGAACGAGGCGGATGACGAATTGCTGGTCAATTCCCTGTCGATGCTTCTGGATTTCGATCCCGAGGACAAGCAGGCCCTGCTTGAAGCGCCCTGCCTGCGCACCCGGCGCGAAACTCTGGTCACACTGATCGAATTCTCGCTGCGCGGGGGTTCAAACGAGGAACAACTGCAATGACTGAGACGGAACCGGGTTTCGACCGCCATATGCTCGAGGCGCTGATCTGCCCCCAGACTCATACCACGCTGGAATATGACGCCGAGCGGCAGGAACTGGTCTCGAAAGCCGCTGGTCTGGCCTTTCCGATCCGCGACGGGATTCCGGTGATGCTGGTGGATGAGGCGCGCAAACTCGACTAGATCGGGCGGCCCTGCAACAGCCTGGGCAGGTCGCCTGTCAAACCAGCGGCCTCGCGCACGAAGCCGCGGCGCAGACCGGGCAGGGACCCGACAATGCCCATGCCGATGTCGCGCCCGAGGCGCAGGATAGGATTGTCGTTCGAAAACAGCTTGTTGAACACATCCGTCGCCATTGCCAAGGCCGCCGTGTCAAAGCGGCGCCATTCCTGATAGCGCTCCAGAACCAGAGTCGAGCCGATGTCCTCGCCGCGTCGACCGGCCAGCGTCAGCACCTCGGCCAGCGCGCCTACGTCGCGCAGCCCGGCGTTGAGCCCCTGACCGGCGATCGGGTGCATGCCATGGGCCGCATCACCCACCAGAGCCAGCCGGTCCGCGATGAATGAATTGGCGATGGTCAGGTTCAGCGGATAGGTGAACCGGTCGCCCTGTAGGCGGATGTCACCCAGAAAATCGCCGAACCGGGGCCGCAGGACCTGAAGGTAATCGGCCTCGTCCAGCGCGTTGATGCGCTGTGCGGTCTCGGTGCGTTCGCTCCAGACGATCGAGCTGCGGTTACCGGTCAACGGCAGGATCGCCAGCGGGCCGGGGGGCATGAAGAACTGATGTGCAATGCCGTGATGGGGCAGGTCGTGCTCGATCGCGCAGACCAACGCAGTCTGGCCGTAGTCCCATCCGGTCCGCTTGATCCCGGCGCGGGAGGCGGTGCCGCTGCGGCGGCCGTCGCACCCCACCAGAAGCCGACCGGACAGCGCCGATCCATCATCCAGCGTCACGGTCACGCTGCCTGGCCCGGTTTCCTGCGTAACCACGGTTTTGCCATCCACCCGGGTGATCGCCGGTTCCGCCTGCATCGCCGCAAGAAATGCGCGCCGCAGGTGACGGTCCTCGACCATATAGCCCATCGGGCCTTCCTCGATCTCGGCATGGTCGAAATGCATGAAAAACGGCGACGGACCTGTGCCTGCGTGGCCATCGGTGACCTTGATCTCCAACATCGGCTGGGCGTGGTCCGCAACCCGTTCCCAGACGCCGATCGCGGCCAGCAACCGTTGCGAGGCCAGCGCCAGTGCATAGGCACGCCCGTCGAACGCCGCGTTCTTGCGCAGCTTCTCGGCCAGCGCGTCTATCACGGTGACGCTGTGTCCGGTCTGCGCCAGCGCCAGCGCCAGGGCGGGGCCGTTCAGCCCGCCGCCCACGATCAAGATATCGGAAACCTGTGTCATGCGGTGCAATATGCGCGCCCTTTCGGGATTGTCCATGTGCAGTCCTGTCGCTACCGTCGCCGAAATACGAATTTTTCCGACAAGGGGGCAAAGATGCAGGACTGGCTGACCATGACGGCATGTGACCTGGGCCGCGGGATCGGCATGGGTCAGATCGATCCCGAGGAGCTGACCGAGGTCTATCTGGCGGCCATCGATGCCCATCCGCATCGGGACGGCATCTATGCCCGCGTCACGCATGACCGCGCCCGCGCCGAAGCCCGCGCGGCCAAGGAGCGGGCGGCCCAAGGTCTGCGCCGGTCGTTGCTGGATGGGGTGCCTATCAGCTGGAAGGATCTGTTCGACACCGCCGGGATCGGAACCGAGGCCGGATCGGCCCTACTGCGCGGCCGGGTGCCCGAGCATGACGCAACCGTTCTGCGCAACGCGACGGCCATGGGCGCGGTCTGTCTGGGCAAGACGCATATGAGCGAATTGGCCTTTTCGGGCCTTGGTTTGAACCCCGTGACCGCGACGCCGCCCTGCGTGAATGACGAAAAGGCGGTTCCGGGCGGGTCGTCCTCGGGCGCGGCGGCGTCGGTGGCCTTTGGTCTGGCGGCCTGCGGAATCGGCTCGGACACGGGCGGATCGGTGCGCATTCCGGCCGCATGGAACGATCTGGTAGGGCTGAAAACCACCCCGGGGCGGCTGAGCCTTGAAGGCGTGGTGCCCCTGTGCCTGCGGTTCGATACAGTCGGCCCGCTGACTCGGTCGGTCGAGGATGCGGCGCAGATGCTGGCGCTGTTGGAGGGCGGAACGCCGGCCGATCTGCGGGGCGCCAGCCTGAAGGGGCGGCGGTTTGCGGATCTGCAGACCATCGCGCAGGACGATCTGCGCGACGCGCCACGCCAGGCCTATGCCGACGCGCTGGACCGCTTGCGTGATGCAGGGGCCGAGATCGTGCCGTTGGAGGTGCCGGAACTGGCCGAGGCGATAGGCCTGTCCGGTGTCCTTTATACCACGGAAGCCTATGGCCTGTGGCGCGACGTGATCGAGGCCAACCCCGAGGCGATGTATCCCGAGATCCTTGAGCGGTTCCGCGCGGGCAAGGCGCATTCCGGACCGGATTACGTGGCGGCGTGGTCGCGGTTGAAGGCCTGCCGATCGGCCTGGGACTCGGCCACCGCCGGGTTCGACGCGGTTCTGGCGCCGACGGCCCCGATCCTGCCGCCGGATCTGGACCGACTGATGAACGACCATGACTATTACGTCACCGAGAACCTTCTGGCCCTGCGCAACACCCGGATCGGCAACCTGATGGGGCTGGCGGCGCTGTCGTTGCCCACCAAGACACCGTCCTGCGGGCTGATGATGTTGGGTTATCCGGGCTCGGAAGAGGCGCTTTTGCGGCTGGGTGCGGCGGCCGAGGCGGTTCTGACCTGAATGCCACAATCCCCTGATTCGGAACCTCTTTGTCTGGACGCGCGGGGGCTCGGCCTGTAATCTGCTGGAAAACCGGGGCGCCAATGATCCCGGTATCGAGGCAGCAGTCATGAATTTTCCCGAGCGGTTTTCGAACCTACCGGCCTATGCTTTTCCGCGTCTACGCGCCCTGCTCGACCATCACGCGCCGGGCGGCGATGTCGTGCATATGACGATTGGCGAGCCCAAGCATGACTTTCCGGCCTGGGTGACCGATGTCATCGTGGAAAACGCAGCAGGGTTTCAAAAATACCCGCCGAACGAGGGGTCGGACGCGCTGCGCGGGGCCATCGCCGACTGGATCGACCGCCGCTATGGCGTGCGGATGAACCCCGAAACCAACATCATGGCGCTGAACGGCACGCGCGAGGGGTTGTACAACGCCGCCATGGCCCTGTGCCCCGAGCAGAAGAACGGCCAGCAGCCGATCGTGCTGTGCCCCAACCCGTTCTATCAAGTCTACATGGTCGCCTCGATCTCGGTCGGGGCGCAGCCGTATTTCGTGCCGGCCACCGCGGCCACCGGGCACTTGCCGGACTATGCGGGCCTGCCAGAGGATGTGCTGAACCGCACCGCTGTGGCCTATATCTGTTCGCCCGCCAACCCGCAGGGTGCCGTCGCCTCGCGCGACTACTGGGCCGAGTTGATCCGGCTGGCCGAGAAGTATGACTTCCGCATCTTCGCCGACGAGTGCTATTCCGAGATCTACCGAGACGCGCCGCCCACCGGCATCCTGACCGTCGCGCAGGAGCTGGGCGCCGACCCCGAGCGGATCACGCTGTTCAACTCGCTGTCGAAACGCTCGAACCTGGCGGGGCTGAGGTCGGGGCTGATCGCGGGCGGGTCGGAAAGCATCAAGCGGGTCAAGCAGTTGCGCGCCTATGCCGGGGCGCCCTTGCCATCGCCGTTGCAGGCCGCCGCGGCCAAGGTCTGGGCCGATGAGGCGCATGTTCAGGAAAACCGCGCGCTGTATCAGGAAAAATACGCCATCGCGGATGAGGTGTTTGCGGGCGTTCAGGGCTATATGCCGCCCGAGGCGGGGTTCTTTCTTTGGCTGCCCGTCGAAGATGGCGAGCAGGCCGCATTGAAGCTGTGGCAGGAAACCGGGGTTCGGGTCCTGCCGGGCGCCTATCTTTCGCAAGGGGAGCCGGGGCAGAACCCGGGCAAGGGCTTTATCAGGGTCGCTTTGGTGGCCCCAAAAACAGAGATGCAGCGCGGGCTGGTCACGCTCCGCGACTGCATCTATTCGTGAGGTACGAGGGCACATGGCATCTTACAACGCGCGCAACCGCGACCCATTGTTGGACAGCACCACCCAGGCCGCGATCGAGCGGCGCAGCAAGGAACTGATCGGGATCGCCCTGATTTTGGCCGGCCTGGCGGCTGCTGCGATGATCTGGTCCTACACGCCGGATGATCCGAACTGGATGGTCTCGACCGACGCGCCGGTGCAGAACTGGCTGGGCCGGTTCGGCGCCTCTATCGCCGCGCCATTGTTCATGATCGTAGGCTGGGGCAGCCTTGGCATCGCGCTGGTGCTGGTCGGCTGGGGCGTGCGGTTTGCCGGCCATTTCGGCGAGGATCGCGCCGTGGCCCGCCTGATTTTCGCGCCGATCTGGATCGCCGTCCTTTCGGTCTATGCCGCAACGCTGGTGCCCGGTGCCGAATGGCGCGCGACGCACAGCTTTGGCTTGGGCGGTCTGTTTGGCGATACGGTGATGGGCGCTCTGCTGACGCTGTTGCCGATTTCGTCGCATTTCATGGTCAAGTTGATGTCGCTGGCCATGGCGGCCGGCATGCTGGCGCTGGGCGTCTTCGTGCTGGGCTTCACCAAGTCGGACGTCCGGCGCGGGGTCCGGGCTTTCCTGCTGGGTCTCGTGATGGCCTATGACATGCTGATGACCGCGCTGGGGCAGGGGGCCTCGGCCACCGCCCGTGCCGCGCAGGCGCGCCGGGAAAAGTGGCAGGACCGCAAGACAACCCGGGCCGCCGGTGCCGAATTTGAGGATGAGCTGGCCTATGCCGATCCGGTCTTTGAAGAGCCCGAGATCGCAGCCCCCGAACCGGTCAAGACGGGCCTGCTTGCACGTATGCCCGGCTTGATCCGCCGC
Source organism: Ruegeria sp. BHSC276 (assembly GCF_059612945.1). Lineage (NCBI taxonomy): Bacteria > Pseudomonadati > Pseudomonadota > Alphaproteobacteria > Rhodobacterales > Roseobacteraceae > Ruegeria > Ruegeria sp. BHSC276. The sequence continues at coordinate 114,939 of NZ_JBXWRP010000007.1, read as the reverse complement.
CCCGAGCCGATGCCCGAACCCGAGCTGGTCGACCCCGAACCCGTCACCGGATATGACGAGATGCCGGGCGAAGACCGGATCCGCTCGAAGATTTCTGCGGTGATCCGGAACCGCAAGGTCGCCACCGGTGAAATCGCGCCCGAGCCCGATCCGAACCGCCCTCTGACCAAAGGGCGCGGCCGTGGCCCCGACCCGCTGATCCTGAACGCGCCGCGTGCGGGAACCCTCCCGCCCGAGCCTCCGCTGACTGCAGGCGGGCTTCCGCCCGAGCCGCCGTTGACAGGTCACCCGGCGCAGTCGTCTGCGGAAATGGAGACGTTAACGGAAGACCCGCTCTCGGCGTATGCGCCTGAAGATATCGACGAAGATCAGGTGTTCGAGGATGTCCCGGAACCGATCGCCCCGCCGCGCCCGGCAATGAAGATCCCGGTTGCCGAACCGCGCAAGCCGGTTGTAGCGCAACCCGTCCGGCGCAACGTCCTGCCGTCGCGCCGCGCCCAGGCCGAGGCCCAGCCCAGCCTGTCCTTCGAAGAGCGTCATTCGGATTTCGAACTGCCGCCGCTCAGCCTGCTGACCAACCCGGCCGGCATCCCGCGTCATCACCTGAGCGACGAGGCGTTGGAGGAAAACGCGCGGATGCTGGAAAACGTGCTGGATGACTATGGCGTCAAGGGCGAGATCGTCAGCGTCCGCCCCGGCCCCGTCGTCACCATGTACGAACTGGAACCCGCGCCGGGCCTGAAGGCCAGCCGCGTCATCGGCCTGGCCGATGACATCGCCCGGTCGATGTCGGCGCTGTCGGCGCGGGTGTCGACGGTCCCCGGACGCTCGGTCATCGGCATCGAATTGCCCAACGAGAACCGCGAGATGGTGGTTCTGCGCGAAATCCTGGCCAGCCGCGATTTCGGCGATGGCAACCACGCGCTGCCGCTGGCGCTGGGCAAGGATATCGGCGGTGAATCCGTGGTCGCGAACTTGGCCAAGATGCCCCACTTGCTGATCGCGGGGACGACCGGCTCGGGCAAGTCGGTGGCGATCAACACGATGATTCTGTCGCTGCTCTACAAGCTGACGCCGGACGAATGCCGCCTGATCATGATCGACCCAAAGATGTTGGAACTCAGCGTCTATGATGGCATCCCGCATCTGCTGTCGCCGGTCGTGACCGACCCGAAAAAGGCGGTGGTCGCCCTGAAATGGGTCGTCGGCGAGATGGAGGACCGCTATCGCAAGATGTCCAAGATGGGCGTGCGCAACATCGCCGGCTACAACGGTCGAGTGAAGGACGCGCTGGCCAAGGGCGAGATGTTCAGCCGCACGGTCCAGACCGGGTTCGACGACGAAACCGGAGAGCCGATCTTCGAGACTGAGGAATTCGAACCCAAGGCCATGCCGTATATCGTCGTCATCGTCGACGAGATGGCCGACCTGATGATGGTGGCGGGCAAAGAGATCGAGGCCTGTATCCAGCGCCTGGCGCAGATGGCGCGGGCCTCGGGCATCCACCTGATCATGGCTACGCAGCGGCCCTCGGTGGACGTCATCACCGGCACGATCAAGGCCAACTTCCCCACCCGGATCTCGTTCCAGGTGACGTCCAAGGTCGACAGCCGCACCATCCTGGGTGAGATGGGGGCCGAGCAGCTGCTGGGGCAGGGCGACATGCTGTACATGGCCGGTGGCGCCAAGATCACCCGCTGCCACGGGCCGTTCGTGTCGGATGAAGAGGTCGAGGAGGTCGTGAACCACCTCAAGCAGTTCGGCCCGCCCGATTATGTCGGCAGCGTGCTGGATGGTCCGTCCGAGGACAAGGCCGACAATATCGACGCGGTTCTGGGTCTGAATACCGGCGGCAACACCAATGGCGAGGATGCGCTGTACGATCAGGCGGTCGCCATCGTGATAAAGGATCGCAAGTGTTCGACCTCGTACATCCAGCGGAAACTTGCCATCGGCTACAACAAGGCTGCACGGCTGGTCGAGCAGATGGAGGAGGAAGGTGTTGTTTCGGCGGCAAATCACGTGGGCAAACGCGAAATCCTCGTCCCGGAGCAGTAGGATATTTAATAACAAGGGCAAAGCGCATATCTGAGTGTCATGAAACAGATTGCCTTTGCCCTTGCCCTCGCTTTGACCGCCCCGGCAGCCTGGGCCGCCGACAAGCTGCCTTTGTCACAGATCTCGAACTACCTGAACGGTCTGAAAACCGTTCAGACGACGTTTACCCAAGTCAACGATGACGGATCGCTGAGTACCGGCAAGCTGTGGTTGCAGCGCCCCGGCAAGATGCGGTTCGAATACGACCCGCCCAACAGCGCGGTGGTGCTGGCGAATGCCGGCACCGTGATGGTGTTCGACCCCAAGTCGAACCAGCCGCCCGAGCAGTATCCGCTGAAGCGCACGCCGCTGTCGCTGGTTCTGGCGCGCAACGTGAATCTGTCGCAGGCCGATATGGTGGTGGGGCATACGTTCGACGGCACTGCCACGGTCGTAACCGCTCAGGATCCCAAGAACCCCGAGGCCGGGCGGATCGAACTGATGTTCACCAGCGATCCGATCGAACTGCGGAAATGGGTCATTCACGACAACGCAGGCAGCCAGACCACCGTACTGCTGGGGCCTTTGGACGACAATGTGCGTGTCGACAGTGATCTGTTCTCGAACAAGGCGCGGCGCGGGTCAGACAACCGCTGACCCGCGGCGAGGTTCAATACCGGCAGCTCGACAACTGAGCCTGGTACATCTGCGCGCGTGCATCCACGTCATTGGCGACGTTCAACAGCCAAGTCTTGCCATAATGGCTGCCGCGGGAGTATCCGGTGTGCCCTTCGTGATAGGCGAGGTACTGGTTGCGCGCGTCTGCGGGCGAGATCCCGTTCCGTTCGCGGCTTTTGTTCATGTACCAGCCCACGAAATCCGACGCGTCGCGGATGCGGTCCCGCTTGGCGCGGCGCTTGCCGGTTTCACGTTGATATTGCTCCCACGTGCCATCCAGCGCCTGGCTATAGCCGTATGCGCTGCTTTGACGACCCATCGGGATCACGCCCAGCACGTATTTGTGCGGGGTCCGCGCGTCATGGCGATAGCGGCTTTCCTGATAGATGGTGGCCATCTGGACATGAACGGGCACGCCCCATTTGCGCTCGGTGCTTTTGAACGCCTTGATCATGTCGGGCCGCTCGCGCGCGATGGCGCAGGCGTCGTTCAGATTTGTCGGCGGACGCTGCCCGCCGCCACAGGATGCCAAAAGCAGCACCCCGAAGAGTACGAGAAGTTTTCTGCTCATGTGCCTCGTGCCTTTTTTGCGTATTCTAGCGCAGATTGAAGGCCGAGGAAATGACAATCGTTGCGGAATCTCCGCTGGAAATGGGCGCTGGTCGACGCGCGAGGTGGGTGTTCAGCCACTTTGTGGGGAGGGACTGTCACTATTGCCGCCACAAACTGTTTCTTGCAAATTTGGATCAATTATTGGCATTTCGGCCCCGAAACGGGTAAAAAGGTTTGTGGGGGCAAAAGAAATGTTGAAGACGCAAGCCAAGTACAGTCTGGGCCAGGTGGTGCGCCACCGGAAACATCCCTTTCGTGGGGTGATTTTCGACGTGGACCCCGAGTTTTCGAACACCGAGGAGTGGTATCAGGCCATTCCCGAGGAAAGCCGCCCGGTCAAGGATCAGCCATTCTATCACCTGCTGGCCGAGAACGACCAATCCTTTTATGTTGCTTACGTTTCTGAGCAAAATCTGGTGGAGGACCAGTCGGGAGAACCGGTGGACCACCCCGATATCCCCAATATGTTCGGGCCATTCCAGGATGGCGCCTACCCGCTGCATTTCCAGCTGAACTAGGTTGCGTCGGCGGTTGCGCCAAGGGGCTTCAAACGTCAGAATCCCAGGGCGCACCCATCTTTTCGCGGGTCGCTTGCGCCTTCCAGAATGCCGTCGCTTCGGATCCTGATCGCTTGGGCGCCTCCCAATGGCGTTTCTGTCAGCACTACATTGTGCCCAAGCTCTGCCAATTGTTTCCTTGCGCTGTCTTTATATCCCGGCTCCACTTTCAGAACGCCGCCGTCTGCAAAGGCTCTGGGTGCGTCGATGGCGGCTTGAAGATCCAGCCCGAAATCGGTCAGGTTGGACACAAGCCTGGCGTGCCCGGTCGGTTGATAGGCGCCGCCCATCACGCCGAAGGGCATGGCGGGCTCACCGTCGATGCGCAGCATGCCGGGGATGATCGTGTGCATGGGGCGTTTCCCGCCGCCCAGTTCGTTGGGGTGACCGGACTGCAGGGTGAAGCCGGCTCCTCGGTTTTGCAGCAGGATGCCGAACTTTTCCGAAGCGATCCCCGAGCCGAAACCGTGGAAGATGGAATAGATCAGCGAAACGGCCATCCGGTCGCGATCCACGACCGTGACATAGACCGTGTCCTTGTGAACGGTCTCGACGATCGGGGCGGCTGACGGCATGGCCCGCTTCGGGTCGATCCGGGCGGCCAGGTCTTCGGCGGTCTTCGGGTTCAGCATCCAGTCCAGTTGCTGGGATCGCTCGGGGTCCGCGATGAAGCGGTTGCGCGCCTCGTAGGCCAGTTTGGCTGCCTCGGCCTCGATGTGAACGCGCGCGGCCCCCCACGGGTCCATTTTGGCGATATCGAAATGCCGAAGAATGTTCAGCAGCAGAATGGCCGTCGCGCCCTGCCCGTTGGGCGGATGCTCCAAAAGTTCGACGTCCTTGTAGGTTCCGCCGATGGGCAGGGTCGGAACGCAGGCCGTCCGTTCGAAGTCTTCACCCGTGTGGACGCCGCCGAGGTCTTGCAGCGTGGCCAGCATGTCGTCGGCGATTTCGCCGGAATAGAAGGCATCTCTTCCGTCGCGGGCGATCCGGCGCAGAACTTCGGCCTGGCCGGGGGCACGGAACATTTGCCCCACCTGCGGGGCCTTGCCGTCGATCAGAAAATGGCTCCGGGCGGCCCCTTGAAGGGTCCCGGCGTCGCGTGTCCAATCGTGGGCGACGCGCGGCGCAACCGGTACGCCGGCCTCGGCATAGTGTATGGCGGGCTCCAGAACCGCACCGAGACCCAATCGGCCCTCTGTGCGGGAGAGATGACAGAATGCATCCACGGCCCCGGGTATCGTAACCGCATGCGGGCTGGTCAGCGGAACGGCGTCAAACCCCTGTTGCCGCAGGTGCTCGGCCGAAGCGGCCGCCGGCGCGCGGCCCGACCCGTTCAATGCGCGGACTTCGCTCTCGCCGGCGCGGTTGTACAGAACAAAGCAGTCGCCGCCCAAACCCGTCATCTGAGGCTCGCAGATGCCCAGAAGCACGGCGGCGGCAATGGCGGCATCCATGGCGTTTCCGCCCTGGCCCAGTATGTCCAGGGCGACCTTGGCGGCCAAGGGATGCGAGGTCGCGCACATTCCGTCGGTTGACAGAACCTCGGACCGGCCGGGAAAATGAAAGTCGCGCATGATACCCCCTGCGGTTGTCACGACGACACTAGATGGCTGTGCGTCTTTGTCCATAGGGGGGGAAGCGGAGGAAGTCCTCGGCGCCATACACTGGGTGGGGGCTGTGACAGTGGCGCCGAGGGAAGCTATCTGAGCTACCCTTTCTGTATGATCCCGCTTTTGGGCGCAACAATGGTTCGATCTGGGCTTTATTGTGGCCGCTTTTCAGTGGAGGAGAAGGCGAAGGACAGCCTCAGGCGGTTTTCTCCGTCGGTCCGATCGTACCGAATATTGTCGCAAAGCTGGCGGATCAAGAACCAGCCGAATCCGCCTTCGGGCAGATCCTCGCGTGCTGTCTCGACGCTGGCCGGGATGCCGTCAGGGACGCTCAGTCCGGGCAGAGGCCGGCCACGATCGGTGATCAGGATGCTCAGGCCGTTCCGATCCATCGTGGCCTGCACCTGTACGCGGCCTTCGGGATTGTCCGAATAAGCGTGTTCGACGACGTTGTTGATGGCCTCGGCCAGGGCGATCTTCACGTCGCAGTTGCGTTGATGCGGCACCCCAAGCGCATCGATGCTGCCATGCAGACAGGCGATTGCGGTGCTTGCATCGGCCTCGTTGGCGGCGAAGCTCAGGTCCATTCCGCCGTTCTTGCAGTTGACAGTCACGCAATCTCACCCAATGTGCCGTTTCACTCCGCTTGTGCGGCCAGCGCGTCGTCCAGGTCGGGAAACAGCCGAAAGACGGTATCCATTCGGGTCAGCCGAAAGACCTTCTCGACCACGGGCTGAAGCCCGGCCAGATCCAGCCTTCGGTCGCCGCCCAGTTGCTTCATGGATGCGACGATCGCGCCCAGCCCGCTCGAGTCGATGAACTCCACCGCCGACAGGTCCAGGATCACACGCCGCGCGCCGGAGTCGGTTTCAAGGCGCATGTTCTCCTTGAACTGAATCGCCATGGCAGCATCGATTCGGTCTGCATCGACCCGGATCACCTGAGTTTCGCCGGTCGTATTGCTGCTCAATGCCAAAAGGCCACCCTCCACAAATGAAAGTCGATCGTAGAAATACGCTAGACGGCAATTCTTACGATTCTGTATCCAAGGCCCGAACACAGGAGGAGTCGCATGAAAGAGGTCGTGATTGCCGGGGCCGCCCGGACCCCGATGGGGGGTTTCCAGGGAATGTTTGACGGGGTGCCCGCGGCCGAGTTGGGTGGTGTTGCCATCCGTGCTGCGTTGGACAATGCCAACACGCAGACCGCGGACGAGGTTCTGATGGGCTGCGTCCTGCCCGCCGGGCAGGGCCAAGCGCCGGCGCGTCAGGCCGGGTTCGCGGCGGGGCTGGGCGAAGACGTTCCGGCCACGACGCTGAACAAGATGTGCGGGTCGGGCATGAAGGCCGCCATGATGGCGTTTGACCAGATCGCGCTGGGTCATGCCGACCTCATGGTCGCCGGCGGCATGGAGAGCATGACCAACGCGCCTTACCTGCTGCCCAAGATGCGCGGCGGCGCGCGGATCGGACATTCCCAGGTGATCGACCACATGTTTCTGGACGGGCTCGAGGACGCTTATGACAAGGGCCGCCTGATGGGCTCCTTTGCCGAGGATTGTGCCGAAGCCTATCAGTTCACCCGCGAGGCGCAGGACGAATACGCGCTGAAATCACTGTCGAACGCGCTTGAGGCGCAGGCCAGCGGTGCGTTTGACGGTGAAATCGCGGCGGTGACGGTCAAGACCCGCAGGGGCGAAGTCACTCAGGACGCGGATGAACAACCCAAATCGGCCCGCCCCGAGAAAATCCCGACGCTCAAGCCCGCCTTCCGCAAGGACGGCACCGTGACGGCGGCCAATTCCTCGTCGATCTCGGACGGCGCCGCGGCGCTGGTTCTGGCGTCGGCGGATGTGGCCGAGGCTCGCGGCCTGAACGTGCGCGCGCGCATTCTGGGGCATGCCAGCCACGCCCAGGCTCCGGGCCTGTTCACCACCGCCCCAGTTCCGGCCGCGCAGAAGCTGCTGGAGCGGATCGGCTGGAGCAAGGATGACGTGGACCTGTGGGAGGTGAACGAGGCCTTTGCCGTAGTTCCCATGGCCTTCATGCACGAAATGGGGCTGCCACGCGACAAGGTGAACGTGAATGGCGGGGCCTGTGCCCTGGGTCACCCCATCGGAGCCTCGGGCGCGCGGATCATGGTCACGCTGCTCAACGCATTGGAAAAACGCGGCCTGCGGCGCGGTGTAGCGGCCATCTGCATCGGCGGGGGCGAAGGCACCGCGATTGCCATCGAACGGGTTTGACCCTTCTCCCGTTTGCAAATAGTGCGTAGGTGATTTGAGCCGCAGGCTCGGCAGGGGGCGGCGCCCCCTGCAGTTCGTTTACGACAGGCCCGACCATGACCGCAGATTATGACACGCTTTCCAAGACCATTGCCGCGCTGACCGAAGGCGAGACCGATCCGATCGCGCTGATGGCCACGGTCACCTGCGAGGTTCATCATGCCGACGACCGCTTTGACTGGACCGGTTTCTACCGCGTCACCGAACCCGGAGTGCTGAAGATCGGGCCTTATCAGGGCGGCCACGGATGCCTGGTGATCCCGTTCTCGCGAGGGGTCTGCGGGGCCGCGGCGCGCACCGGCGAGGTGCAGCTGGTTCCGGATGTGGACGCGTTCGACGGGCATATCGCCTGTGCGTCCTCGACCCGGTCGGAACTGGTTCTACCGGTGCGGGACGGCGCGGGCCGGATAATCGCGGTGTTCGATATCGACAGCGACCAGCCCGATGCGTTCACCCAGGCCGATGCGGATGCGCTGTCGCAAATCCTCGCGCAGGTCTTCGGGCGGATCTGAGGCTTACTCCGGCTCGATGCCCGTCGCTTCCAGTTTGGTGTCCGGCTCCACGTGGATGATAGTGCGGGCCTCGGGCAGCTTCTCGGCGATGGCGTCCTCGATCGCGTCGCAGATGTCATGCGCCTCGCCCACGGACATGTTGCGGTCCACCACCAGGTGGAATTCGATGAACACCGCCTTGCCGGCCCGGCGCGTGCGCAGGTCGTGGATCTGCAACGCGCCTTGGGACGAGTTGCGCACGGCCTCTTTGATGATGTCCGTGTCGTCGCTGTGCGCGGCCGAATCCATCAGGTCGCCGGCTGAATGAAAGATGACCTTCCAGCCCTCGCGCAGGATGTTGGCGGCGACCAGAATGGCCAACAGCGGATCGAGAACGACCCAGCCGGTCAGCAGCACCAGCACAAGCCCCAGCAAGACCCCGGCCGAGGTCCAGACATCGGTCATCAGGTGGCGTCCGTTCGCCGTCATGGCCGGTGACCGCCGCTGCTCGCCCGCTGCGATCAGCACCCGCGCCCAGATCAGGTTCAACACCATGGCCGCGGCGTTGACCGCTAGCCCGACTGGCCCGAGCTGATCGAGATGTGGGGCGAACAGCGCGCCCCATGCCTCTTGCAGGATCAGGATCGCGGCCAGCACGATCAGGGTGCCCTCGGCGATGGCCGAGAAATTCTCGGCCTTGTGGTGCCCGAACGGGTGGTTGGTGTCGGCCGGGCGCTCGGCCATGCGGATGGCAAACCAGGCCAGCAGTGCGGCCACGACATTGACCAGCGACTCCATCGCGTCGGAATACAACGCGACCGAACCGGTCAGTCGCCAGGCCCAGATCTTGAGCGCCAGCACCAGCAATGCAACGGCCACCGACCCGATGGCCAGCGACTGGGAGGATGTTCTGTCGATCATGCCGCAGCTTTGCCCGATCCGGCCCGCGATTGCCAGTTCAAGCCGCGCCCTGCGTCATATACAGCCACGCCGCGGCGACCTGCAGCAGCACGATGGCATACAGGCTGACCCTGATCCGCGATTTGCGGGTCTTGTGGTTGAACACCCAACTGCCCAGCAGCGCACCCGGACCGCCGCCCAGCAGGGCCAGCCGCAGCAACCACCGCTCGGGCACACGCCGCCTGCGCCGGCGCGCCTGCAGCTTGTCCCAGCCGAAAACCACCAAGGTCAGCCCGTTGATGGCCCAGAGATATGCGATAGCGATCCACATGTCCGCGCTTTACCCGAGTGGCCACATGTTCGGAAGTGAAAAACCGCTTGGTTTTTTCATCGATTCGGGTCATCGTGAAAATATGCGCAAAAATTTCACGAGGGTGACGTGGACGATCAGGGTCAGACCGGGGCGACATTGGGGGCTGACATCCGGGCCTTGCGCAAATCGCGCGGGCTGACGCTGACGGATGTGGCCAAGCGGCTGGATCGGTCGGTCGGCTGGCTCAGCCAGGTCGAGCGCGATCTGTCCGAGCCGTCGATTTCCGACCTGCGCCAGATAGCGGAATGCCTCGGCGTGCCGATGTCGATGCTGTTCGCGCACACCGGCGTAACGCCGGACGAACTGGGCTATGTCGTACGCGCCGGATCGCGCCGCCCGATGGGCTCGGGCGAGGAGGGGCTGATCGAGGAACTGCTCTCGCCCGATCTCACCGACGATTTCGAGATGGTGCATTCCACCTTTCAGCCTCGCTCGCGGATGCAGACCCCGGCCGACCGACCCACGCAAGAGGTGGGCTACATGATCTCGGGCTGCCTCGACCTGACGATTGGCGGGCGCAGCTTCACCGTCGGGCCGGGCGACAGTTTCCGCATCAAGCACGAACCCTATCACTGGTCGAACCCGTATGATGAGCCAGCGGTGGCCATCTGGGTCATCGCCCCGCCGGTCTACTGATGAGCTTCGAGGCCTTGACCATATTCGCGCTGTTCTGGGTGGTGTTCGTGACCACGCCGGGGCCGAACGCGGTCAACTGCATCTCGAACGGGATGAGCCTGCCCTTTCCCAAGGCGATGCTGGGGGTGCTGGCGATCCTGACGCAGGCCAGCGCCTTTCTGATCCTCTCGGCGCTGGGGGTGACGGCGCTGATCGCGGCCTCGCCCACCGGGTTCTTCATTGCCAAGCTGATCGGGGCGGGGTTCCTGATCTGGCTCGGCGTGCGCGGTTGGATGAATGCCGGCAAGCCCGCGCCCGCCGCCGAACGTCCGGCGCGGCATGTCTTCCTGCACGCGCTGGCGGTGGCGACGATCAACCCCAAAAGCGTCGCGGGCTATCTGGCCGCGTTTTCGCAATTCGTGCAGCCCGACGTGCCGATCTGGCAGCAGATGGTGGTGATCATGCCCACGGCGCTGACCATCACCACGCTCAGCTACACGGGCTTCACCCTGCTGGGCGCGCTGATGGGCAAGGCGGCGCTGGGGGCCGTGTTCAACACCTGGGTGCGCCGGGTCATGGCCACCTGCTTCATCATCTACGGGGTCTTGCTGGGCACCAGCGCGACCCCGGCGGGAAAAACGTGATGCCGCTCGCGGCAGTCTGACAGGGAGCAAAAACCTATGAGTGATTTTCCGACAAAGGCCCGCGTGGTCATCATCGGCGGCGGCGTGGTGGGGACCTCCTCGCTGTATCATCTGGCCAAGAAGGGCTGGACCGACTGCGTTCTGCTGGAAAAGAACGAGCTGACCGCCGGTTCGACCTGGCACGCGGCGGGCAACGTGCCGACCTTCTCGACCTCGTGGGCGATCATGAACATGCAGCGCTATTCGACCCAGCTGTATTCGCGCCTGGCAGACGAGGTCGATTACCCGATGAACTACCACGTCACCGGCTCGATCCGGTTGGCCCACAGCAAGGAGCGGATGCAGGAATTCGAGCGCGCCGCCGCCATGGGCCGCTATCAGGGCATCCCGATGGAGATCTGGACGCCGGAACAGGCCAAGGAGCGGTATCCGTTTCTGGAACTGCACGATCTGGTCGGGGTTCTGTATGACCCGACCGACGGCGATATCGACCCGGCGCAGCTGACGCAGGCGCTGGCCAAGGGCGCGCGCGACATGGGGCAGAAGATCATCCGGTTCTGCCCTGCCACCGGCGTGACCCAGCATGACGACGGCACCTGGACCGTGCATACCGAGAAAGGCGATATCGACTGCGACTATGTCGTCAACGCCGCCGGTTATTACGCGCAGCGCGTGGGCGAATGGTTCAAGCCCTTTGGCGGCCGCACCGTGCCCGCGATGGTCATGAGCCACCAGTATCTGCTGACCGAGGAAATCCCCGAGATCGAGGCTTGGTCCAAGGAAAACGGCGGCAAGCTGCCGCTGCTGCGCGACGTTGATGTGTCCTACTACCTGCGGCAGGAAAAGAACGGCTTCAACCTCGGCCCCTACGAGCCCAACTGCAAGGGCCACTGGATGACCGAGGACGACCCGATGCCAGAGGATTTCAGCTTTCAGCTGTGGAACGACGATCTGGACCGGATCGAGGACATCGTGACCGACGCGATGGAGCGGGTGCCGCTGATGGCGACCTCGGGCGTGGGCCGCGTGATCAACGGGCCAATCCCCTATGCGCCCGACGGCCTGCCGCTGATCGGCCCGATGCCCGGCGTCAAGAACGCGTTCGAGGCGCATACCTTCACCTTCGGCATTGCCCAGGGCGGCGGTGCAGGCAAGGTGCTGGCCGAGTGGATCGTGGATGGCGCCACCGAATGGGACATGTGGGCCGTCGATCCGCGCCGCTATACCGACTACACCGATCAGGACTACTGCAACCAGAAAGGCATGGAGGTCTATGGCAACGAATACGCCATGCACTTCCCCCGTCACGAATGGCCCGCCGCGCGCGACAAGAAGCTGTCGCCGTTGCATGCCAAGGTCAAGGAACTGGGCGGCGTCATGGGCGTCTACAACGGCTGGGAGCGCGCCAACTGGTTCGCGCAGCCGGGCGACGACACTTCCGAGGAAAGCACCCACACCTGGGGCCGTTCGGGCCCGTGGGAGCAGCGGATCAAGGAAGAATGTGAGGCCGTGCGCGACCATTGCGGCGTGCTCGACCTACCGGGTTTCTCGCGCTTCGTCGTCAAGGGCGAGGGCGCGGCCGAGGCGCTGCGCGGGCTGATCACCGGCGGCCTGCCTAAGGTGGGGCGGATCAACCTGGTCTACATCGCCGACAATCGCGGCCGCATCCTGACCGAGATGTCCTGCATGCGCCTGGGCGAGGATGACTTCGTGATGATCACCGCCGCCACCGCGCAATGGCACGACCGCGACATCCTGAGGAATGCGATGCCCGCGGGCGTCACGGTCGAGGACGTGACCACCACCCGCGACACGTTGATTGTGACCGGGCCAAAATCGCGACAGATCCTGTCGGGCCTGACCGATGCCGACCTCTCGCTGGGCTGGCTGACCCATCAGGCCGCCACCGTGGCCGGGCAACCCGCCCACCTGATCCGCGTGTCCTTCGCCGGTGAGCTGGGCTGGGAGGTGCATGCCCTCAACGAGCATATGCCCGCGATCTATGACGCGATCCTTGCCGCTGGGGCCAAGCCGTTCGGCATGTATGCGCTGAACAGCCTGCGCATCGAAAAGGGCTATCGCGCGTGGAAGGGCGATCTCAGTACCGACTACTCGCTGCTCGAAGGCGGGCTGGAGCGCTTCGTCAAGTTCGACAAGCCGCAGGATTTCCCGGGCAAGGCCGCGTTGCTGGCGGAAAAGCAGCAGGGCGTCAAGAAACGCTTCGTTGCCCTGATCGTCGAGGCCGGGGACTGCGACGCGCCCTACATGTCCTGCATCTGGAAGGATGGCGAGATCGTGGGCGAGACCACCTCGGGCGACTGGGGCTATCGCGTGGACGCCTCGATCGCGCTAGGCATGGTCCGCAGCGATCTGGCGGTGCCGGGCACCGAGCTTCAGGTCGAAATCTATGGCGAGAAGTGTCGCGCCGTGGTTCAAGAGGACAAACCCCTCTGGGACCCCGAAAACGAACGCCTGCGAGCCTGACCTCTGGCCCGGCCCGCCGTTGTCGAAAGGACAAGACCAATGAGCAAGACCATGCAGGGTGTCTATCTGACCCGGCACGGCGGGCCCGAGGCGCTCGAATGGCGCAAAGACATCCCTGTTCCGGTCCCAGGGCCGGGGCAGGTGCTGGTCCGCGTGGCCGCGGCCGGCGTCAACAACACCGACATCAACACCCGCATCGGCTGGTATGCGCCAGAGGTCACCGGGGCAACAGATGCGGTCGATCATGATGTCGAGGCCGGAGGCTGGGGCGGTGCCCTGGCCTTTCCGCGCATTCAGGGCGGTGACCTGTGCGGCATCGTCGAACAGGTCGGCCCCGGCGTCGCCTTCAAACCGGGCCAGCGCGTGACCTGCCCGATCAACCTGCCGCGTCCGCGCCCCGGCAATCCGACTGGATTCATTGCGTTGGGGTCCGAGATCGACGGGGCCTTTGCGCAATACTGCCTGCTCGAGGCCGATGACCTCTACGATGTCACCGCCTCGCCACTGTCGGACGTTGAAATCGCCGCCATTCCTTGCGCGTTCGGCACGGCCGAAAACCTGCTGACCCGCGCGGGCGTGACCGCCGGGCAGAAGGTTCTGATCACCGGCGCCTCGGGCGGCGTCGGGCTGGCGGCGGTGCAACTGGCCGCCTTGCGCGGGGCCTCGGTTGCGGGTGTCACCAGCGCCGCCAAGGCGGATACCGTCCGGGCGCAGGGGGCCTCAGAGACCTTCGAGCGCGACGCGCCGCTGCCGCGCGACGCTTTTGACGTGGTGATCGACGTGGTCGGCGGCCCGGCCTTTCCCGGCCTGATCCGGGCGCTGAAACCGGGCGGCCACTATGCCGTCTCGGGCGCCATCGCCGGGCCGATCGTGCAGGCCGACCTGCGCGAGATCTACCTGCGCGACATCACCATCCACGGCTGCACCCATCAGGCCTTCGAGGTCTTTGGCCGGCTGGTCGAGATGATCAACGCAGGCCGGATCCGGCCGCTGGTGGCAAAAACCTACCCCTTGCGCGACATCGCCAAGGCGCAGGAGGATTTCCAGTCCAAGGCCTTTCCGGGCAAACTGGTGCTAATACCCTAAGGAGTTGCATATGACCGATATCACGCTTCTGGATGGCTCGATCGGGCAGGAACTGGTGAAACGCAGCGGCGACCGGGCGACGCCGCTCTGGTCCACGCGGGTGATGATCGACCACCCCGACCTTGTGGGCGAAGTCCATGCCGACTATTTCCGGCGCGGCGCCACTATCGCGACCACCAACACCTACGCCGTGCACCGCTCGCGACTTGTGAGGGTGGACATGGAAGACCAGCTGCCCGCCTTGATCGACACCGCGCTGGCCCAAGCCGAACGCGCCCGCGCCGGGTTCCCGCAGGGCCGCATCGCGGGCTCTCTCGGCCCTTTGCTGGCCTCGTACCGCCCAGATCTGAACCCCGACCCGGCCGAGGCGGCGGAAAAATTCCGCGAGATCGTGCAGATGATGGCCGATCGTATCGATCTGTTTCTGATTGAAACCGTCTCGTCAGTGCAAGAGGCTGAGGGCGCGCTGCGCGGCACCGAAGGCTGCGGTAAGCCGGTCTGGCTGGCGCTGACCGTGATGGATGACGACGGCGCCCGCCTGCGCTCGGGCGAGCCGTTGGGCGACATCGCGCCCCTGGTGGACCGCTACGACCCCGAGGCGGTTCTGATCAACTGCTCGCGCCACGAGGCGATCCCGGCCGCGCTCGAGATCATCAAGGACTTCGGGCGGCCCTTCGGCGCCTATGCCAACGGCTTCACCCGCATCTCCGAGGGTTTCCTTCAGGACGCGCCCACCGTGGACGCGCTGGAACAGCGGCAGGATCTGGGCCCAGAGGCCTACGCCGATCACGCGATGGGCTGGGTCGCGCAGGGGGCCACGATTGTCGGCGGCTGCTGCGAGGTCGGCCCCGATCACATCGAGGCACTGGCGGGCCACCTGCGCGCGGCGGGTCACCGGATCGTCTGAGGAGCATAGGCTTGGCAGAGCGGACGGCACCCTATCCCGAACGGCAATGGCAGGTGGACATCCTCGTCGCCGACGGGTTTGTGCTGACTGAACTGGCCGGGGTGGCCGACGTGCTGCGCATCGCCAACCGGGTCTGCCCTGTGCCGCCCTTCACCTATACCTACCGCTCGCTCCGGGGCGGCACGGTCGCCTGCCGCGCCGGGGCTTATGTCGAGACCGAGCCGGTGATCCGGCAGCCCACTGCGGATTACCTCTTCGTCATCGGCAACACCGACCCGGACCACCCCGACCTGTCGCTGGCGCGGGTGATCTCGGACTATACCCACCGCGGCTCGCAGGTCTTTCTGCTGGCCGAGGCCGCCAGCCGCTACATCAAGGACAAGGGCGCCGAGGATCACGCGACGCATTGGGAAAACGCCTCGTTCCTGCGCGAACGCGGGGCGGGATTCAACGCCAAGTTCTCGATCGCGACGGAACATGGCCCCGTCGTCACCTGCGCCGGAATGGGCGCGACCGTGGATGTGACGCTGGCGCTGATCGGCCGGCATGTCTCGGGCGCGGCCAAGATGACCGTCGCCGACATCATGCTGCATGAAAACATCCGCGATTTCGGCTCGATGCAGCCCTTCTCGGGCGTCAATGCGACCACCACCGGCGACGACAAGCTGGACCAGTGCATCAAGATCATGCAGGCCAATATCGAAGACCCGGTGCCGATCAACGAGATCGTCGCGGCCCTCGGCCTGTCGAACCGCTCGCTGGAGCGCAAGTTCAAGACCTATCTCGGCGCCACGCCTAACGGGTTCTATCGCGAAATGCGGCTGGCAAAGGCCAACAACCTGCTGCTGAACACCACCGTGAGCGTGCGCGAGATCGGGCTGGCCTGCGGGTTCCCGAACGGGTTCTCGACCATCTACAAAAGCGTCTACGGCGTTACCCCCTTCGTCATGCGCCGTCAGAGGCGCACGCCCGGCTCACGGTGATTATCGCCGGTTTCGTGACGTTTTTGATGGATTTCCTGCCGCCTTCCCGTGGCAGACTTCGCGCAAGACCCAAGATTCGGAGACATCGGAATGGTTGATCTTCCCAGCAAGGCCCGCGTGGTCATCATCGGCGGCGGCGTGATCGGAT
Source organism: Ruegeria sp. BHSC276 (assembly GCF_059612945.1). Classification (NCBI taxonomy): domain Bacteria; kingdom Pseudomonadati; phylum Pseudomonadota; class Alphaproteobacteria; order Rhodobacterales; family Roseobacteraceae; genus Ruegeria; species Ruegeria sp. BHSC276. The sequence continues at coordinate 98,530 of NZ_JBXWRP010000007.1, read as the reverse complement.
GCTCGGTCGCCTATCACCTGACCAAGAAAGGGTGGAAAGACGTGGTGCTGCTGGAACGCAAGCAGCTGACCAGCGGCACCACCTGGCACGCGGCGGGCCTGATCGCCCAGCTGCGCGCCACCGCCAACATGACCAAGCTGGCGAAATACAGCCAGGAACTCTACGGCTCACTCGAAGAGGAAACCGGCGTCGCCACCGGCTTCAAACGCTGCGGCTCGATCACCGTGGCGCTGACGGGGGAGCGCAAGGAAGAGATCTATCGCCAGGCCGCAATGGCCCGCGCCTTCGGAGTCGAGGTCGAGGAGATCTCGAACGAGCGGGTGGCCGAACTGTATCCGCATCTCAATCTGGATGGGGTCAAGGGCGCGGTCTATCTGCCGCTGGACGGCCAAGGTGACCCGGCCAACATCGCGCTGGCGTTGGCGAAGGGCGCGCGTCAGCGCGGCGCCATCGTCAAAGAGCGGGTAAAGGTCACCGACATCGCCAAACAGGGCCGCCGCGTTACGGGTGTGGACTGGGTGGCCGACGACGGCAGCGACTCGGGCCATATCGAATGCGACATGGTGGTCAACTGCGCCGGCATGTGGGGTCATCAGGTGGGCCGCATGGCGGGCGTGAACGTGCCGCTGCACGCCTGCGAACATTTCTACATCGTGACCGAGAATATCGAGGGCCTGACCCAGCTTCCGGTGCTGAGGGTGCCGGACGAATGCGCCTATTACAAGGAAGACGCCGGGAAAATCCTGCTGGGCGCCTTCGAGCCCAGCGCCAAGCCCTGGGCGATGGACGGCATCCCCGACAGTTTCGAGTTCGACCAGCTGCCCGAGGATTTTGACCATTTTGAACCGATCCTCGAGGCCGCCTGCAACCGCATGCCGATGCTGGCCGAGGCGGGGATCCACACCTTCTTCAACGGCCCCGAGAGCTTCACGCCCGACGATGCCTATCACTTGGGCCTTGCGCCCGAGATGGACAATGTCTGGGTCGCCGCCGGCTTCAACTCGATCGGGATCCAATCGGCGGGCGGCGCGGGCATGGCGCTGGCCGAATGGATGGACAGCGGCGAGAAACCTTTTGACTTGGGCGATGTGGACATCAGCCGGATGCAGCCCTTCCAGGGCAACAGGAAATACCTGTTCGAACGCTCCAAGGAAACGCTGGGTCTGCTTTATGCCGACCACTACCCCTATCGTCAGAAGGCCACAGCGCGCGGTGTGCGCCGGACGCCGTTCCACCACCACCTGAAAGAACACGGGGCAGTGTTCGGTGAACTGGCCGGGTGGGAGCGCGCCAACTGGTTCGCGAACGAAGGGCAGGAGCGCGAATACCGCTACAGCTGGAAGCGCCAGAACTGGTTCGAGAATTCGGCCGCGGAACACCGCGCGGTGCGCGAGAACGTGGGCATGTACGACATGTCCTCCTTCGGCAAGATCCGGGTCGAAGGCCCTGATGCCGAAAAGTTCCTGAACTATGTCGGCGGCGGCGACTATGCGGTGCCCGTGGGCAAGATCGTCTATACTCAGTTTCTAAACCGCCGCGGCGGGATCGAGGCCGACGTGACCGTCACCCGCCTTTCCGAGACAGCCTATCTGGTGGTCACCCCGGCGGCGACGCGTCTGGCGGACCAGACGTGGATGATGCGCCACGCAGGGAACTACAACGTGGTCATCACCGATGTCACCGCGGCCGAAGGCGTTCTGGCGGTGATGGGGCCGAATTCACGGGCCTTGCTGGAAAAGGTATCGCCCAACGACTTCTCGAACGCGGCAAACCCCTTCGGCACCGCGCAGGAGATCGAGATCGGCATGGGCCTCGCCCGCGCCCACCGCGTCACCTATGTGGGCGAGCTGGGCTGGGAGATCTACGTCTCGTCCGACATGGCGGGCCACGTCTTTGAAACGCTGCACGAAGCGGGGCAGGAGATGGCGCTGAAACTCTGCGGCATGCACATGATGGACAGCTGCCGGATCGAAAAGGGTTTCCGCCATTTCGGCCATGACATCACCTGCGAGGATCACGTGGTGGATGCCGGGTTGGGCTTTGCCGTCAAGGTGGACAAGGGTTGTAACTTCATCGGCCGCGAAGCGGTGATCGCCCGCAAGGAAAGCGGCCCGAAATCGCGCCTGGTGCAATTCCGCCTGACCGATCCCGAGCCGCTGCTTTTCCACAACGAACCGATCATCCGGGATGGCGAGTATGTGGGCTATCTCAGCTCGGGCAACTATGGTCACACGCTGGGCGGTGCCATCGGCATGGGCTATGTGCCCTGCGAGGGGGAAAAGGCTGCGGACGTGCTGGCTTCGACCTACGAGATCGACGTGTGCGGAACGAAAGTCCGGGCCGAGGCGTCGCTCAAGCCGATGTATGACCCGAAATCCGAACGGGTGAAGGTGTGACCTGCCGGATTGGTGGGGGCTCTGCCCCCGCCGCCTTCGGCGTCTCCCCCGGGATATTTTCAGCCAGATGAAGTGGGCTCTCCCCTTCTTCATCTGGCCCCAAATATCCCGGAGCGCGAGGCAGAGCCTCGCAAAATATTCTTCAAACAAGGCGGGACGTGTCGTGTCCGATCAAGACCCGTGATGGCCGACGCAACAGAAATCCGTATTCCCTTCGCGGCGCAACCTGCCATATGAACCGGGTACAACGCTCGGAGAACCTGCATGGCGCAGCCCGCATTCACCACCGACTCCGGGGACACGCCCAAGGGGCTGGCCCTCGCCGTCACGGCCTATCTGCTGTGGGGGTTCCTGCCGCTTTACATGAAGGCCATGGCGCATATTTCTCCGGTCGAAGTGGTGGCCCATCGGATTATTTGGTCGGTGCCTGTTGCGGGGCTGCTGCTGATCGCGCTGGGCCGGACTGGCGATCTGAAGGCTGCTCTGCGTGATCCGGGCATGCTGGGAATGGCTTGCCTGACTGCTGCGCTGATCTCGGTGAACTGGGCTATCTATGTCTGGGCCATTGCCAGCGGCAACGCTTTGGATGCGGCGCTGGGGTATTACATCAACCCACTGTTCAGCATTGCGCTGGGGGCGATCCTGTTGCGGGAATCTTTGACGCGCACTCAAAAGATCGCTGTTGGTCTGGCGGCCCTGGGCGTGCTGGTTCTTATCCTCGAGGCCGGGCGCCTGCCTTGGGCCGCCTTGGGTCTGATGATCAGCTGGGGGTTCTATGCCTTTTTCAAGCGGTCTCTGCCCATCGGGCCGAACCAGGGTTTTCTGCTCGAGGTGCTGATCCTGTTGGTGCCTGCGCTGGCCTATGTGACTTGGCTGGTTGCCATGGGCGAAGGGCATTTTGGTTTGGTGGCCAGCGACACTTTGCTTCTGGCGGGCGCAGGAATCGTCACGGCGGTGCCTCTGCTGGTCTATGCCAACGGGGCCAAGATGGTGCGGCTGTCGACCATGGGCATCCTTCAGTACATCGCGCCAACGATGATCTTCATCACCGCGATCACCGTTTTCGGCGAGCAGGTCGACCGGGGACGGATGATTGCATTTCCGCTGATTTGGTCGGCGCTGGTGGTGTATTCACTGCCGATGATCCGGCAGGTGCGCGGTCAGGCCTGATCGAGGATTAACCGAGCCACCTGCTGCGCCCAGAGAGCATAGGCCTTGGGGCTGGGGTGATACCCGTCCGGTGCCGCCAGGGCCGGATCGTCCGGCAGGTTCAGGGCCAGGTGTCGCGCTTGCGGATACCGGCTCATGGCCTTTTGCAACCCGGTGTCCAGACGCGCCGCTTGTCGGCCCAACACCCAGGCCAAAGGCTGCGGCAAGGCCGGAAACCGCTCCATCTGTGGGACGCCGGTTGCGATGATACGACGGACACCCAGGTCGCGGGTGAGGCAGTCAAACAGATCGGATTGGTGTTTCTGGAACTGTTTGACCGTCGCACCACGGGTCACGTCATTCACCCCAAGCGCGGTGACGGCAACGTCGAAGGAATCGGTCATGTCACTCAGTGCCTCGATCGTGTCCCGCGTGGTGTGACCGGTGGTCGCGATCAGGCACCACTCGACGCTGAAATGCGGTGCAAGCTGGCGGATCAATTGCCCCGAGAGCGCCTGATCCTGGGTGCCGGCGCCGACGCCCGCCGCCGAGCTGTCGCCGGCAATCAGCAGGCGTAGTCGGGGGCCTTTTCCATGACGCCCCTCGCGCGGGCCGGATGGCTCGGGCAGTCGCAGCGCGCGTTGGCGCACCAGTAAGGCCTGCACCGCCAGCAGCGGAAGCAGAGGCAGTCGGGCGATCTGGTCCACGCCGACGGGGGCAGCCATGGTCAGCCCAACGCTGACTTGAATTCCAGGAAACGGGCGTCGGTCATCACGCGCGCCATCATCGCCTCGCGCAGCGCGCCGATGGTCTTGTATGGGCGCATGACTACCTCGAAGGTCTGGATCAGCCCGTCGTCGTTCAGAGTGATCAGGTCCACGCCCACCGCGTCCAGATCGCCGACCTTGCACTGAAACTCCAGCGCCCAGTCCTTGCCCGCGCCCATGATCCGGCGATAGCGGAACTGGGAAAACACCTGGCCTACATGGGCCAGCACCGCCGCCACCGGCGCGCGTCCCGTCCAAGTGCTGTAGTAGGTCGGCGGCATGAACCGCACATCTTCGGCCAGCAATTCGTGGATCAGGCTCTCGTCGCCCTTGGCAACCACCTCCTGTATGCGTTCGATCGTCGGGTGCATCTCGTCTCCTCCGCTTGGGGGTGAGAGTTGCGCGAACAGCACCCCCATCGCAAGGACGACGTTGCGAGAACCCACGCCCTGCGATAGGCAGCGCGCATGAGCGATACCTATGATCCGCCCCAAACCCCGCTGGACGTGCTGCACGAGGACGCGCAGGTAATCGTCGTGAACAAACCGGCGGGTTTGCTGTCGGTGCCCGGGCGGGGGGCGCATCTGGCCGATTGCCTCCTGACCCGCGTTCAGGCGGCCTTTCCCCAGGCGCTGCTGGTGCATCGGCTGGACCGCGACACATCGGGGGTTATGATCTTTGCCCAGACGCCGCATGCGCAGAAATACCTGGGCCAGCAGTTCGAGAACCGGCAGACCCGCAAGACCTATGTCGCGCGGGTCTGGGGGCGGGTCGAACCCAAGGCCGGAACCGTCGATCTGCCATTGATCGTGGATTGGCCGAACCGGCCGCGGCAGATGGTCTGCCATGAAACCGGCAAGCCCGCGGTGACCGATTGGCGCGTGGTCCGGCACGACGGCGACACGACCCGCATCCGCCTGTTTCCCAAGACCGGGCGCTCGCACCAGCTGCGGGTCCACATGCAGGCGCTTGGCCATCCGATTCTGGGCGATCCGTTCTATGCCGAAGGGCCCGCGCGGAATTTTCCGCGCCTGATGCTGCATTCCGAGGAGTTGCGCGTCAAACACCCCGAGGATGGCGTGTCGATGAAATTCCGCTCCGCGCCCGATTTCTGACCCTCTTTGCCCCGGCGGGCAGGTATTCGCCGATCTCGCCATTTTGTCGCTTGAGCCGTATTGCTGCTGGCATGATAAAATGTCTTCAACGAAGTAGCCCGAAAAACGGGTACAGGAGCAGAAGGTGATTCCATGACGATTTCCAGATTCGCGCTGCCGCTGGGACTGAGCGCTGCCCTTATTCTGGGCGCGTGTACCGATCCGGGGACCCTGCGAGTGCAGGACGACCCGAACCAGAACGCCAGGCAGGGCGCCATTCTGGGTGGCCTGATCGGGGCTGGTGTGGGGGCCATCGCCAATGATTCCAACCCCGGACTGGGCGCGTTGGCCGGGGCGGCCATCGGTGCTGCTGGGGGCGGGTTGATCGGCAACCAGTTGGACAAACAGGCCGCCGAGCTGCGCCAGCAACTGGCCAATGACGGCATCACCATCGTGAATGCCGGTGACCGGCTGATCGTCACCGTGCCCAACGACATCACCTTCGACACCGACAGCGCCACTGTCCGTCCGGCGCTGCGGGCCGATCTGGTGCGGGTCGGTCAGAACCTTGTGAATTACCCCAAGTCCAATGTGCAGATCATCGGCCATACCGACAGCGACGGCGATGCGGGCTACAACCAGGCCCTGTCGGAACGTCGCGCCAATGCGGTCGCCGACATCCTGCAGGCCAACGGGGTCAGCTATGCGCGCATCACGACCATCGGGCGGGGTGAAAATCAGCCGATCGCCTCGAACCTGACGCCCGAGGGCAAGGCACAGAACCGACGGGTCGAGATCGTGATCGTGCCCAGCGGGAACGCCTGACACGCGACAGACAACACGATGGGGTCGCGGCGCGCGACCCTTTCTTTTTGCACATTGACTGCGCGTCAAGCGCGCTATGGTTAGCGGCTGGAACGGCTAAACTGCAACCAGACACGATGATGGAGTTTCCCCATGTCCGACCCTATCCTTCTGGGCCTGTCCGGCTCGTTGCGGAAGAACGCCACGAACCGCAGGCTGCTGCGAGAGGCCGCCCGGCTGTTCAATCCTGGCACGTTCATCGAGGCTGATCTGAACCTGCCGCTCTATGATGGCGACCTCGAAGACAGCGTCGGGATACCGGACAAGGTGCAATTACTGGCGGATCAGATCACCCAGGCGCATGCGGTGGTCATCTCGACGCCCGAATACAACAAGGGGCCGTCGGGCGTGCTGAAGAACGCGCTGGATTGGGTCAGTCGCACCAAGGGGCGGCCCTGGGCCGACAAGCCTGTGGCGGTGATGTCGGCGGCGGCAGGCCGGGCCGGGGGCGAACGGGCGCAGATGATCCTGCGGGCGTCCATGGTGCCGTTTCAGCCGCGCGTTCTGGCGGGGCCGGAACTGCACCTGGCCGACAGTTCGAACGAATTCGACGATCAGGGACGACTGATCAGCGACCGATACGAGGCGACGCTGCGCGAGTTGATGCAGAAGTTGCGGGCCGAAGCCGAGTTTTAGGCCGATGGGCCATCTTGCCGGCCGGATGGGCGCGGCCTAGGGTGCCGCCATGACCGACCGTTCCGCCGAAACCCGAACCGACGTGATGGACCCTGCCCGCGCTGCGGCCTTGCAGATTGCGTTGGGTCAAACCGCATCGATCGAGGCCGGCTCAGCGCTGCCGCCCTTCTTTCACCAGCTGTATTTCTGGTCTCCGCGCCCGCCGGCCGAGCTCGGGCGCGACGGACACCCGGCCGTAGGGGATGGGCTGATCCCCGACCTTGGGCTGCCGCGCCGGATGTGGGCGGGCGGGCGGCTGCGTTTTCACGCGCCGCTGCGCGCAGGCGCCATGGCCGAGCGCCGCTCGTTGCTTGAGCAGGCCACCACGAAAACTGGACGCACCGGGCCTTTGGGCTTCGTCACCCTGCGCCACGAGATCCGTCAGGGCGGAACCCTGTGCCTGACCGAATGGCAGGATCTGGTCTATCGTCAGGACCCCGCAGCGGATGCGCGTAAGCCGATTCCGCCTGTCGCGCGGACCGACGAGACCGATGCGCGCACCGTCACGTTCGATTCGACGCTGCTGTTCCGCTACTCGGCGCTCACCTTCAATGGCCACCGCATTCACTATGATCTGGACTATGCCCGCGATGTCGAAGGCTATGACGGGCTGGTCGTGCATGGCCCGTTGCTGGCGCAGCATCTGATGCTGCTGGCGACCGATCTGCTGGGGCCGCTGGCCGAGTTCTCGTTTCGGGCCTCGTCGCCGCTGATGCATTTCGAACCGGCCACGTTGTGCCGCAACGGGAATGACCTCTGGGTGCGTGGGCCGGACGGACGGCAGTGCATGCAGGCCTGCGCCTTCGCGCAGTCAGAGTGACGCGTCGGGTCGGAAACCCTCGGGGATGGTGTCGCGGTCTTCCAGAACCAGATCGGCCATGACTTGGGCCACTTTGGGGGCCATGCCGAACCCGATCTTGAACCCGCCATTGGCGATGAACTGACCCTTGTGCAGTGGATGCGCGCCCAGCATCGGCGCGCGGCTTTTGCTGCGGGGGCGCACACCGGCCCAGCGTTCGATCACCTCGGCCCCGTGCAGCACCGGCACCGCGCGCAGGGCGCGTTCGATCACGTCGTCCAGGGCAGCATCGGTGCTGGTGGGGTCATCATAGTCGCGCTCGGACGTCGATCCGATTGCCAGCGTCCCGTCGGCATGGGGCACGATGTGGATCGCATCGGCAAACAGCTGCGGCACGTCGCCCGCGTTGAAGCGCAGCAAGGCCGCCTGCCCCTTGACGCCGCTGCCGACGGTCCTGCCGAAGGCCCGCGACAGCTCAAGCAACCCGGCCACGCCGGTGGCATGGATCACCCGGCCCCGGTCGGGCGCTTCGGCAGCGACCTCGACCCCCATCGTGGCCAGGGCGGCCACCAGCGCGGCACAGGCCCGGCGCGGGTGCATCCGCGCGCTGAGCGTGTCGTGAATGACAAATCCAGTGGGGCTGGGCGGGCACCAGGCGCCGACCTCCTCGACCCGCCGCACCGTCCAATCGGCGCGGCCCTGCCACAGGCTGCGGGCGGTCTCGGCGCGTTGATGCGCCAGGTCCAGCCCGCGCTGATCGGCGATCGGCTGCAGCCGCCCCAACCGGGCGTAGCCGGGCGACACGCCGCCGGTGGCCTCGACTTGTGTCCAGAAGGGTTCGGCCATCAGCAGGCTTTCGAACTGAAACGCCTTCTTGTCGTTCCAGTTTTCCGGCACATGCGGCGCCAGCGCCCCAACCAGCCCGCCGCTGGAGCCGGCGCCCGGGCCGAACGGGTCAACGACCTGAACCCTGGCACCACGCCGGGCGCAGGTCCAGGCGATGGACAGGCCGAAAATCCCGGCGCCGCGGATCGTCACATCGACCATTGCCAAACCTCTTTCCCTTGTTCAGTGTCGCGCCGCCTAGCTACAGGATTCCCTAATGGCAGACCAGCGCGCCGAATTGTCGTGGACGGACGAAACCATCCCGGTGTCGAACCGGTTCGACGACCCTTATTTCAGCCTGCAAAACGGGCTGGAGGAGACCCGCCACGTCTTTCTGGCGGGCAATGACCTGCCGGCCCGGTTCGCCCCCGGCTTTCACATCGCTGAGCTGGGCTTTGGCACCGGGCTGAACATGCTGACGGCCTGGGCCGCGTGGGAGACCTCGGGGCAGAGCAGCCCGCTGACCTTCACCAGTTTCGAGGCGTTTCCGATGGACCCGTCCGACATGGCGCGCGCGCTGGCGGCTTTTCCCCGGATCTCGCCTTGGGCAGGCCGGTTTCTGGACGCGTGGCAGGGCGGGACCTGTGACCTAGGGTCATTGCGCTTGACGGTGATCGAAGGGGATGCCCGCGAGACGCTTCCGGGTTGGGCCGGCCAGGCGGATGCGTGGTTTCTCGATGGGTTTTCACCGGCCAAGAACCCCGAGTTGTGGCAGCCAGACCTGATGCGGCAGGTGGCCGATCACACTGCCCCCGGCGGCACGGCGGCCACCTACACGGCGGCCGGATTCGTGCGCCGCGGCCTGCAGGAGGCCGGGTTCGAGGTTGCCCGCGCACCGGGCTATGGCCGCAAGCGGCACATGACCCGGGCGGTCAAGCCATGAGCCAGCAGAACAACGTGAAGGCCGGCATTGCCCTGATGGTCGGCGCGACCATCGTGTTTGCCCTGCAGGACGGGATCTCGCGTCACCTGGCGGGCACCTACAACACCTACATGGTGGTGATGATCCGATACTGGTTCTTCGCGCTTTTCGTGCTGGCGCTTGCGGCGCGGGCGCCGGGCGGTCTGGCCGCTGCGGCGCGGACCCGGCAGCCGGGGTTGCAGATCCTGCGCGGCCTGCTGCTGGCGGGCGAGATCTGCGTGGCGGTCTATGGGTTCACCATCCTAGGCCTGATCGAAAGCCAGGCGGTGTTCATCTGCTATCCGCTTCTGGTGGCCGCGCTCAGCGGGCCGGTTCTGGGCGAGACGGTCGGCTGGCGCCGGTGGGCCGCGATCGGGGTGGGGTGCATCGGCGTTCTGATCATCCTTCAGCCGGGGATGGGCGTGTTCAACCCTTGGGCGGTAATCCCGCTGATCTCGGCGTTGATGTTCGCGGTTTACGGGTTGCTGACGCGCTATGTGGCGCGTCAGGACAGCACCGCCACCAGTTTTTTTTGGACCGGCGTGGTGGGCGCCGTGTTCATGACCGCGATCGGCCTGTGGTTCTGGGAGCCGATGGTGCCGCGCGACTGGCTGTGGATGGGCCTGCTGTGCGTGACCGGGGTTCTGGGGCACTGGCTGCTGATCAAGTGCTATGAGATGGCCGAGGCCAGCGCGGTGCAGCCCTTTGCCTATTTCCACCTGATGTGGAGCGCCATCCTGGGGATCACGATCTTTGACGAAACCCTGCGCCCTGCCGTGGTGGCGGGCGCTGCGCTGGTGGTGGCCGCGGGGCTGTTCACCCTATGGCGCGAACGCCGCCAGGGTTGATCCGGTCAGTTCCCTCGAAAACGGGATAGGCAGCGCCGGCTTGCCCAGCCGCGCGCGATAGACGGGCAGGCTTTCCGTCACCCGCATCACATAGTTGCGGGTCTCGGAAAACGGGATGGTCTCGATCCAGTCGATCATGTCCACCTCGCCGCGCAACGGGTCGCCGTAGCGTTCCCTCCACGAGATCGGCCGGTTCGGTCCGGCATTGTAGCCGGCGGCCATCATCACGACGTTTCCGTCGAAATCGGCCGCCAATTTGGCAAGGTAATTGGCCCCCAGCTTGGCGTTGTACTGCCAGTCCGCGGTCAGCCGAGGGGTCTTGTGCCCGCTTAGAATGCCCAATTCCTGCGCCACCAGCTTGGCGGTGGCGGGCATCACCTGCATCAGGCCGCGCGCACCCGCGCCGCTGACCACTACCGGGTCGAACTCGCTTTCTCGGCGGGCGATGGCCAGAACCATCTCTTCGGCCATCGGCAGGCGCATGTCGGCCACGGGGTGCATCGGGTAATAGGCCGCGGGCAGAACGACCCCTTCGGTCGCCGCGCGCTTGGCGATCATCACGGCCAGGTGCGGCTCGTTCAACTCGATAGCCAGGTCGCCCAATTGGCCGGCCTGTACCGGGTCCAGCCCCTCGACCAGATGGGTCAGGAACCGTTCGGCAAGGTCGCGTTCGCCCGCGCGCAGCAGCAGCAACCCGGCCTTCAGAACGCTGGAATTCGCAAAATCGGCCTGTTTCCAATGTGGCGCCCGGCGCGGGTTGGCCAGATCGTTGTCGAACGGGCGGCCGATTTGTTCGGCCGCCAGCAGCCCGTAGAACGACGTCTGATAGTCCGCCCCCAAGGCAAAGGCTTCATAGGCTTTCTCGGCGTTGCCCTGCGCGGCATAGGCCCGGCCCAGCCAATACCCGCCCCGACCCATCGAGATCGGCGATTGAACCGCGCCGAGGAAATTCTGGAAATGCCGCACCGCCGTGTCGGGATCGTTCAGCCTGCGCAGGGCCAGAAACCCCGACAGCCACTCGAGGTCGGCATAGCCATAGCCCATCTCGGGGGTCATGTGGTGGTTGGCGGCAATGGCATAGGCGCGGTTCGCATCGCCCTGACGCATCTCCAGCCGCGCCAGCCGACGCCGCCCCTCGGCCCATTTGTCGGGCTCGCCCAGGGCCTCGGGGCTGGTCGAGCGGGTCAGCATCAGGTCGATGGCGCTGTCGTCCAGTTCCTTGCGGTCACGCCATACGAAACGGTCGAAGGCCAGCCCCGGATCATCGGCAAGCGCCTTGGGCACCGCGGCGATCTTGGCATCCACGCCGGGCGCGCGTTTTTGCAGCGCGATCCGGGCCTCGGCCAGTTTGCGATAGTCGCTGCCCACCAGCGGCAGCATCTGAGCCGCGCTGATCAGGTGCCCGTCCCACAGCATCCGGTCCAGCCGGGCCTGATGATGCGGTTTCAGCAGTTTACCGAAGTTTTCAACGTAGTCCTTTTGCAGGCCCTCTCCCATCGGCATGGTGCGCCACGCAGTCACGATATCGGCCTGCGCGTCGCCGACCCGTCCCTTCGCCATCAATGCGATGGCATGGTTCAGGGCGCCTTCGGCCGTTTGCGGAGGGGTGTCCCGGTAGAATTTAAGAACCCGGTCGGGGTCGGCGCCGGTGAAGGTCGGCTCGCTTTTGCGGCGCAACCAGGCCAGTCCGGGCCAGTCGGGCCGCCGGTCAAGAAATACCAGAACGTCGCCCGAACTGCCGAATCCCTGGCGCAGCCAGTGCCACACGATGATGTCGCGCGAAACCGAGCCGCGCGCGCCTGCGACGCGCAGGGCTTCGTTCCAATCTCCGGCACGCATTTCCGCCAGTCCGGCCCGCAGGTCGGCCACGCTGTCGGCGCGCGCGTTTCCGATCTGCATCGTCATCGCCAGAATCGCCGTGGCAATCAGTGCCAGAATCCGTGTCATCCCTTGCATTTCCCGACCAACCGTGGATACAGCCATTCAGGATAAACCTTGCGCCGCCGGGATCAACTCAAGAAACCTAAATTCGTATCGGCCCGCGACGCACATCACACGATTGAACCTCAAGGAGCGTTCCATGTTCAAAGGCTCGATGCCAGCTCTTGTCACCCCGTTCCGCAACGGCGAGTTGGACCTGGATACGCTCAAACAATTGGTGGAATGGCAGATTGCCGAAGGGTCGACCGGTCTGGTGCCGGTGGGCACGACCGGCGAGAGCCCGACGCTGAGCCACGAGGAACACGAAACCGTGGTGGCCGAGGTGGTCAAGGCCGCCGCGGGGCGCGTGCCGGTAATTGCCGGGGCCGGGTCGAACAACACGGTCGAGGCGATCCGCTTCGTGCGATTCGCGCAGAAGGTCGGCGCCGATGCCGCTTTGGTCGTGACGCCCTATTACAACAAGCCCACCCAACGGGGGCTGTTGACCCATTTCCGCGCCTTGCACGACTGCGCCGACATTCCGATCATCATCTACAACATCCCCGGCCGGTCGGTCATCGACATGACCCCGCAGACGATGGGCGAACTGGCCCAGCTGCCGCGGATCGTCGGCGTCAAGGACGCCACCGGCGATCTGGCCAGGGTCAGCCAGCAGCGCGCCACCTGCGGTACCGATTTCATCCAACTGTCGGGCGAGGACGCGACGGCGCTGGGCTTCAACGCCCATGGCGGGGTCGGCTGCATCTCGGTCACCGCGAACGTGGCGCCGAAACTATGTGCCGAGTTCCAGCAGGCAACACTGGCGGGCGATTACGCCACGGCGCTGGAGTACCAGGACCGCCTGATGCCGCTGCACGAGGCGATCTTCATCGAACCCGGCCTTGTCGGTGCCAAATATGCCCTCAGCAAGCTGGGCCTGTGCTCGGAAGAGGTGCGCTCGCCGCTGACGACGCTGGAGGACGGCACAAAGCAGGCCATCGACGCGGCGATGCGCCACGCGGGCCTTCTCTGATCCGGCGCGGGCTGTCCGCCCGCCTGCCTCCGGGAGTGAGCGGCCGGGGGTCTCTCGTCAGCGCTTGCCGTAGTACAGGCCGACCACATGTTCGGCCTGGGCAAAGAACAGCCATCGGGAAACGGCCACGCCAGCAAGGTGCGACAGCACCGCCAGCGCGGCGAACAGGTGGTTGAACGGTAGCGCCAGCAGAAGCACGGGCAGCACGAAGGCCAGACCAAAGGAAATCACCCGCAGCTTTTCGGCATGTTTGCGTCCTACGACGTGCACGAACTCCCGCAGCAGATAGTTGGTGCCCGTATGCGGGGGCTCGAAGGCGCGCACGGTGCCGCGGTCGCCCAGACCGGTGGCCGTGGCGAGCGTGGTGCCCGCATTCGCGAAAGCCTGGTCGCCCTGACGCCAGTACAGGATCTGGATCAGGGCCGCGATCAGCAGCAGTGGAATGGCCAGGGCCGTCTGCCCCGCCAAAAGCGCCCCGCCCGCCAGGCTGAAACTGAGAAACATGGCCGGGGTCAGCTTCATGTTCCAGCGCGGGATCGTTTTGAGCTGCGTGTAGATCATCGCAGTCGTGAATACGGTCGCCAGCGACAGCAGCGATCCCAGCAGGCCCAGCTCGGCCCAACGCTGGCCGAGGAAAACCACGCCGATAGCATAGAGCCCCATGACCATCAGGGCCAGAACCGCGCACCAGCCCTCGCGGCTGAGCCAGCTGGTCTTCCATTGGTTGAACGCCTTGAGCGCGCGTTCGGGATGGCCGAGGTGAAAGGTCGAGGCCAGAAGCCCGCCCACCGCCAGCGCATAGGCGATGGCGAAGAACACGAACGCCACCCAACCCGAGACATTCGGCAAGCCCAGGCCCAGAAAAAACATCAGGCCGAAGCCCAGCCCCGACAGGGTTGTGAACACGATGACAGAGGGTGCGGGATGCATGTCAGAGCTTCTCCAATGCCTTGTCCAGCCAGCCAAGAAAGCCCTTCGGCTCGTCGGCGACCGGCGCCAGCAGGGGCGCCAGGATGTCGATCTGGTCTTCGACCGTGTCCTTGGGGCGGGGTGGCAGGTATTTGTTGATGGGTTTGGTGCCCATTTCAGGCATCAGATCCATGCCGCCGCGCTCGGCCACCAGTTGGCTGACCGCGCTGTCGGGGTCGCCCAGGTCGCCGAAATGACGGGCGCCCGCGGGGCAGGTCCGCACGCAGGCGGGAACGCGGTCTTCCTCGGGCAGGTTGTCGTTGTAGATGCGATCGACACACAGGGTGCATTTCTTCATGACGCCCTCTGCGGCGTCCAGTTCGCGCGCGCCATATGGGCAGGCCCAGGCGCACAGGCCGCAACCGATGCAGTCGCTTTCATTGACCAGCACGATCCCGTCCTCGACCCGCTTGTAGCTGGCGCCGGTTGGGCAGACGGTGACGCAGGGCGCATCCTCGCAATGCAGGCAGGATTTGGGGAAATGGATCAGTTGGGCGGCACCTTCCGCCGGCTGCACCTCGTAGGAGTGCACCCGGTTCAGAAATGTGCCCGAGGGGTCGGCTCCATAGGCGTCCTGATCGGACAAGGGGGCGCCGTAATTCTCGGTGTTCCAGCCCTTGCAGGAGATCACGCAGGCATGACAGCCCACGCAGGTGTCCAGGTCGATGACCAGGCCCATCTTTCGTTCGGTGGATTGGGGGAGTTGGGTCATAGTGTCTGCTCGTGTTCCGGGCCGGGAGAGGTGAGGGTGCCAGCCCCCTCTTGAGCCTGGCGGCTCAATTCACCCCCGGGATATTTCGGGCCAGATGAAGGACGGGGCAGGGTCATTTGCCGACCTTCCACGCAAGATCCTTGGGGCCGGTGCCGACCGGAGATTTGATTAGCGGGAATTCCGGTTGGCTTTGGGCGTCTGCCGGTGTTTCGGCTTTTTCGATCTTGACCTTCAGGTCAAACCAGGCGGCCTGTCCCGTGATCGGGTCGGAATTTGCCCAGCGCAGGCCGTCGCCCTTGGGCGGCAGCAGTTCGTGGATCAGGTGGTTGAGCAGGAAGCCCTTGTTCGCCTCGGGCGCGTCGGGCTGCAGGGCCCAGGCGCCCTTGCGTTTGCCGATGGCGTTCCATGTCCAGACGGTGTTTTCGTTGAGCGCGGCCATCTCCATGACCGGCACAGTGATTTCGCCGTGTGGGGAGGTGACGCGAGCCCAGTCGCCGTCTTTCAGCCCGTGCTCCCGCATCAGTTTGGTGGGGACATAAAGCGGGTTGCGTCCATGCAGTTGGCGCAGCCACGCGTTCTGGCTGCCCCAGCTGTGATACATTGCCATCGGGCGCTGGGTCAGGGCGTTGATGGTATAGCCATCGTTGCCGGTCTGGTCGGTTTCGTACCAGATGGGCAGTGGATCCATTTTGTGTCTGATCTGGTCGCGCAGGTGGTCGGGCGGCTGGCGGTCGCCGTGACCTTCAGCGGCCAGCTGGAATTTGCGCATCGGCTCGGAATAGAGTTGGAACAGGTAGGGTTGAGGGCTGTCATACAGGCCCATTCCCACCGCCCAGTCCTGATACGCAGTGTTCCAGGGTTTGTAGTAGAGCGCCGCATCGGGAATGTGCTCGACGAAAAACCCACCGTTTTCGATGTAGCGGTTCAGCTGGTCGGGGTTCACATCGCCGCGCCCCACCTGCGAGCCATCGGCGCCGCGGAAGCCGGCCAGCGGGCCGATGCCTGGTTTGCGCTGGTGGTTGACCATGTAGTCGGCATAGTCGGTCCATTTCGGGCTTCCATCCTCGTTGGTGAAGCCCGGCAGTTTCATGCGGTTGGCCAGTTCGATCAGAACCGATTGAAAGCCACGCACGTCGCGGTCGGGTTCGATGACCGGCCAGCGGATCGCGTCGGCGGCGGCGTCGGCCTCGCAGATCGGGCGGTCGAGCAGCGAAATGCAGTCGTGACGCTCGAGATACGTGGTGTCGGGCAGGATCAGGTCGGCATAAGCCACCATTTCCGAGGAATAGGCATCGGAGTAGATGATGCGCGGGATGGCATATTTGCCGTCTTCGTTCCGGCGGGTCAGCATCTCGATCACGCCGCTGGTGTTCATGGTCGAGTTCCACGACATGTTCGCCATGTACATGAACAACGTGTCGATCTTGTAGGGATCACCCGCCGCCGCATTCGATATCACCATGTGCATTAGCCCGTGGGCTGACATGGGGTTTTCCCAAGTGAAGGCTTTGTCGATGCGCTGCGGCGTGCCGCAGTCGTCCAGCAGGAGGTCCTCGGGGCCGCGGGGAAAGCCAAGATGCGGACCATCCAGCGGTCGGCCGGGGCGGCGATCGCCATGTGGTGTAGGGTGGGCCTCGACGGGTTTGGGATAGGGCGGTTTGAACCGGAAGCCGCCGGGAACTTCGACCGTGCCCAGCAGGATCTGCAGGCTGTGCAGCGCACGACAGGTCTGAAACCCGTTGGCATGGGCCGAAATGCCGCGCATGGCATGGAAACTGACCGGCCGCCCCACCATTTTGCTGTGCGTCTCGCCGCGGAAGTCTGTCCATTCCTGGTCCAGCTCGAACGCCTCGTCAAAGGCGACGCGGGCCAGTTCGGCGGCGATGGCCCGGATGCGTTGGGCCGGGATGCCGCATGTGTCGGCAACGGCTTCCGGCGCGTATTCGTCGCTGAGGTAACGTTCGGCCATCAGGTGGAAGACCGGCCTGTGGGTGACGCCATCGCGTATGTATTGCGCCGACAGGTCGGGGCGCACGCCGGGTTTGTCGAATGCCGCAGGCTGCCCGGTAATGCGGTCGATCACAAGCGGCTTGCCGTCGACGTCGCGCAGAAACAGACCCTTTTCCGGGCCTTCCTGGGCATTCACCAGAACGGGTGCGTTGGTATAGCGGCTAAGATAGTCCAAATCGATCTTGCCGGCTTTCATCAGCACATGGATCAGCGACAGGATGAAAAGCCCGTCGGTGCCCGGAGTTATCCCCACCCAGTCGTCGGCAACCGCGTTGTACCCCGAGCGGACCGGGTTCACGCCGATCACGCGTGCGCCGCGCGCCTTGATCTTGCCGATCCCCATCTTGATGGGGTTGCTGTCGTGGTCCTCGGCCACCCCGAACAGCATGAACAGCTTGGTATGGTCCCAGTCGGGCTGTCCGAATTCCCAGAAAGCACCCCCCATCGTATAGATTCCGCCTGCCGCCATGTTGACCGAACAGAACCCACCATGCGCGGCATAGTTTGGTGTGCCGAAATTCTGGGCCCAGAACGAGGTGAAGCTTTGGCTTTGGTCGCGACCCGTGAAGAACGCCAGTTTCTGAGGTGCGGTTTCGTGCAGTTCGTGCAGCCAGCCGACGGCGGTGCTGATCGCTTCGTCCCACTCGATTTCGCGGAATTCACCCGAGCCACGCGGCCCGACGCGACGCAGCGGTTTGCGCAGCCGGGACGGGGCGTTCACCTGCATGATCCCCGCGCTGCCCTTGGCGCACAGCACGCCCTTGTTCACGGGGTGGTCGCGGTTGCCCTCGATATAGGCGACCTTGCCATCCTTGAGGTGCACGTTGATCCCGCAGCGGCAGGCGCACATGTAGCAGGTGGTCTTGCGGACCTCGTCCGAAACTTCGGGTGACGTATCCAGCTTTGGTTGGCTCATGTGTTTCCCTGTGGCTCATGGCCGCCAATGTTGCGCAGGCGGTTCTATCTTGACGCTACTCTAGGCAATTCCCCGTCCCGATCCAGAGGCTTGCGCCGTTTGGGCCGGTGCGTCGACGTGCGGATCACCGCCCGTGGCCCGGGCGATGATCGGGTTTCAGGCGCCCGGTCGCGTCAGGCGCCGGTCTGCGGCCGCATGTCGTCGCGGCTGATGCCGGCCACCGCCACCGGCTTTTTCATCGCATCGCGGCGGAACGGTTCGCCCAGTTCCTGGTTGATCAAGGCTTCGATCAGGGTGGTGATGCCGTTCTTCTGATCTTCGATCGCTTGTGCCAAGGCTGCGGTCAGTTCATCCATGGTGCGGGCCACCACGCCCTTCAGGCCGCAGGCCTGCGCGATGCCGGCATACGAGACCTTTGTGTCCAACTCGGTCCCCACGAAGTTGTCGTCAAACCACAGGGTCGAGTTCCGCTTTTCGGCGCCCCACTGGTAGTTGCGGAACACGATCTGGGTCACGGCGGGCCATTCCTCGCGGCCGATCGCGGTCAGTTCGTTCACCGCGATGCCGAATGCGCCGTCACCGGCAAAGCCCACGACCGGCACGTCCGGGCAGCCGATCTTGGCGCCGACGATGGCCGGCAGGCCATATCCGCAGGGGCCGAACAGGCCCGGCGCGAGGTATTTGCGGCCCGCCTCGAAGGACGGATAGGCGTTGCCGATGGCGCAGTTGTTGCCGATGTCCGAGCTGATGATTGCCTCTTTCGGCAGGGCGGCCTGAATGGCGCGCCAGGCCATGCGGGGGCTCATCCAGTCGGGCTTGGCGGCACGGGCGCGCTCGTTCCAGGTGGTGCCCGGGTCGTCGTCCTCGTGGTCCATGCTGGTCAGCTGCTGGGCCCAGCGCGATTTCTTTTCGGCGATCTTCGCCTTGCGTTCGGCGCGACCTTCGTCGCCCGCGGTGTCGCTCAGCTGGTTCAGGATGCCGGTCGCCACCTTGGCCGCGTCACCCACGATGCCCACGGTGACCGTCTTGGTCAGGCCGATTCGGTCTGGGTTGATGTCAACTTGGATGATCTTGGCGTCGGCTGGCCAGTATTCCATGCCATAGCCCGGCAGGGTCGAGAACGGGTTCAGGCGGGTGCCGAGGCACAGCACAACGTCGGCCTCCTTGATCAGCTCCATCGCAGCCTTGGACCCGTTGTAGCCCAGCGGGCCGGCGAACAGCGGGTGGCTGCCGGGGAAGGCGTCGTTGTGCTGGTAGCCGACGCAGACCGGGGCATCCAGACGCTCGGCCAGCGCCTTCGAGGCTTCGATCCCGCCCTTGGACAGAACCACGCCGGCACCGTTCAGGATAACGGGGTTCTTCGCCTTCGACAGCAGCTCGGCCGCCTGGGCCACGGCGGTTTCACCGCCCGAGGGGCGCTCGAACTCGACGATGGCGGGCAGTTCGATGTCGATCACCTGGGTCCAGAAATCACGTGGGATGTTGATCTGGGCCGGGGCGCTGGCGCGCTTGGCCTTCATGATGACCCGGTTCAGCACCTCGGCCACGCGCGACGGGTCGCGGACCTCTTCCTGATAGGCGACCATGTCCTCGAACAGTTTCATCTGCTCGACTTCCTGAAAGCCACCCTGACCGATGGTCTTGTTCGCGGCCTGCGGCGTGACCAGCAGCAGCGGTGTGTGGTTCCAGTAGGCGGTCTTCACGGCAGTGACGAAGTTGGTGATGCCGGGGCCGTTCTGCGCAATCATCATCGACATCTTGCCGGTTGCGCGGGTGTAGCCGTCGGCCATCATGCCAGCCGATCCTTCGTGAGCGCAGTCCCAGAACATGATTCCTGCCTTGGGGAACAGGTCCGAGATCGGCATCATGGCCGAACCGATGATCCCGAACGCATGTTCGATCCCGTGCATCTGAAGGGTTTTTACAAAGGCCTCTTCCGTGGTCATTTTCATCTGGGCGATCTCCGAACAGGGGTGAAAACAGGCAGGCGCGCCGCCTGGGTCGCCATAGGTTTTGGCGCAATGCCGGCCACCGGGTTAGGGCCAGTCGGGCAGTCGGCTTAGGTCCAGAGCGCGGTCAGGTTGCCTGAATCGCCCCGGCGATCCTGGCGATCCCGTCGGGAATGCGGTCGGACGAAATCGAGGAATAGCCCAGCCTGTAGAAGTTGCGCGGACGGTTCGGGCCGGAAAAAAACGGCGCTCCGGGCTCGATGTGAACACCCTGTTTCTGCAACTGCCGCGCCAGTTCGGCGGTATCGACATGGTCGGGGGCCCGCATCCACATCGACGAACCGCCGAACACCCCGCGTCCGGCGACGGTCAGCCCGTGCCGCTCGATGGCCTCTTCCATGGTCTGCCGGCGGTGCAACAGGGCTTTGGACATGCGGCGGATCTGGGCGTCATAGTGCCCCAGCGACAGGAAATAGGCCGCGGTGCGCTGGATGTGGCCCGGCGGATGCCGGAACACCAGCGACCGAAGGGCGCGCGCCTCGCGGATGAAGGCCTCGGACCCGACCATGTAGCCCAGCCGCAGACCCGGAAACAGCGATTTGGAGAAACTGCCGACATAGATCACGCGGCCGTCCTTGTCCAAGGACTTGAGCGCCGGGGAGGGGGCGCCCAGAAAGGCCATCTCGAATTCATAGTCGTCTTCGACGATCATTGCGTCCAGCGCGCGGGCGCGTTCCAGCAGGTCGTGGCGCCGCGCCACGGGCATGGTCGCCGTGGTGGGGCATTGGTGGCTGGGCGTGGTGTAGATGACATCGGTGTCATCGGGGATGGCGTCGGGCGGCAGCCCGTCCTGATCGACGCGCAGCGCCGCCATGGTGGCATCCGAGCAGCGCAGCAATTCATGCAGCGCGTAATAGCTGGGATCTTCGATCGCTGCCTTGCGCCCGTGTCCCAGAAGGATGCGCGAGGTCAGCCACAGCGCGTTCTGCGCGCCCAGCGTGATCAGGATTTCCTCGGGCCGGGCCGCGATGCCACGGCGGGGCAGCGTGTGGCGGGCGATGAATTCGACCAGCAGCGGGTCGTCCTGATCCACATAGTCGCCGGTCAGTGAGTCGAAATCCTTGTGCCCCAGTGCTCGCACCGCGCACAGCCGCCAGTTGGCATGGTCGAACAGGGTGCGGTCGGGCTGACCGTAGATGAACGGATAGCGGTAGTCCCGCCAGTCCTGCGGTTTGGTCAGAACGTCGCCGTCCGAAAACCGGCGGGCCAGCGCCCTGTCCCAGTCGACAGTCTCGGCGCCGCGCTGGACCGGCGTGTATTTCGGCGGAACCGGCGCGTTCTCGGACACATAATAGCCCGATCGCCCCCTGGCCGTCAGATAGTCATTCGCCAGCAGCTCGGTATAGGCCAGCGTCACGGTGATGCGGCTGACGCCCAGATGTGCGGCCAGCTTGCGTGACGAGGGCAGCTTTTCGCCCACGTGAAATCGCCCCGACAGGATGCCCTCGGCGATCATCTGCTGGATCTGCGCCTGCAGCGTGCCTTGCCCGTCCGGCTTCAGAAAGAAGGTGTCAACTGAAATCCCCATACCTCGTTATAGGGTGGACCTAAGGTGCGGGCAATCTGGACTTATCCTTGATCACCCTCTTCCGGCATTGACATGTCTCTGATAATAATTCTATAAAACTAGAAATCTAGTTTAATGGGGGGTAGAGCATGTGGGAAAAAGCGGCAGCAGGGTTTTCGGCCATGGGGTCCGAAGCCCGATTGCAGGTGCTCAAGACCCTGGTGCGCGCCGGCGAAGACGGGCTGAGCGTCGGAGAAATCCAGAGCCGGACCGGCATCGCCCCGTCGACCCTGGCCCATCACCTGCGGTTTCTGGCCGCCGGCGGCGTGGTCGAACAGGAAAAAGTGGGGCGCAGCACGATCAACCGGGCCTGTTTCCACGAACTGAAGAACCTCGCGCAGTTCATTCTCAGCGAATGCTGCGCGGACCAGCAAGGAAAGGTCGCCAACGATGGCTGAGTTGACGCAGACCCCAAAGGCGGCTGGCAAGCGCCTGACCGACTATCTCAAGACCCCTTGGGCGCCGATTGTGGCGATCCTTGCCTTGGTTGCCGTGCTGGACCCGGGCAATTGGGTCGCTGTCGTCAGCTTCGCGGGAAGGGCGCTGGCGCATACCGGTCAGTACATCCTGTTTGCGGTTCTGTTGCTTTCGTATCTCAAGGCCACGGGAGCGGAAACGATGGTGGCCCGCGCCTTTGAGGGGCGCGAAGCCCGGATGATCTTTCTGGCCGCCCTGTTCGGCGGGCTGGCGCCGTTCTGTTCCTGCGAGGTAATTCCGTTCATCGCCGGCCTGCTGGCCCTTGGCGCGCCGTTGTCGGCGGTGATGGCGTTCTGGCTCAGTTCGCCTCTGATCGACCCGCCGACCCTGCTGATCACCGCCGGTGCGCTGGGCTGGCCCTTTGCCATCGGCAAGGCCGCGGCCGCGGTGGCCCTGGGCCTGTTCGGAGGCTTTGCCGTGCGCTTTCTGATGCGTCGCGGGGCGTTCTCCCGGCCGTTGCGCCGGTACGAGCCGGCCGGATGCTGTGGCTGCGCCCCGAAGCAAAACGAGAAGCCCGTGTGGAAGTTCTGGCAGGTGCCCGAGCGCCGCGCCCGGTTCCGGGCCGAATTCGTGCAGAATGCCCTGTTCCTTCTGAAATGGATGGCCTTTGCCTATGTGCTCGAGGCGCTGCTGGTCAGCTATGTTCCGGCGGACCTGATCGCGCGCGCGGTCGGGGGCGAGGGCGTGGTTCCGATCGTAATCGCGGCCTTCGTGGGCATGCCCGCCTATCTGAACTCGTATGTCGCGCCGCCGCTGCTGGCCGGGCTGATGGAACAGGGGATGAGCGCCGGCGCGGCTATGTCGTTCATGATCGCGGGCGCGGTCAGCTCGATCCCGGCCATGGCTGCGGTGTGGTCGCTGGTCAAAGCACGTGTCTTTGCGGCCTACCTGGGCCTTGGCATCAGCGGCGCGATCGCGGCAGGTTTCCTGTTCCAGATGCTGTGAAACGCATGCCACCCGGCGACGGTCCGGGTGGCGTAGCCCGCCGGCCGATCAACTGCCCGCGCAATATTTCGGCAGCTTGAACCGGTATCGCGGTTCGCCGCTATCCATGTAGACGCGCTTTTCAATGCAGGCGGTCGTGCCGACGGTCTGCGCGATCAGGGCCTCGGTC
The DNA here is from genome assembly GCF_059612945.1 of Ruegeria sp. BHSC276. Taxonomy (NCBI): domain Bacteria; kingdom Pseudomonadati; phylum Pseudomonadota; class Alphaproteobacteria; order Rhodobacterales; family Roseobacteraceae; genus Ruegeria; species Ruegeria sp. BHSC276. Next base: position 75,425 of record NZ_JBXWRP010000007.1, on the reverse strand, counting down.
GCCGTGATCGAAGCGGCAGACCCATCCGGCAGGCGCACCGAAGCAATCACCCCGTTCTTCAGGTCACCGTTGATCGGCGTCGCCGACAGGACCGGCACGGTCAGGAAGGCCTCGTGTTCATGCCTGCCATCACCGCTCAGCAACAGCAGGGCCGCCGCCACTCCGATGACGCTGACGCCACCGAGAATGACCAGTCCCTTGGTTTTCATGAATGCGTAGATCGAGACCGCCCGGTGCGGCCCGACGACTTTGGACAGTATGTTCAGCATAATCCGTTCCGATGAAAAAGGCCCCGTACCTGCGCGGTCGGGGCCCAAATCTGATTAGTTGCGATGGTCATCCTCGTCGTCTTCTTCGGCACCGCCCTTGGGCAGGTTGAAGAAGCTGTCGGCATCGACGATCGGTTCCGCGTCCTTTTCTTCTTCGTCGTCATCGGACAGCGAGAAGGTTTCCAGCCCCTCGATTGCCGTGGGGATCTTGGGCGCGGCGTCCATCTCCAGCGACTGTTCGGTCGAGACCAGCTTGCGGCGCTCGTCATCGCTCATCACTCCACCTTCGGCGGCCTTCTTGGCAGCGGCCTTCTGAACGGCTGCATCCAGTTCGGACTGTTTACACAGGCCCAGAGCCACCGGATCGATCGGCTGCATGTTGGCGATGTTCCAGTGGGTGCGCTCGCGGATCGACTGGATCGTCGGCTTGGTGGTGCCGACCAGTTTCGAGATCTGGCCGTCGGAAAGTTCGGGGTGGAACTTGACCAGCCACAGGATCGCGTTGGGACGGTCCTGCCGCTTGGACAGCGGGGTATAGCGAGGCCCGCGGCGTTTTTCCTCGCCGGCCGCGGCCGGGTTGAACTTTAGCTTCAGCTTGTGCAGCGGATCCTTCTCGGCCTTGTCGATCTCTTCCTGGGTCAGCTGGTTGTTGGCGATCGGGTCGAACCCTTTGACGCCGGCGGCCACATCGCCATCGGCGATGCCCTGAATTTCCAGCTCGTGCATGCCCACGAAATCCGCGATCTGCTTGAAGCTGATCGTGGTATTGTCCACCAGCCACACGGCGGTCGCCTTGGCCATCAGGGGTTTTGCCATGAGCCCGTCTCCTTTGAATACATCTGTCCCGTCGCCGGAATTCGGCGGCCCCGAGGTCTTGGGGCAGGTTTCCGTTGTCGGGGAACTCGGGGCGTATATAGTCGCGCAAAAGCCGGAAGGGAAGAGGCGAATGCGTTGGGTGGTTCTGTGGGCGTTCAGTGCGGTGGCCGCGCTGGCCGAGGGCGAGAAGGCAGGGGAATTCGACTATTACGTGTTGTCGCTGAGTTGGTCGCCCAACTGGTGCGCCCGCGAGGGTGACGCGCGGGGGTCCGACCAATGCGATGCGCGCCACGATCACGGCTGGATCCTGCACGGGCTGTGGCCGCAATATCACCAAGGCTGGCCGTCGTATTGCCCAACGCCCAAAGCGCCGCCCTCTCGCGGGAAGACCCGTGAAATGCAGGATATTCAGGGCAGTTCCGGCCTGGCCTGGCATCAGTGGAAGAAACACGGCACCTGTTCGGGCCTGTCCGCGGCAGACTATTACGCGCTGTCGCGGCAGGCCTATGAGCGTATCAACCGCCCTGCGGTGTTCCGCAAGCTGGACAAGCCGGTCAAACTGCCGGCGCGCGTGGTCGAGGAGGCCTTTGTCAAAGCCAACCCGGGGCTGGAACCCGACATGATCACCGTCACCTGCAACAGCGGATACATCGAAGAAGTACGAATCTGCCTGTCACGCGAACTGGACCCGGTGCCCTGCGGGCGGGACGTGATCCGGGACTGTACCGCCTCGGACGCGGTGTTCGATCCGATTCGCTAGAGCTTCTTGTTCTGGCAGTCGCGGGCATAGTCCAGTGCCTTGGCGGTGCCTTTCAGGTCGATCGCCAAAACCCGTTCGCCCGCCGGATTGTAGACCGTCATCGTCTTGTTCCGAGCGATGGCGGTAACAAAGTTCCGGTCGGTGAAGAACACGGTCGCACCGGGCACCCGATCCTGCTTGAAGCCGATGGCGGTGGCGTCAAAGCTCTTGCCATCCAACTCGAACCGAATCGGATAGGATTTGCCGGGCTCGATGTCGCCCCAACCCTTGTGGAAAACGGTGAAATAGCCCCGATTGTCCAGCGCGTCATAGCCCAGACGCACCACCGACAGGTCCTGATACACCGTTTGGATCAGGCAGCCGTTACCCAGATTGGGATCCATCATGATGTTCCAGCCTTCGACGAACCCCTTGTCTATCAACTGCTGTGACCAAGCGGAGGTGGCGGTGAAGGCGGCAAGAACGAGCGCGATGACGCGGGTCATGGTCGGAATCTCCGGGCAAACAGGGTTCAGACCCGCAGGTTAGAGAAGTATCGTCAGATTTCAATCGGATCGCGCCTTGATCCGGGACCTTTCGCCCTGCCGAAGGACCTGTACACCCAGCAATCCCGCCCATAGAGTTCGTGCGAATTCGTTGGACAGGACCCGCAGGATGAAACTTGCCACCGCCGCATACCCTCTCAGCTGGCTGGATAGTTGGGCGCAGTATGAAGACAAGCTGGCCGACTGGGTTGCGCAGGCCGCGGGGCAGGGCGCGCAGTTGCTGGTGTTCCCGGAATACGGTGCAATGGAGCTGTCAACTCTGGATGGTGCTGAGGTGGCCGGCGACCTGGAGCGCTCGATCCAGGCCGTTTCCGACCGGATGGAGGAAGTCCACACCCTGCACCGGCGCCTTGCTGTCGAGTACAATGCTTACATTCTGGGCGCGTCCGCGCCGGTGAATGCAGGGCGGGGCCGCCCCGTGAACCGGGCCGCGTTCTACTCGCCCGCCGGTGGCCACGACCACCAGGACAAGCAGATCATGACCCGGTTCGAGCGCACCCCTTGGAAAATCGCGCCGGGAGGGCCGCTGAAACTGTTCGACACGGCGTTGGGCAAGATCGGCATTCTGATCTGCTATGACAGCGAGTTTCCTCTACTCGGCCGCGCCCTGTCCGAGGCGGACCTTATCCTTGTTCCGTCCTGCACCGAGGCCCTGTCGGGCTATTGGCGCGTTCGCATCGGTGCGATGGCGCGGGCGTTGGAAAACCAATGTGTGACCGCGATGGCCTCGCTGGTCGGCGACAATGACTGGTCTGAGACGGTCGACAAGAACACCGGCATGGGCGGAGTGTTCGGCCCGCCCGATGTGGGCTTCCCCGAAACCGGCGTTCTGGCACAAGGCAGCTTGAACCGGCCGGGCTGGACCTATGCCGAGGTCGATCTGGACGCGATCGCACATGTGCGGGCTGATGGCGGGGTTCTGAACCGGTCACACTGGTCGGAACAGGATCCCCGCGTCCAATCGGTCACATTGTCGCGCCTTTAGGCGATTCCGCCCTTGAAAAATTGGCAAAACGGGACCATTTAAGCGCACACCCGCGGATTCCGCGGGACAACGCAACAATGGAGACAACATGGCCAAGGAAGATACGCTCGAATTTCCCGGTGTCGTGAAGGAACTCCTGCCCAATGCGACGTTTCGGGTCGAGCTGGAAAACGGCCATGAAATCATCGCACATACGGCAGGCAAGATGCGCAAGAATCGCATCCGCGTTCTGGCCGGCGACCGTGTTCAGGTCGAGATGACCCCCTATGATCTGACCAAGGGTCGGATCAACTACCGCTTCAAGTAACGCCTGCCGCAATGGCGTTCATCCTGGGATCGGGCAGCCCCAGACGGCTGGACCTGCTGGCGCAGCTTGGCGTGCAGCCCGATACGATTTCTGCCCCCGACATCGACGAGACGCCGCGCAAGGGGGAATTGCCCTTGCGGTATTGCGCGCGCATTGCCCGCGAGAAGGTGCATGCCGTGCAGGCGAACCCGGACGATATCGTCTTGTGCGCCGACACGACGGTTGCGCTGGGCCGACGCATACTGGGCAAGCCCGAAGATGCCGGCCAGGCCGCCGAGTTCCTGCTTGCCCTGTCGGGACGTCGCCACCGAGTGATCACCTCGGTTGCGGTGCGTCGCGGTAATCGGGTGCTGCAACGCGACGTTGTCAGCCAAGTCAAGGTCAAGCGTCTTTCGGACGTGGAAATCAACGCCTATCTCGCCACCGGCGATTGGCAGGGCAAGGCGGGTGGCTATGCCATTCAGGGTCCCGCGGGTGCGTTCATTCCATGGATCTCGGGTTCGTTCACCGGGATCGTCGGGCTGCCCCTGGCGGAAACCGCCGGGCTGTTGCAAGGCATCGGCTACCCTCTGTATCGCGAGGCATCATGAAAGGTCGAACGATCATCCTGGATCACATTCAGGGCCGCGAAGCCGCCGCGTTGATGGTGGATGGCAAACTGGATGATTTCCTGATCGCCGCCGATGCGCCTGCCCCTGGGACTATCTATCGGGCCCGGGCCGAGCGGCCAGTCAAGGGGCAGGGCGGAATGTTCCTGAGCACCCCGGATGGTCCGGCTTTCCTTCGGCAGGTCAAAGGGTTGGCGCCGGGCGAAATGCTGCTGGTGCAGGTCACGGGTTATGCCGAGCCGGGCAAGGCCCTGCCGGTGACAAACCGCATCCTGTTCAAAAGCCGCTATGCCATCGTCACGCCGGATGCGCCCGGGCTGAACATCTCCCGCTCAATCCGCGATGACGAGGAGCGCGACCGGCTGCTGGTGATCGCGCATGAGCAGATGGACGGCAGCCCCTTCGGTCTGATCCTGCGCTCCGGTTGCCAGGGCGCGGATGCCGATGAGATCGCCGAAGACATCGCCGCCATGCGAGCGCTGGCCGAACAGGTCGTGAATGACACCGGAAACGCGCCGGAAACGCTGTCTCAGGGTGACGCGCCGCATGTCCTCGCCTGGCGCGAATGGGTGGAGCCCGCCGAGGTTTCGACCCAGGCGGGCGGGTTCGCGGACCATGGCGTACTCGAGGCGTTGGACACCGCACGCGGCGCATCCCATCCCTTGATGGGTGGGGCGCATATGTATATCGAGCCCACCCGGGCGTTGGTGGCCGTGGACGTGAACACCGGTTCGGATAGCTCGCTGGCGGCGGGAACAAAGGCCAATTTCGCCTGCGCCAAGGAACTGCCGCGTGCCCTGCGCGTGCGGGGGCTGGGCGGGCAGATCACGCTGGACCTTGCGCCGATGCCCAAGAAAGACCGGCGCGGATTCGAATCCGCACTCCGCGCTGCCTTTAGGGCAGACAGCGAAGAAACCGTTCTTGCCGGCTGGACACCGCTGGGGCATTTCGAGTTGCAGCGCAAACGTGGCCGCATTCCATTGTCGGAGGTCCTGAAATGAGCTGTCCGATCTGCGGAGAAGATACGGTCCAACGGTTTCGTCCATTTTGTTCGAAACGCTGCGCGGACATTGATCTGGCCAAGTGGCTGAACGGCTCCTATGCGGTTCCGTCGCAGCGCGAGGAAGACCTTGATGGTGAGATTCAGGATGCTGTCGAAATCAAGGATCGCCCACACTGAAAAAATCTGAAAAAGCCTCTGGACACGGCGTTTGGCAAGTCATAGAAGGCCTGCACCCAACGGCAAACGCCGTTCCCGTGCCCGGGTAGCTCAGGGGTAGAGCAGTGGATTGAAAATCCTCGTGTCGGTGGTTCGATTCCGCCCCCGGGCACCATTTTTCAAAGCAAAATCAATAGACTATCCATCTCACAGTTTTCACTTCGTGCGTTGCACACTCATCGCACAGTTTTGTAGTGCGTTACTGTGGGGATTGATGGCTGAAAAAGCTGTGTCGAACACAGTGTTTGGAATCAATGTGTTGGCCACAGAAAACCCAACACAGCGTTTGCCCCACAGTGTTTTGGATCAGGGTCAACAACAGAGCTATTTGCTGGACAGTAGAGTGTCGCTCTGGGGAGGTCTCAGCCAACCTCAGTAGACCTTAGCACGTCGATCAGCCGCTTGAACTCAGCGTTATCCTGAGCGCCCTTCCAAAAATTCGCGAAGCGACAAACAACTTGGAGATTGCCGGGCTCGTAGTGCCCACTGCTGTCGATGCGATCCAAGGAAGCGAACATCGCAGGGTCACCATTCACTTCATCCAATTCCAACGGAAGCCCGGTCAGTTCGCAGCAATACTCCTGAGCCCCCATAAGTTCGGTAATGTAGTCCTGAAGTGCTGCTGCGGACGGGAACCCGAGGTCCTTCCTTTTCACAACACGCTCTACAGTCTGACCATTTGCTGAATTGGTGGTGGCGACGGCGGTACGGGCCATGCGTTCAGCGACATCTGCCGCTTCGAAGAGCTCCGAAGCTCGCTGGTACGCAATCTTATCCGCCTGCGTTCCGTACTTGATCGGGGCATACCCCTTCTTGGCGGTTTCGCTTCGTTTCGCCCATAGTGGAGTATCGTGCCACTGGCTTAGGTCATCTCCGGCGATCAACGCCAACGTGTAGTCTCGGTACAAAGGACTGAGAGACTGTAGCGTGGCTTCAGTAGACAAGAAGTCTTTCGCCTTGGGGTGTAGTTCGTTCCACCTCAGTGGAACGCCCTTCTTTGACGTGTTCGACCAAGGCTCACAGGGCTTATGGCAAATTACCACGTCACGCCCACGTTCGATGGGTTCCGTCTTCCTCTCGAAAGAAGGTGCGTCACTTCGAGAGGTCGTCCACCAAAGCTCGTCCCCGTTCTTGTGAACCCAAATATCGCCAACAGTCTCAGCGACAGAAGTCATCAAGTTGAACCAGCGAGAAGCTGTCGCCTTGGTCGGTTTCTTTCCTGCCGCAGTGGTGTCCCTAGCCATGCGGCTGGACACATAACCCTCGCGGTCAGACACTCGGCTATGACCTGATCAGCGGGTGTCAGGAATTGTTCCACCATAGTCCGCCGCGCTTCCAGCCCGAGGCCGGATCGCCCCTGCCGTTCGGTCGAAACCCGTTATAAAACAACATACTCGGCCATGCCTTGCCCTCTCCGTAAACGACAAACCAGCGTTTGTTGTAGAAGGCTTCGGATTTCTTGGAGCAGCGGGCAACAGGTTTTGCTGAGGTGCGTTGTGGCTCCAGTCATGTGGGGGCGTGACTGTTTGTCATCTGACATTGCGCGTCAGATTGGCGAACGAGCAAGATGCGGACGAACAGGTCAATTGTTTGCGGTAGACGGGTGTCTGCTTTTGTTTCCAATTACTCCCTTCGTCAGCACCAGTTGTGGAAACGCGTTGTATGTTTGATCGGCTTGAGGGCAGAAAAAGCTCGCAAGGTAAAATTTTTCCTAAGAGCCAAATTGCAGCTCCAACATCGATCATGCGGAGCCCGCATTCGGTGCACGCTCAATTGCTGCATTCAGCCCAAAAAAATCGTAGCTCATTGCCAACCAATGAAATTTCAGAACTTGGTTGCAGAGATGTTTTGAGTTTAGACGCCTCTCCTAAATTGAGATGGTGTCATTCCTGTGCTTCTGATGAAAGCTCGCGTGAAATGCGCCTGGTTGGAGTAACCCAAGGATTTCGATATCTCAAATATCGTTAACTCCGGCACCTTCAGCATGTCTATTGCGGCTTTTGTCCGTTCCCGGGACAGAATTTCGGAAAAGCTGGTCCCTTCTTTTTGAAGATCGCGCTGCAGGTGACGGTCACTTAGGCCAAGCAACCGCGCGATGAATTGTAGTGACAAGCGTGGATCGTAGAGGTAGGTGCAGACCAGCGCGGCAATGGCGCGCGTCGTGGGAACCATCTGATCATGTGTGTCAGGATCGGGCAAAATGACCGCCTCTGAAACCATTTCCCCGCGTTCGATGTGGATTTCCGTGACCGGCTGAGTAAACCGAAGTCTTGCTTCCGCGGATTGGGCCAGCCATTCGAGGTCGGGGTGATGATCCGACTGTAGGTTCAGCCGCTTCGGAGCCCAGGACGGTCCCAGTGCACTCCGGATGGTTTCTAGCATGAGTTGCAGGACATAGAGTTCAACCTGCCGGACCTGCTCGCGATCGCCGGCAATGGCGTTGCGGCCGAAAACCAGACCATTCCAGACCGGTCGAACAAAGAAATCGGCTCTGCTGTATTCCAGCTTCGCCATTTTGCAGAAGGTGACCAAGCGTTCGAAAAGTGTTTTCTGATCATAAAGTTGCCGCAGGGCGCCATGCATCTGCACGCTGGAAACGGATCCGGCATCAAAGCCGATGTCGAATTTTCCGGTGCTCGTCGCGGCTTCGCTTGCGATTGTCCAGAGCTGGTGCTCCGCGATCATCAGCTCCGGTTCTTGTATCATACGTTCGTCGATATCGACAGCTTGCAGGAGTTTCATTGGGTCACAGCCAGCGTCTTCGCAGGCAATCGCGAAGTTCAGCGCGTACCTAAGTTTTACGACTGCGACCAATACCTTCCGCCATCATCAGAGCGCACACGACGTAGTATCGCAAGGCATTTACCATTTTGCGACCTCAAATTTACCATTTCATCCTGAAACCGAAAAACTGTTAGGCGGCCTCTTTCACGCCTAGTACGCTTTTCGTGCGAGGAGCTAACATTGCCGCCTATGATTTTTCTGTGCGCGAGACACTCAAAAAAAGTAATCGATGATCGGCCGAGGCTCCCACATGCCGAAACAAGACCAGGGGAGTCCGACAAATCATGTCCAAGACAATAACCGCAACGGCGGTCGTTGCAGTGCTGGCGATCGCGTCACCTGCGGCTTCGCAGGATAATACGCCGCCGCCGATTCTGTTCACCAATGCGAACGTGTTCGACGGTTTCAGCCCCGATTTGATCATGGGGGCGAACGTGCTGGTGGAAGGCAACGCGATCACGCAGGTTTCGACCGACCCCATCGATGCGCCGAACGCATTTGTCGTCGATGTCGGTGGCAAGACGATGACGCCCGGTTTCATCGACATGCACCAGCACGTGATGCTGAACCCGCCGGAGGGGACGGCCGCCTATCAGACCCGCTGGGACGATGCGGCGGGCGGCGCCATCGCGCTTCAGTACATGAACGATCACATGCTGATGAAGGGGATCACCACGGTTCGGGACATCGCCGGCGATCCTCTGGATATTGCCAAGGCCATCGACATGGGCCTGGTCCGGGGGCCGCGTGTCTACTCGTCGGGCGGCGCCATCGGCCAGACCGGCGGTCACAGCGACTGGGCGGGGCGCAACGTGCCGCCGGCCACGCTCGAGAACGGTCAGGACATGGGGCAGCTGACGTCGAATACATGGGTGACCGATGGGGTCGATGATGTGACCCGCGCGGCGCGCCTGAACTTCCGGCGCGGCGCGGCGTTTCTCAAGGTCATGGGCGGCGGCGGCGTGGCCAGCGAATTCGATCCGCTGGAGATCCTCGGGCTTGCCGAGGACGAGGTCGCCCGGGCCGTCGAGATCGCCAAGGACAATGGCACCTATGTCGCCGTGCATGCCTATCACGACGAGAGCTATGACCGGCACCTGCGGCTCGGCACCCGCTCGTTCGAGCATGGCTTCCTGATCTCGGAGGACATGGTCAAGCGCATGGTGGCGAAATACAACGAAACGAAAGACATCGTCTGGAGTTTCCAGTGTTATGTCAGCGTGAATACCTTCGGATCCTACGAGAGCATGCCGGCCTTCTTCACGCACGAGCAGAAGCTCAAGGGCGTGGCGGTTGGCGAAGGCGTACGCGCCATGTCCAAGTGGATGAACGACTATGGCATGTTCATCATCGGAGGCTCGGACATGTTCAGCCCCGGCCTGGTTGAGAAGATCAAGGAGGACATCGTGTGCCCCACGTCGGTCGGGTTCAGCCCGGCACAGGCGCTGAAGCACTACACGGGCAACGCGGGTATCGTGCTGAAATGGTCCGGGCCCAAAGATCCCTATCCGACCTATCACCTCGGCCGGATCGCGCCGGACAGCTATGCCGACATCCTGATCTGGGACGGTAATCCTTTGGAAGACATCAACCTGATCCTCGATGAGAGCAAGCTGCAACTCGTGATGAAGGATGGTCGCGCCTACAAGAACACGCTGGTCGAGAGCGATAGTATTATGTACCGCCCGGCGGTTCGTGAGCCGCAAGTCTATCCATGATCATCTGATCTGGATCGCGCGGGGCGGTTTCTACCTCGGCCGCCCCGCGGTCAAAAGAAGCTCAACAGAAAATTTGCAGGGGACCGCAATGCGAAAACCTCTCATTGTCGTACTGTCGTTTGCACTCGCCTCAGGCGCGATCGCTCAAGATGAGCCGCGACAGCTTTTGTTCACTAATTGCAACGTGTTCGACGGTGTCGCGGACAGCCTCGCCAAAGGCCGCAACGTGTTGATCGAAGACAATCTTATCGCGTCCATCGGGGATGCGTCGCTCTCGGCCGTGGATGCCGAAGTCATTGATTGTGAAGGCCGCACCCTCAGGCCCGGCCTGATCGACGCGCACACTCATCTTTACATGAATATGCCCGGCGGTGTCGCTGGTATGGAAAGTGGCATGTGGGACGAGATCGGCCCGCGCGCCGCACATATGGCCAACGAATATCTCTACAGTGGCTTTACAACCGTTCGTGAGATGGGCGGTGGCGGCTCTGGCCTGAAGAAGACGGTCGATGCCGGCCTCGTCGAAGGACCGAGGATTTACCCGAGCGGCGCATTCGTGTCGCAGACATCCGGCCACGGAGATTTGCGCTTCGGCTCGCAGCGGAACCCGAACCTGCCTCCTTTTCCGAATGACAGCAACGCTCAGCGCCTCGGCATCACGACTGTGGCCGACGGCGAGGATGCCGTCCTCGCAGCGGTCCGGCAAAACCTGTCCCAAGGAGCAACCCAAATCAAACTTATGGCGGGGGGCGGCGTTGCGTCGATTCTTGATCCCCTGCATACGCTTCAGTTTCTTCCTGAAGAGATCGAAACGGCGGTCCGGGCCGCCGCCGACTGGGATACTTATGTCGCGGTGCATGTCTTCTCCGACGAGGGGATCCGTCGAGCTGTAAATGCCGGTGTGCGAAGTATCGAGCATGGTTTTTTTGCGAGCCGTGAGACCTTGCAGCTGATGAAGGATAATGACGTATTCCTTGTGTCGCAGATGACCGGAATATCACCGTATCTCGAACAAAACCCTGGGCTGCAGAGCCCGGAGAACCAGGCAAAGCTGGCGCTCGCGACCGACCTAGCCAAGGACTTTGTCGAGAACGTCAAGGCGATCCGACCGAAGATGGCTTTCCAGACTGATGTCGTGTTCGCGACGGGCGAGTTGCTAAGGACGCAACTCGACTACGAGAAGTGGTTTCACGCTGAGCTTTTCGGCAATCACGCAATGCTGGTTGTCGCGACATCGTCGGCAGGCGAGCTCATGGCGTTTTCCGGCAAGGCAAATCCGTATCTTGAGGGTCCACTTGGCGTTATCAAAGAAGGCGCATACGCCGACATCCTGATTGTCGATGGAAATCCCCTCGAAGACATAGGTGTGATCGGCGGAAACGAGAAATGGTACGACGCCGAGCCGCGTCCCCGTGACATCCCGACAATAAGACTGATCATGAAGGACGGCGTTATTTATAAAAACACGCTGAACTGATGATCTTCTGCGGCTTTTTTACCTCGGCCGCCCAGCGCAACACTTTTGGAGAAAGAGATGCATCGTTTGCTGACTTTGAGCTTTCTGACGCTGTTTGTTCCGCTCGCCGCGCCCGCTACGGCTGAGCAGATCGCTTGGGAGGATCTGATCGATCCGTCGGCGCAAACCTATGAGGATCCTTTTGAGGATTTAAACTATCAACAGATCGAATCCTTGCGGACGATCGTCCGAAACAGAGAGCTGCTGAACGACGCCACTCTCAGCGAGGCTCAGATGGCCGACGGTGCCGCAAAAATCAATGCGGCACTTGAGGAACTGTCTGAAGACGGGATTGATGCAGATTGGCTGATCGACCAACGCTGGATCGTTGCCGACCGGCGCAAGAAAGCAGCAACAGCGGCTAATCCGAAGCTTGATGGACAAATCGTTACATTGGCGGGTTACGCTATCCCAGCGCCTGTCGAAGCGGACGGGACCACTGTTGTCTACCTCGTTCCCATACGCGGCATGTGCAGCCATACCCCACCGCCAAACGCCAATCAGATGATCCGGGCGCGAGTAGTTGACGACTGGAGCCCCAGCACTATGCACGAACCGGTGCGGCTGACAGGCAAACTGTCAATTGAAGAAACAAACTATACTTTCCGCATCGTAGACGGCAATGTGCCAATGAGCTCCAGCTATGTTTTGGAGGTCTCGCAGACTGAAACGATGCGAGACCTGATGGCCAGCACGCCAACAACAAATGATTGGGCGGCATCGATTGCTGGTCGCATCTTAGCAGCGAGTCATAACAAGACCGGCGGGGCAAAGGCGTCGGAATGATAAGACTTCTCGTTGTCGCATTGAGTGTTGCGGTTGCTGGCGCTGCCTCGGCGCAAGGACTGTCCGGGCCTTCTTCGGTCGAAGCTGATCTGGAGCCCGGAGATGGGCTGACCGACCCACAATATCGTTCCGATTTTCCGCGCAATATCGCGCCGGGCTGGTTTCAGTGGAAAGAGCGGCTTGCTGAGGGTGGGTTCCGGTTCAACTTGGATTACCTGGCATTGGGCCAAACCACGAATGCTGATTTGGGAACTGGTGAAGCCGCAAGTGGAATCGCTCGTTTCTACGGCAGTTGGCAGGCAACTGAACGGGGTTCTCTGACATTCAAGATCGAAGACCGGCACAGCTATACCGATGTTGCCCCACAGTTTCTTGGGCTGGATGGCGGAGCGCTTTCGATCACAGGGACAGCCTTCAACGATAATGGTTTGTTGTTGACCAACCTGTTCTGGACCCAAAGGGCCGAGAACGGTTCGTGGACGCTGCAAGTCGGGCAGATTGATGTAACCGACTTTGTGGATATTTACGGGTTGGTAAGCCCCTATAGTGGTTTCCAAAACCTGTCCTTCAACACCAACCCGACGATTAACACGCCCAACCAAGGCATTGGCATTGCCGGTGGGATAAAGCTGAGCGATAACCTGTACGCCGTCGCGAGCGTCTCAGACGCAAATGCCGACCCGTCTGATCCAAACTTTGATGTGTTCAGCGATGGAAATTTATTCAAATCACTCGAAATCGGCTACACTTCTGGCTTTGATCGCATCTACTTCGACAATATCCATCTGACACTCTGGCATGCGGATGCGGCTGATGATGGTAGCCGTCCAGAGGATTACGGCGCCGCGTTTTCTGCCGCATGGTTTGTTGACAATAAGTGGATGCCATTCTTTCGGGCTGGGGCTTCAAAAGGGACGGCAGCACTCTATGATCGGTCCATTTCTGCCGGTGTCGGCTATTACGGTCGCAATACCGATTTGGCAGGGCTGGGTCTGAACTGGGCTGAGGCAAGAGGCATAGACGGCGATCAGTTCACGCTTGAAGCATTCTATCGCTTTTCAATCTCACCCGGACTGCAGATCACACCGTCGATACAATTCATATCCAACCCGCTTCTGAACCCTGATCAGGATAACATTACATTGTTCGGTCTAAGAACCCGGATCGTTTTCTGATGCGGGCCGAAAGCAGTAACTGAAATCAAAGCAGTTATGGGAGTATTGTTAGGTGAATGTTCTCGGTGGACTGATGGAGGCAGGATGGGCGACTGAACAAGTATTCAAATCTTTCTTTGGCCCAGGATTATTAATTTAATTTTCAATACCTTAAGCTAAATTCACCTCTGCGATATTCAGAAGTTATACACAAAGTGATGCATTTTGTTATAACCCATTGAAATTAAGTCTGGAAACTTGATTGAAAGTCCTCGTTTCGGTGGCTCGATTCCGCCCCCGGGTACCATTTTAAACCTATGAAATAAAACAGAAATCTGCCACTTTGAGCGCTGCGCTTCAGTGCTGGTATTGGTCGAACCGCGACTCGGGGCAACAAATCCACGTGGTGCATCTCGGGGTAACGCACGGGCAGACCTGTCTCGCCGAGACCTGGATCTGCTGTGCAATACCCGGTGCCACCAGTATCGCCTCCTAAAGGTCGCGATGCACTGCCGGGTTTATTCCTCGATCTCGGTCGCGCGGAACACGGACGGGAGCGCCGCCTCGGCCTTCTCGGAAACGGCTCGCGGCATGTCGCTCTGATGGCCGTGCTTCTGGCAGTCTGGATAGCCAGTGGCGGCTAGAGGCCCATCGATCGACCCGGCTGTCTGACGTCAGCATTCACCGGACCAGGAACGGTGTGAACTCCATCCTCAGTTATCCCAAACATAGCGGTGGACCACTTCAGTGGAGGATCACCATGTGGAGCGCATGACACTGGTTAAACCACGTCAAGGAAGCAAGGTTGGGTCGCATCCGAAATATCCGTTCTGTCGGCAAAGGTCAGCCAGTTCAGCGGCAACCTCTTCGGCTTCGCCGCCTTGACCGTCTTCCTGCAAAACCCGAATCTCGGCACTCAACAGCCAGGCGACGAATGCTTCCATCTGCATTTCCCGTGCAAGGCCGAGGCTTTTGGTCAGGACAAGCCGCGCATTCTCGAAGTCTCTGTTTCGGGCCAGCACACGGGCGAGCGGCGCTGCTGCAAAGCAACTCAAAACATCGATCCCGGCCTCAATGGAAATCTTTAGTGCCGTGCGCAATGCCTCTGCCGCACGCGCGTCGTTTTCTGCTTTCCAGCAATTGATCCCGCGCGCGATCAGGGCGAAGCTGCGGTCATACACCTTGCCTGTCTCGCCCGCGATTTCCAGCGCTTCGTGGATGTCGTCCTCGGCCTTGTCGAATTGGCCCATCATGCTCAGGGCGTTGGCCCGCGTTGCGATTCCCAGCACTGAAATCGATCCGGTCGTTCCGGTTTCGACGGTGCGGAACTCATTCTTGAAAAGACCGGCATGATGGTCGATCGCCGCTTTCGCGCTTTCGTAATCCCCGTGGAACCAGGCGGCCTGCGCCAAGGCAAAGGCCGCGTTGGCCTGCAGCCGGGCATCGCCCAGTTCGGTCGCGCTGTCCAGAGCGCGTTGCGAAATTCGGCGCGCGTCACGAATATCGAACAGGATCGTCGTCATGATCCCCTGATCGATCTGCGACGTGATCTTCGAGACCCTGTCCCCCGCGTCATCGCACAATTTCTCTGCCTCGTGCGAGATCTCGAGAATGCGGCGGAAATTACCGCTGGCCACCAGCGAGACGCGCAGGCCCCGGCGAACCCGCAATTCAAGCTCGTACACGTTCTGAGACCCGGTCTCGGCCTTCAGCCTGCCGACGCAACGCAGCGCGTTGTCGAAATACGAAACCGCCGCCTCGAACGAGAACAGTCGGCTGGCAAGCTCGCCGCAGCGTAGATAGGCTTCGGTTGCTTCCTGCCACAGCTCACCCTGATCGGCATGGCGGGCGATGGCCTGGGCGATTTCCAGATCATCGGTGTCTGCACCGGCGTGCAGGGCCTCAAAGATGGCCCGGTGCAGGCGCGATCGGCGCAGTCGCGGAATGCTGCGATAGCTGACTTTCTGCACCAGCGCGTGACTGAACCGGATCTGCTGGTTTTCCGCAGGGCCGTAGGTTTCCAGAAAACCGCCTTCGATCAGGGCCGTCAGCCGAGGCCGGGCTTCAAAGCCCAGTCGTTGAAGTGTCTCGGTCAGCGTACTCCATGTCCAGCGCAGACCGCCGACCGCGGCAACCTGCAGCGCCTTTTTGTTCTCACTGTCCAGCGTGTCGATCCTGGACGCGATGAGAGGCTGGACGCGGGCCGGTACTTCCAGATCGGCAAGGTTGCGGTGCAGGCTTTCGTTGCCTTGTGTCCGGTCCAGACGGTTTCGCAGATGGTGGGCGAATTCCTCGACGAACAACGGGGTGCGACCGCTCATGGTGTCGACGAAGTCGCGCAAGCGGCCGTCGTCGCCTCGTGGCCCCAACAGGCGCGAAATCAATTCCCGGCAGTCGTCCTCGCCGAGCGGGGGGACCGGAAGCAGCTGCAGCCTGCCTTTCTGATCGCTTGTGAAGGGCGTCGCGTTGCGCGAAGTGAGCACCACGAGAACCCGCAGGAAGGAGATGCTTGAAAGCAACTCCTGAACCACGTCCAATGTTCCCTGGTCCGCCCAGTGAAGATCCTCGAACAACAGAAGAAGCGGCTTCTCTTTCCGGGTCGACAAGATCATCCTGGACAGGATGTCGTTCAGCTTGCGGCGCCGGCGCGACGGGTCGCCGGCAGCCTGTTCGACTTCGGTCCGGGCGCGGCGAAAGATCGAAAACAGGGCCTGTCTGGTGTGTTTGTCCAGGAATCTGGTGTTGCCGATCCCCTTTGAAAGCTTCGCTTCCAACTCGGTGTCGGATTGGCAGTCGGACAGTTTCATGCGGGCGTTCAAGGCGCGGATGATTGGCAGATAGGCGGCCGTCTGATCCAGCGAGAAGCAATTGAACTCCCATAGGTCGAACGCCTCGGGCGCGATGTTTTCCACAAGTTCGTGGGTCAGGCGCGACTTTCCGACCCCCGCCGCGCCAAGCAGCAGGACCGAGTTGCCTTCACCCTGACAGGCCCTGGACCAGGCTTCGCGCAGCCGGGCCATTTCGGCCTCGCGCCCGACCAGGGGCGAGCGGTCGCGACGCGCCAGCGATGCCCACCGGGACCGTTGTTCGTTTCGGGCCTTGATCTCGAACAGTTTCAGCGTCTTGTTGCGTCCGTCGATCTGCAATTCGCCGGCGGGTACATGGTCGAACAGGGTTCCGACGCTTTGGATGACCGTTTCCGAGACCGTCACCACGTTCTTGCGGGCTGCGGCCTCGATTTTGCTCGAGATGTTCATGACCGGCCCGAGAAAGGCCTGCTCGTGTCCTTGGGTGTGCTGCAGATCGCTGACCAGCAGTTCGCCGGCGTGGATTCCGATGCGGACGTCGGGGCTCTGATCTCCCTTCCCGGCGATCTGGCGGATGATCTCCTGCGCGCTGGCAATCGCCTTTGCGGCGTGGTCCTCGTCGGCCTGGGGCGAGCCGAAGACCGCCAGCGCGCCGTCCCCTGTGAACAGCGTGGTCGCGCCGTGCTTTTCGCAGATGGTCATGATCTGTTCGATCACCGGCCCCAGATGGCTGACCGCATCTTCGGGGTCCAGATCGCCGATGATCATGGTCGAACGCACGATGTCAGCAAAAAGAACCGAACACATTCGGCGCTCGGTCGGCTCGATCTGTACTCGACTCCGCATTCTCGAAGGCTCCCCCGGTCGGACGTGAGTATGTCTGGTCCGCCCGGATTAATCCAGCCCGATCCGTACGGCCGACCTTACATCAGCGGCGCAGTCGCCTCTGGGATCGGAGGAGGGCGCATGGTGCTTAATCATTGAATTTTCTCCAATAACACTATACGAGTTGCCCATGGTTTTAAGAAATTGGGGACAGAAATGACCGATCACCATACTCGCGGACTGACTTTGGAAGACGTCCAGACCATCATCGGGCGCGGGGTGCTGGACGAGGCGTTTCGCAACGCGTTCATCAAGAACCCCGAAGAGGTCGTGGACCGTCTTGGTATCACGCTGGATCAGGACGATCACGCGCGCAAGCTTCTGGGCGCCATCAGTTCGGTCTTTGCCGGAGAATCGGATCTGAAGACCGCGATGCAGGACATCAAGGCGGCCTACGAACAGACATCCGACGGTGTGCTTCGCCCCCGCTGCGCGTAATCCCGCATGAGCGAGACGCCGCCGGGTCGTGTGACGTCGCAACCTGCGGCGCTTCATCGTCTGTGCCTGGTGTCGATGCCGTTTTCGTCGCTGCAGCATCCCGCGCTGGGGATATCGCTGCTGGCGACCATGGCCAGGGACGCCGGGGTCGCGACCACGGAAAAATACTTCAGCTTCGACTTTGCCGAAACCATCGGCCTTGACGACTATTTCCTGCTGTCGGACGGCAAGGTCTATCAGGCCCTCTTGGGAGAGTGGTTGTTCAGTGATCTGGTCTATCCGCGCCCCGAGCCGGATGCGATGGCCTATCTGCTGGATGTCCTGGGCGACCATGTCGAGGGGGTCGAGTGGCTGACCTATGTGCAAAGCGCGTTGGCAGCCAGAAAACTGACGCGGGATTTTGTGGAGCGGTGCGCCGACGAGGTGATGGCATGCGCTCCGACCGTGGTCGGGATCACATCGTCGTTCCAGCAGGTGATGGCGTCGGTCGCGCTTGTGCGAGCCCTCAGAAAACGATCCGACGACCTGGTGATCGTCATGGGGGGTGCCAATTGCGAGGGGTCGCTGGGCAAGGCGCTTTTGCGGGCACACCCCGAACTGGATGCCGTGTGCCAGGGCGAAGGCGAGCAAGCCTTTGCCGAATTTCTCAACGAGGTGCGAACCCGGCGCGACCTGCCCGCCGTTCGCGGGATGTTGACGCGCTCGGACCTGCGGTATGACCGCCCCGGGCAGCCGCCACGTCTGACGGCAAATCTCGATGCCTTGCCGATCCCGGATTTCAGCGCGTTCTTCGATCGGTTCGAACAGACACCGGGATTGTCCGACATCCTGACGCCTTCGGCCACGATCGAGACGTCACGCGGGTGCTGGTGGGGCGCCAAGCACCATTGCACGTTCTGCGGCCTGAACGGTCAGACGATGGCGTATCGCAGCAAGTCCCCGGACCGGGCGCTTGCCGAGTTCCGCCACCTCGCCGACCTGTACGGGCCCGACATCGTGGTCGTCGACAACATTCTGGACCATCGCTACCTCAGGACGCTGATCCCGCGGCTTGCGCGCGACGAACGCCCGTTTCTGATGCATTACGAGGTGAAGTCGAACCTGTCCCCGTCAGTGATAGCAGCCTTGGCCGATGCCGGCATACGCAAGGTCCAGCCGGGGATCGAGACGTTTGACACGGCAACCCTGATGCACATGAAAAAGGGCGTTTCCGGGATTCAGAACATCCAGACGCTCAAGCTGTGCGCCGAGGCGGGCGTGTTCGTCGAATGGTGCTTTCTGTACGGCTTTCCCTGCGAGACCGCCGAGACTTTCCACAACCTGTCCCGTCTAATCCCGTTGCTTGCGCACCTGCAGCCGCCGGGCTCGGTCGGGCCGGTGCGGGCGGATCGTTTTAGCCCCTATTTCGAACGCCCCGAAGCCTTTGGCATCAAGGTCGCGCCGGCAAAGCCCTATGCGCATGTCTATGCGGTTCCGGCCGAAGATTTGTGGGATCATGCCTATCATTTCGACATTCTCGAGGACGGTTCAGCCCCGGCAGATCAGCGCGCGCAGCCGGTGCTGCACAGCCTGAAGGATTGGCAGGCCAGCGCGGCGGCGCTTTATTTCGATGGCGATCGTGTCGTGGATTCCCGTCGTCCCGAACGCCCGGTCACCCATACCCTGTCCGAGGTCGAACGATCCATTCTGGACCTGTGCCCGACGATCATGGGGGTCGATCTGTTGCACAAGCGGTTGATGGGCAGGTACGACGCCAAAGCCGTCGAGCAGGCCCTTGAACGGTTACAGCGCGCCGGGCTGATCCATGCCGAGGGCAGTTCGGTATTGTGTCTGGTTCTCAGAACGCCGGGCTTTTCGCGTGCGCCGGACTGGGCAGATATTCGCGCAATGCCCCAACACGCCTTCGCCGCACAACGACCGCAGGAATTCGCGCCCGAGAGCCGCTCGGCACCAGCGCCCGGTCCGACGGTCCCGCAGCACGGCTAAGGCAGGGTTGCCCGACGAATGCCCGCCCCCGCAGCGCATCTGCCGCAGGGGCGGTGCTCCGGTCAGTTTCCGTTCAACAGGGTCAGGAGGGCTTGGGCGGCCCCCACGGACGAGGCCGGGTTCTGGCCCGTGACGAGGCGCCCGTCGCTCACCGTCAACGGGCCCCAATCGTCGGCTTTTTCGTAATGCCCGCCATTGGCCTTCAACATGTCCTCGACCAGGAAGGGTACGATGTCGGTCAGTCCCACGGCCGCCTCTTCGGAATTCGAGAACCCGGTGACGCGGCGTCCCGAGACCAGCGGCTTTCCGTCTTGGGCGGTGGTGTGCCTGAAGACCGCAGGCGCGTGGCAGACGGCGCCGACCGGGCGATCCGTCGCGACGAAGGTTTCGATCAGGCGCTTGCTGTCCGCGTCTTCGGCCAAGTCCCACAGCGGGCCGTGGCCGCCCGGATAGAAGATTGCGTCAAAGCCTTCGGCGTCGATTTCCGACAGGCGCGGGGTCGATGCCAGCTGGGCCTGCGCGTCCGTGTCTGCCGCAAAACGCCGGGTGGCATCGGTCTGCGCGGCGTCTTCGTCGCTGGCCGGGTCGATGGGCGGTTGCCCGCCCTTGGGCGAGGCCAACACGATCTCGGCCCCGGCATCCTTGAACACGTAATAGGGGGCCGCGAACTCTTCCAGCCAAAAGCCGGTCTTGCGGCCCGTGTCGCCGAGTTGGTCATGAGACGTCAGAACCATGAGGATCTTCATTGCTTTTCCTTTCGTTTGGCTTGTCTGAAGCTGTCAGTCTTGCGCAACGCGGATCACGCGTTTGCCGAAATTCTCGCCCCGCAGCAGGCCGATCAGCGCCTTGGAGGCGTTTTCCAGCCCGTCGATCATTTCTTCGCGGTACTTGACGCGGCCGGAATTGACCCAGTCACCCATCTGCGCCGCGAAGTCCGGGTAGAGGTGGCCGAAATCCTCGAAGATGATGAACCCCTGCACAGTGATCCGCTTGCGCAGGACCTGACCCAGAAACCAGTTCATCCGGTCCGGCCCTTCGGGCAGCGCGGTGGCGTTGTACTGCGATACCAGCCCGCACACAGGGATGCGGCTTTTGGGGTTGAGGTTCGGGATCACCGCGTCCAGCACCTGGCCGCCGACATTCTCGAAATAGATGTCGATGCCGTCCGGAACGGCCTGGCCGAGCTGCTCGGCGAAATCAGGGGCCTTGTGGTCGATGCAAGCGTCGAAACCCAGCTCGTCCACCGCATGGACGCATTTCTCGGGGCCACCGGCCACACCGACGACGCGGCAGCCCAGAATCTTGCCGATCTGGCCGACCGTGGCCCCGACCGGCCCGGTCGCCGCGGCGACCACGATGGTCTCACCGGGTTTCGGCGCGCCGATCTGCGTCAGGCCGGCCCAGGCCGTAAAGCCCGGCATGCCGAGCACCCCAAGCGCCCAGGACGGATGCGAGGGCGCCTGGCCGAGGTTCAGCACGCCCTCGCCGTCCGACAGAGCATAGTCCTGCCAGCCATTGAAGCTGAGCACCCAGTCACCTTCGGAAAACCCGTCGATCTTCGAGGAGACCACGCGCGCCACGGTGCCGCCCACCATGACCCCGCCGATCTCGACCGGCGGTGCATAGGAGGGGGCGTCGCTCATGCGTCCGCGCATATAGGGGTCCAGCGACAGGTAAACCGTGCGCAGCAGCATCTGCCCCTCGGCCGGTTCGGGGATATCCGTTTCGACCATGCGCAGCGTATTGGTGTCGGGTTCGCCCTTGGGGCGCTCGGCCAGAACGATCTGGCGGTTCCTGGTGTCAGACATGTCGTGTCGGTCCTGTGGATTGCGTTGAGTGCGTGATCACGCGTTGGTATCGACATGCAGGCGCACGTCGATATTTCCGCGTGTGGCGCGGGAATATGGGCAGACCTGATGCGTCGCCTCGACCAGCTTGCGGGCGCCTTCATCGGACAGCCCGGGCAGATGCGCGGTGATGTCGAGGTCCAGCCCATAGCCACCATCCGACCGCTGCCCCAAACTGACCGCCACCGTGGTGCTGGTGCCGGTTGCATCCAGCCCCAGCGATTTCGCCATCAAATCCATGGCGCTGTCGAAACAGGCGGCATAGCCAAGGGCAAAAAGCTGTTCGGGGTTGTGGCCGTCGGCCTGAGAACCCGGACGCACCATCGGAATCGACAACGAGCCGTCATCCAGCGCGGTCACCCCCGACCGGCCACCGGTGGCCGTTGCTGATGTTTTGTAGAGAATTTTCATGGGCAGGCTCCTGTTTTCGGCTTTCTAATAGACCGGTCGTCTAGTATATGGTCAAAATTTTTTACATGGGGCGTATCGCGGATGCGGTTGATTTCATGGCCGATTCCAGCGGCTCGACCGATCCGGAGAGGCCAGCGACCAGGCTGGCGCCGAGCCACTGGTGATAGATCGCACGCGCAGTCATTGCCGGGTCCTCGAGCCGGGCCACCGAACCTTCGGCGATGCCGTCGCGCAGGGTCTGGGTCAGGGCCTCGACGATGCCGTCCACGGCGTTTTGCAGAACACCGCTCATGCTGTCTGACAGGTCCGAAACCTCGGCCGCAAGCTTGACGACCAGGCAGCGCTCTTCGGGGTTTTGCCCGGTCTGTTTGCGGATCCAGCCCTGGAAATAGGCAAGGAATCGATCATGCGCGTTCAGCGAGGGGTTGTTCAGCGTGTCCGCCAGCCCTTGTCGGTAATCGTCGGCAAAACTTTCTAGAAGCGCGCAGCCATAATCCTCTTTCGAGGCGAAGTAATGGTAGAACGAGCCCTTGGGAACTCCGGCCTCTTTCAGCAGGTCGCTCAGGCCGACGCCGACAAACCCACGCTCGGCGGTCAGCCGGCGGCCCACGGCCAGAATCTGTTTCCGGGTATCCTTGCGTTGCGTGCTCATGGGTCACGAGATGGCAGTTAACAGACCGGTCGTCTAGTGGGATGATGGATGAAAATCCAGATGACGTAACGTCGGGTCATCGCCCACGAAGAAAGTGCACGGATTTCGAAGCCTTACAGTTCCTTCCGCGCCCGCAGCGCTGCGGTGATTGTCCCGTCATCCAGATAATCCAACTCGCCCCCGATCGGCACGCCCTGCGCCAGCGAGGTCAGGCGGACCTGTCCTTCCAGCTGATCTGCGATGTAATGGGCCGTGGTCTGCCCGTCGACGGTGGCGTTCAGGGCCAGGATCACTTCGGTGATGTTTTCGGCAGTCACCCGGTCGCGCAGGCGGGGGATGCGCAGGTCATCCGGGCCGACGCCGTCCAGTGCCGAGAGCGTTCCGCCCAGCACATGGTAGCGGCCTTTGAATACCCCTGCGCGTTCCATCGCCCACAGGTCGGCCACGTCTTCGACCACGCACAGCTCTCCGGTGGCGCGGTCTTCGGAATTGCAGATGTCGCAGATGTCGGTGGTGCCCACGTTGCCGCAGTTCAGGCATTCGCGCGCGGTGGCGGCGACCTGCTGCATGGAGTCCGACAAAGGCTTAAGCAGTAAGGCGCGTTTGCGGATCAGGTGCAGCACCGCCCGCCGGGCCGAGCGCGGCCCCAGCCCCGGCAGCTTGGCCATCAGGTCGATCAGGGCGTCGATGTCACTGTTCGAACTCATGGCCTCTCCTGCGTGGCTTTGGCGGCGGGGGTTTGAGGGGCGAAGATTAGAACGGCAGCTTGATGTCCGCCGGCAGACCCATGCTTTCGGTCAGCTTGGTCATTTCTTCCTGCGACCGCTCGGCCGCCTTGGTCTGCGCATCCTTGATGGCGGCCAGGATCAGGTCCTCGACCACTTCTTTGTCGTCGCTGTTGAAGATCGACGGGTCGATGTCCAGACCTTTCAGCTCGCCCTTGGCCGAGGCCGTGGCCTTGACCAAGCCCGCGCCGGATTCGCCGACGACCATGATGGTGTTCAGATCTTCCTGCATCTGCGCCATCTTGGTCTGCAGTTCCTGCGCGGATTTCATCATCTTGGCCATGTCGCCCAGACCGCCGAGTCCTTTGAGCATCTGTATGTCTCCTGTCATTCGAATTGCGGCCTAAATACGGGCCGTTTGCGTCCTTCACAAGGGCAGCGCGCCTTCTGCGCGGGTGATTAGTCTTCCTCGAATGGATCCCATTCGTCCTCGACCTCGGGCAGGGCTTCGGTTTCGACCTTGGCCGCGCGGTCCTGAGGGGTTTCGATCCGGGTGATGCGGGCCTTGGGGAATTGTGTCAGAACCGCCTGAACCAAAGGGTGTTCTTCGGCCTTGGCCTTCAGCGCCAGCTCGGCCGCGTCGCGCAGTTCGGCGATGGTGGGCGCGTCCCCGTCCGAGACGATCGAGACCGCCCAGCGATTGCCGGTCCAGCGCTGCAGCGCGGACCCGAGCCGCGCGGCCAGGTCGGTGGGGGCCTTTTCGGTGGGCGTGAATTCGATCCGTCCCGGCTGGTACGAGACGAGGCGGACGCCGTTTTCGACCTCGACCAGCAGTTTTACGTCGCGGTTGGCGCGGATCAGTTCGACCACATGCTCAAAAGTTGGATAACGCGCCAGCGCGGTCTGCACGTCCTGGGCCAACGCCGCCGTCGGCGCGCCGCCCACGCCACGCGGGGCCGGCGCATGGGCCGAGGCCGTCGCGGTCACGGGCGGGGCGCTGTTTCCGGCGACCGGAACGCCGCCCCCCGGCCCGCCGACGGGCGGCGGAGGGCTGTCCTGAAGGCGCTTGATCAACTCTTCCGGGCTGGGCAGATCGGCCACATGGGTCAGACGGATCACCGCCATTTCCGCGGCCATCATGGCGTTGGGGGCGGCCGAGACTTCTTCGAGCGCCTTCAGCAGCATCTGCCACATCCGGGTCAGCACACGCATCGGCAACGCCTCGGCCATCTGCTGTCCGCGGGTGCGCTCATCGGGTGAGACGGTCGGATCTTCTGCCGCGTCAGGGGTGATCTTCACCACCGAGACCCAATGGGTGATTTCGGCCAGATCGTGCAGCACCGCCAGCGGGTCGGCGCCCTCGGCATATTGCGCGCCCAGTTCGGTCAGGGCCCCGGCCGCATCGCCACGCAGGATCATGTCCATCAGGTCAAGAACGCGGCCCCGGTCGGCCAGCCCCAGCATCGCGCGCACCTGATCGGCGGTGGTTTCGCCGGCGCCATGGCTGATCGCCTGATCCAGCAGCGAGGTCGCATCCCGGGCCGAGCCTTCGGCGGCGCGGGTGATCAAGGCCAGCGCGTCATCCGAGATTTCCGCGCCCTCGGCGGTGGCGATCTTGCGCAGCATGCCGATCATCACTTCGGGCTCGATCCGACGCAGGTCGAACCGTTGGCAGCGCGACAGCACGGTGACCGGAACCTTGCGGATCTCTGTCGTGGCAAAGATGAACTTCACATGCCCGGGTGGCTCTTCCAGCGTTTTCAGCAGCGCGTTGAAGGCGCTGGTCGACAGCATGTGGACTTCGTCGATGATATAGATCTTGTACCGCGCGCTGGCGGCGCGATAGCGCACGCTGTCGATGATCTCGCGGATGTCGTTCACGCCGGTGCGGCTGGCGGCGTCCATTTCCAGCACGTCCACATGGCGACCTTCCATGATGGCCACGCAATGCTCGCACTGGCCGCAGGGTTCGGTCGTTGGTCCGCCATTGCCGTCGGGGCCGATACAGTTCATGCCCTTGGCGATGATCCGGGCCGTGGTTGTCTTGCCGGTGCCACGGATGCCGGTCATGATGAAGGCCTGCGCGATCCGGTCCGCTTCGAACGCGTTTTTCAGCGTGCGCACCATGGCATCCTGACCGACCAGGTCGGCAAAGGTTTCCGGGCGGTATTTTCGGGCGAGAACCTGATAGGCGGGGCTGGACTGTGTGGTCATGTCTGCTCTGACGGATTCGTACTGACGATGCAGGGTAGAGTTCCCGGTGCCCCGCGTCCACAGCGCCGGTGCAGGTTTTTCGCTTTGGCGGTGGCGCTGGTTGGGCCATACTGGACCAATAGTTTCAGTGATGCGTTTCCCGAGGGGTGGTTTCGATGTCCAATCTGGTTGTTCATGCCCTGCAGGTCGGGGGCGGTTCGCTTGCCCTGACCTCGATACCCGGCGGAGGCGGCGACTACCGCGGCGACCTGGACCTGATCGGGGGCTGGGCGCCGGGTCTTGTGATCTCGATGACGACCCTGGCCGAGATGGTCGCCGTGGGGGCGGGAGATTTCGGATCGGACATCCAAGGGCGTGCTAGCCGCTGGGCGCATATGCCGGTCGCCGATTTTTCGGCGCCGGGGGATGACTTTGACGGCCAGTGGCCGCCAGTCAGCGCCGCCGCCCGCCATGCGCTGAGCGGCGGCGGGCGAGTTCTGGTGCATTGCCGGGGGGGCTGTGGACGATCCGGCATGGCCGTTCTGCGCCTGATGATCGAATGTGGCGAAGCCCCGGAACCGGCGCTCAAACGCCTGCGGGCCGTTCGCCCCTGCGCCGTGGAAACCGAGGCGCAGTTGCTCTGGGCCGCGGCGCCGGCTCGGGTTGCTACCCCGGACTGACCGTCAGATGACTGCCGGCAAGGCGTGTTCCGCCAGGGTGGCGGGTTCCAGCGCAACCGCCTGCAGCATCGCGCAGGGTGACGTGTCCAGCCCCTGCGCGGGGCAGGCATCGGCCTGATCATTGAACATCAGGTCGGCATAGGCGTCCAGGCTTTGCGTATCTGCCCCTGCGCGTGCGCCGCAATACACCCGGATCAGGTCGGCGCGAGCGTCAAAGCGGGCCATGCAGCCCGGCGTGCAATGGGTCAGTTCGCTGCTGCCTTCCACCCGGAAATGGGGCGAGGTTGCCGCGTCGGCCGCCGCGACCGCCTGCGCGACCGACCGGGCCAGATGCGCCAGCGCCGGGCAGGTCCTGCCCGTGCGTTGGCAGACGGTTGCGGAAAATTCGTGCGTGTTGGTCTTCCAGATCATGATGCGCCCTCCGCGCGCTGGGCGGGGCGGACCGGGGCGGACAGCCGATTTCACGGCCAGACCCTGCCCGGACACCCCGTCCGAGTTTCGGTTTCACGTTTGATGGCAGGTCTCCTGACTTGCGGGTCGTTGCTTTGCCGACCTTCCCAACCTTGCGGTCAGTGGTATCTCGGCATCGCTCTCCGCCTACAGTTGCGGGGGCAGTCCCGGCATTGGCCCGTTCCGATTGTCCCGGGGGGGGCCGCACCGTGTTCCCTTTTCATCCCGGCCGAAGGCGCGGGAACCATCACCCAATCGCTAGCGGTCAGGGTCGGGCCGAGTCAAGCCGCATTCAGTCGCGCGGCTGGAACCGGTCCCACGGGACATGCTCGGGCAACCGGCGCAGCACATTCGAATCCCGACGCGCGCGCGCCAGTTGCCAGCCGCCCTGCATCATGATGAACAGGGTGTCGGCCGCCATGTCAGGATGCGCGACGCCGAACCGTTCCGCGTGGCCGCGCACCTCGTCGATCCAGCTTTCGTACAGCCGGTCGGCATGGTCGCGGAAGGCCCGGTTGTCGGGGCTTTCGAACAGGGTGGCGGCGATCGGGCAGGTCTCCCATTGCGGCGAGGTGTCGAACAGTTTCGCGATCTTGTGGCAAAGGGTGGTGACCCCTGCGCGGAAATCCTGCGCGTCGTTGAACGCCGCCGCGATCATGTCGCGCATCCCGTCCGAAGCCCAGCTGGCCGCAGCCAGGGCAAGATCCTGCTTTCCCTTTGGAAAATGGTGGTACAGCGAGCCTTTGGGCGCCCGGGCCTCGGTCAGGATCTCGGTCAGGCCGACACCGTTGTAGCCCGAGCGCTGGAACAGCCGGGCGGCGGTCTGGGTCAGGCGATCGCGGGTGTTTTGCGGACGTCGGGTCATCTTGCACGCATCTTGACAGGGCTGGACCGATCGGTCCAGATGAAATGATTAGACCAATCGGTCCAGAGCGCTTGGAGGCATGGATGTTGGATTCGCAGCAGACCGTGAAAGTCGAGGATTTCGAGTTTTCGGCGGGCGAGGCAAACCTGTCGGCGCGGCTCTATGCACCGATGGCCAGGCCGGAAATCGCGGTCGTACTGAACGGGGCAACCGGCGTGCCGCGGGGCTACTACCAGCATTTCGCGCGGTGGCTGGCCGCTGAACGGGGCATGGCCTGCCTGACCTATGACTATCGCGATTTCGGGACATCTCTGAAACGGCGCCTGAAAGACTCGGATGCCACGATGGCCGATTGGGCGCTGAAGGACATGCCGGCGGCGCAGGCCGAGATGCGGCGGCGCTATCCCGATGCCAAGCTTTGGGTCATCGGTCATTCGGTTGGCGGGATGCTGGGGCCGCTTCAGCCCGGGATCGACCGGATCGACCGGATGATCTGCGTGTGTTCGGGGCTGGTGACCCTGGCCGATCATCCCTGGCCCTACAAAGGGTTGGCGAGCCTGTTCTGGTATGGTCATGTGCCGCCTCTGGTGCGTCTGCTGGGCTATCTGCCGGGGCGGATGCTTGGGTTCGGCTCCGACCTGCCATCCGGGGTCTATTGGCAGTGGCGGAAGTGGTGTACGTCACCCGACAGCTATCTGCCGGAACTGGGCGACACGCTTCCGCCGGCCGATTGGGGCCGAATGACGACCCCGGTGGACGTCATCGCCCTGGAGGATGATCAGACGGTTCCGCCGCCGGCGGTCTGGCGGCTGGCCGAGCTGTACGGGCCTGCGGCGCGGCGCCATCTATTGGCCCCGGCCGCCTTCGGCCTGCGCGAGGTCGGCCATATCGGCGCCTTCGCTCGGCGCAGCCGCGCAATCTGGCCGCGGCTGGTTGCCTGACGACCAGTCCGGCGGTCCTGCATCAGGGAATGATCGGAAAACAGTGTGCCGTGACGGCATCAAGTGAGAGGTTGGACAGCGACCCAAGCGGGGCTCGTTGTGGCTGCTTCCTTCCGGACCTGACCAGGTTGGCGAGGCGCTTGCCCGCGCCAACCTCTCGACCGCCGATATAGGCATCACGCAGGCGCTTGGCAACCCGTCACGGCCACAGCCGAATCCGGAGAAAGCCCTGGTCGTCCAACCCAAGCGGCTCGGGGCTGAAAGCGGCCAGTTCATCCAGGTATTTCTCGGCGCCCGGTCCGGTGCGCAGCACGGCCGCACGCCCGTGGAAACCGGTCAGGGAAAAGCTGGCCGGAGCATCTTCGAGCGGATCGCGTTCCAGCGCTCCGGACAGGTAATCCCGGACGATCGCGCGGATATTCATGCGCGGCATCTGGATCGCCGGACTTTGCCGCAGGATCGGGAAATTGCCACCGCCATTGGCCCGATAGTTGTTGACGGCCACGACATAGGCCTGTTCCGGCGTGACCGGGGTGCCGTGATGGCAAAGGTTTCGTATCCGCCCATTCTCGTTACCGGTCCGGTGTCCGCCAAGGTCGAAACGCGGCGGGCATGACGGATCGATTTTGTAGGTCACCCCGTGCAGAACGTCAAAATTGTGCCCGGTCGCCTGCGGGTCTATCAGGTCTGCTTCGCGGGCGCCGTCGATTTGCCGGTAGACTGCTGTCGACATTTCCAGCCAATCCCGCAACTGCGCACCGGTAACGACGACCGCGCGCAACTCATTGGGAAACACATGCAGATCCGACACGTGGCGCAGGAACACGTCGCCCCGCGGAACATCGGTGAAATGGCGTGGCCCGGCCCGACCCCCGAATTTGGAGGGTGCTACGCTCGACAGCAGCGGAAGGTTTTCCAACTTCGACTCTTTCAGAACCGGCCGCAGCGCTGCGGCCTGGGCCGCGGCGACCAAGGTCAGGCCGCGATCCAGCCCGCAGAAAGTGAAATAGCTGTGCATGGCCTGTTCCGTCCGCCCGACCGGCGATGCCGCACGGCGGCGTGTCCGTGCGTGTCCGTTCTGAAACACTTGCATCATCTCGGGGTCTTCGGGCACAGGCCCCGCATCCGGCTGCGCAGGCTGAACAGAGCGGAGTCGGCCGGATTTCGCGACGATTTTCCACCCTGTTGCATCTCGCTCCAGCGTCAGGTCGATCACGCCCAGATGCGTTCCGGCGGTTCCGGGCATGACCACGGGCTTGCCGTGGATCAGACCGTTTTGCAGGTCCATGCTGGCCACCGGGTCCGGGACGTCTGCGGGAAACAGCATGTGCGTGTGCCCGGCCACGATGGCATCCACGCCGGCCAGAGCCGCCAGCTGGATCACCACGTTTTCGGACATGGGGGCAGGTTCGGCGTCACCAAGGCCGGAATGGGCAAGGGCAATCACCAGGTCACAGCCGCGGTCGCGCAGTTCGGCAATGCAGGTCCGGGCGGTGGAAATCGAATCGGCGACCTCGACCTGCCCGTCCAGATGGTGCGCTTCCCACCGGGCCGTCTGCGGCGGCAGGATCGAAAAAACGCCGACGCGCAGCGGAACCTCTTGGCCGCCAACCCGCATCCGACGTGTTAGTACGACCCAGGGCTGCCAGGCCTGCGCCCGTCCAATGCGCCGGAGATTGCCGCACAGCACCGGAAACGGCGCGTGTTCGACGATGGCTTCCAGAACGGGCAGCCCGAAGCTGAAATCGTGGTTGCCAAGCGCGATTGCGTCATAGCCCAGTTTCTCGAAAGCCGACAACAGCGGATGCTGAGGGCCGGGCTGGTCGGCGGCCCAATCACCCAGCAACGTGCCTTGCAGCGCGTCGCCGTTGTCGAACAGCAGCACTTCGGCGCCCGACTGCCGGGCCTCTTGCCGGGCGACGCGGATCAGGCTGGCCGTGCGGGTCAGCCCGATGGCTTGGTCCGGCTGGTCGGCGTAATAGTCGAAGCTGGTCAGATTCATGTGCAGGTCCGTCGTCGCCAGGATGCGAAGGACGGATTGGATCGCTTGGCCATGCGCTTGGTGCGCCAAGGTTTTTGTTTTCAACTGCTCTGCTTTTGTGCGTTGTTTGAAATGCATGTTCGCCGAAAGGTAGAATATCCGTTTATTTGTCGGGCATCCATGTGTCTTTTTTGCAGGCGGTGCCGAACGGCGGCCTTGGCTTGGGCATTGCGCTGGGCCGACAGTCGTGGCAGCCCTTGAGCCAATCGCAGGAGCATGGACATGAAACGGGCAGAGCAGGTTACATTCGGCGGATCGGGGCTGAACCGTGCCGCTGATATTCGCGCCAACGGCGAAGAACTGGAGGCGGCCCGCAGGGACCCGATGTCGCGCTGCCTGTTGCTGTGGCGGGGCAAGATCTTGGTGCAGGGCGGCGATCTGGATCAGCTGGCTTGGGTGCCGATGACCCACGCTCTGGTGCAGAGCGGCCCCGGGGGTGCCGTCGAACAGCCCGTTTTCATGGGGAAGTCCGACGCGGGCGCGCCCTTGTTTGCCGCCGACATATCCGATTGGCCGGCCGACGGGCTGGACTTGTCTGGAGTCGGGGCCTTTGTCGATCGCTCCGAGCAGCAGCATCCGAACCTGCCCACCGGTCATGTCTTTGCCGAGCTGCGTCGCATCATGACCCGTCTGTCGCCCCGCGATGCCGAAATCGCCGCGACGGCGAAGGCGGTGATCGGCTGGCACGAAACCCATCGGTTTTGCGCCCGGTGCGGAACCCGCAGCGCCCCGGCACAGGGCGGCTGGCAGCGGGCCTGCCCCGAATGCGGCGCCCAGCACTTCCCGCGCACTGATCCGGTGGTCATCATGCTGGTCACCTTTGGCGACGCAGTGCTGATGGGGCGCTCGCCCGGCTGGCCCGAGGGGATGTATTCACTGTTGGCCGGATTCGTCGAACCGGGCGAAACGCTCGAGGCCGCCGTGCGACGCGAGGTCATGGAAGAAGCCGGCGTGCCGGTCGGTGCGGTCAGCTATCTGGCCAGCCAGCCCTGGCCGTTTCCAGCTTCGCTGATGTTTGGATGTGCGGCACAGGCCCTGTCGCAGCGGCTGATGATCGATCCGGTCGAGATCGAAGACGCGATCTGGGTGTCGCGCGCTGACATGATGCAGGCCTTTGCCGGGGAACACCCGCGGTTGATGCCGGCGCGAAAAGGCGCGATCGCGCATTTTCTTCTGCGCAACTGGCTTGCGGATACACTGGACTAGCGAGACACTGGCAAAAATACCGAACGATCAAGGCGTACATGCAGTTTTCGGCACAGCAAGACATTCAGGTCCCCATCTCGGACGTTTTCGAGATGGTCGCGGATTTCGGGCGTTTCGAACGCATGGCGCTGCGGCGCGGGATCGAGGTGCGGCGGACCTTCGATACGCCTTCCCCCGGGGTCGGCGCCTGTTGGGATGCCGAATTCAAGGTGCGCGGTCGAACGCGCCGCATGTCGGTCGAACTGGCCGAGTTCGAACGCCCGTCGCTGATGCGGTTCGTGGCCGCGGGTAAGGGCATGACCAGCCTGACCACGGTCGAGTTGCTGCCGCTGTCGCAGCGGCACACGAGGTTGTCCATCGAAATGTCGCTGGCCGCCCAGACTTTGCCCGCACGGCTGTTGCTGCAATCGTTCAAGCTGGGAAAAACTCGGTTTCGCCGCCAGTTCCAGTTGCGGCTGGGTGATTTCGCCCGCGAAATGGAAACCCGGTACGCGCACGGGGGCTGACGGCGCCCGGCAGCAAGTCGCTAGCCCCGAGGCCGCGCGGCGGGATAGACCCCCAGTATTTCGACATTCGTGGTGAAATGCTGCAACTCGTCCATCGCCAACTGCACGTTGCGGTCGTCGGGATGGCCGACGATGTCCGCATAGAATTGCGTCGCCGTGAAGGAACCGTCGACCATGTAGCTTTCCAGCTTGGTCATGTTGATGCCGTTCGTCGCGAACCCGCCAAGCGCCTTGTACAGCGCCGCCGGGATGTTGCGGACCTGGAAGACGAAGCTGGTGATCATGCCATGCGCACCCCGGCGCGTCTCGTCCACTTCGCGCGACATGACAAGGAACCGGGTGGTGTTGTCGTCATTGTCCTCGATATGCCGAGCCAGAACGTTCAGCCCATAGATCTCGCCCGCCAGTTCGCTGGCAAGGGCTGCCGAGTGTTTGTCTCCGGCCTCGGCAACCTCGCGCGCGGCGCGGGCATTGTCGGGGCTGACCCGGCCCCGGATGCCGTGTTCCTGCAGAAAGCCCGCGCATTGCGGCAGCAGGACCAGGTGTGAATGCGCCTCGGTAATGTCTTCAAGCGTTGCGCCGGGGACCGCCAGAAGGTTGATGTGCACACGCACGAAGGCTTCGTCGATAATGTGCAGCCCGCTGTGCGGCAGCAAACGGTGGATGTCGGCGACGCGGCCATAGGTGGTGTTCTCGACCGGCAGCATCGCCAGATCGGCCTGGCCCGACCGGACCGATTCGATCACGTCCTCGAAGGTGCGGCAGGGCAGGGGCTCCATGTCGGGGCGGGCCATGCGGCAGGCTTCGTGGCTGTAGGCGCCGGGTTCGCCCTGAAATGCGATGCGATTGGTCATTTGGTCGATTCCGTGCAACAAGTTACAGAATTGGGCGTTTGGTCGCGGTGTCTATACCTTGCCTCTTGCAAGGGGAAGCCTTAGACACCCCGCAGACAGCTGAAATGGACTCGCGATCAATGTTTGACACGATGACAGTTACCAAGGCCGCAGCCGGCCTGTTCGGTGCCTTTCTTTTCTTCCTCCTGGCGAAATGGGGGGCTGACGTTCTGTATAGCACGGACGCGCATGGTGAAATGGCCGCCTATGTGATCGAAACGGAAAGCGCCGGCGAAAGCGCTGACGGCGAAGAAGTGGTCTTTGCCGATCTGCTGGCCGCGGCCGATCCTGAAAAGGGAGCCAAGGTGTTCCGCAAGTGCTCGGCCTGCCACAAGCTCGAGAAGGGCGCGAACGGCACCGGCCCGTACCTGTACGCCGTCGTGAACCGTCCGATCGCATCGGCCGAAGGGTTCGGCGGGTATTCCGCCGCGATGCAGTCGCATGGCGGCAACTGGACGCCCGAGGAACTGGATGCCTTCCTGGCCAATCCGAAAGGCTATATCCAAGGCACTTCGATGAGCTTTGCGGGCCTGAAAAAACCTGAAGACCGTGCCGATCTGATCGCCTATCTGCAGACGATCGGCGGCTGATTGGTCAGGGTCCGTGACTTGCGAAAGCCGCTGCCGATGTGCAGCGGCTTTTTCGTCTCAACAAATCTTCACAAAGCGCTCACGCAGTCTAAACTTGCAACTGCCATCGCTGGCCCGTTAGCTAGCGTGGACAGACATGGAACCGAGACGAACGCGAAGGATGACCTGCATGAAACCCGTTTTACCTGGCGCGCGTGTACTGAGTATTCGGCATTGGGCGTCAGCGTTGGGGCTTTCGGCGGCGATCATGGCGCTGCAGACAGTGCCGGGCGTGGCAGATGAGGGCGACATCATCCGCAGCCACGGGTATTCGTATTTCGGCAACCTGGACTATCCGGCCGACTATGCGCATCTGAACTATGTGAACCCCGATGCGCCCAAGGGGGGCGAGCTGTCGCTGGCGGCGTCGGGGACGTTTGATTCGCTCAACCCCTATTCCCGCAAGGGGCGGGCCGGTGCTTTGACCACGTTGCAATACGACCGGTTGATCGACAGTTCGGATGACAGCATTGGCCAGTATTACGGCGTGCTGGCCGAAAGTCTGGAATATGACGCCGACCGCAACTGGGTCATCTTCCATCTGCGCCCCGAGGCGACCTTCTGGGACGGCACACCGGTCACGGCCGAGGATGTCGTCTACAGCCACCGCCTGTTCATCGAGCAGGGCCTGCCATCCTATGCGCAGGCCGTGGGCCGCATGGTCACTGGCGCCGAAGCTCTGGACACCCACACGGTGAAATTCACCTTCAATCCTGAATTGACCGCCCGCAGCCGTATCGAGACGGTGGGGTCCACCCCGGTGTTTTCGAAGGCCTGGTTCGAGGCCGACCCGTCGCGTCGCCTGGACGAGCCGCGGCTTGAGGTCGCCGTGGGGTCGGGACCCTACAAGCTGGACAGCTACGACATCAACCGGCGCATCGTCTACAAGCGGCGCGATGATTATTGGGGCAAGGACCTGCCGTTCAACAAAGGGCGGTTCAACTATGACAGCATCCGGGTCGAGTATTTCGCGGATCAGACTGCGGCCTTCGAGGCGTTCAAGGCCGGCGAATACACATTCCGCATCGAAAGCGACCCCAAGCTGTGGGCGACCGGGTATGATTTTCCCAAGGTCGCGCAGGGCTATGTGGTGAAGGATGCGATCCCCGACGGCAGTCCGCCGAATCCGTCCGGTTTCGTGTTCAATCTGGCGCGCCCGCAATTCGCCGACAAGAACGTGCGCAAGGCGCTGGCGCTGGCGTTCAATTTCGAATGGGCCAATGAATCGCTCCTGTACGGTCTGAACTCGCCGCGTGATTCCTTCATCGAAGGCACCCCGCTCGAGGCGAAGGATGTCCCGCAGGGTCCCGAGTTGGAGTTTCTGAAGTCGCTGGGCGACGTGGTGCCGTCGGAATTGCTCACCCAGCCGGTGGAAACGGTGCATCAATCGAACCCGGCACGGCTGAACGACCGGCGCAACTTGCGCAAGGCCGCGAAGCTGCTGGACGAGGCCGGATGGCCCGTGGGTGAGGGCAACGTGCGCCGCAACGCCCAGGGTCAAACCTTGCGGGTGAACATCCCGTACCCCTCCAACCTGCCGACCTCGACGGCCACGATGATCGAGACCTTCGTGCAGAACCTACAGGCCATCGGCGTGGACGCGACGGCGGAAAAGGTCGACCCGGCGCAATACACGCTGCGCAGCCGCGAACGTGACTACGACATGGTGTATTCCACCCGCTACAGCGCTTTCCTGTCCACCGGCGGCGGGCTGAGCCAGATGTACGGCTCGAAAGAGGCCGCGTTCAGCCTGTTCAACCCGGCCGGACTTGCCAGCCCCCTGGTGGACGCCATTATCGAGGCGTCTTTCGCCACGACCAACCAGACCGAGCAGGACGCGGCGCTGATGGCGCTTGACCGGGCCCTGCGGTACGAGTTCTTCATCATCCCCGACGGGTATATCGCGGAATACTGGACGGCGTACTACGACATGTATGAATATCCCGAACAGCTGCCGCCCTATTCGCTGGGTTATCTGGATCTGTGGTGGATCAACCCGGAAAAGGAAGCGGCCCTGAAAGCGGCAGGCGCGTTGCGGTAACATGGGCGCCTATATCCTTAGACGCCTGTTGCTGGTCATTCCGACCCTTCTGGGCATCATGATCGTCAACTTCACGCTGGTGCAGTTCGTGCCTGGCGGTCCAATCGAACAGATCATCGCCCAGATCGAAGGGCAGGGCGATGTGTTCGCGGGCTTTGCCGGATCGGGCGATGCCGGGGCCGGTGCCGAACCCGGCGGCGGCGTCTTCGATGACAAATACGTGGGCGCCCGCGGGTTGCCGCCGGAATTCATCGCCGAACTGGAGAAAGAGTTCGGGTTCGACAAACCGCCGATCGAGCGGTTCCTGAACATGATGGGCAACTATCTGACGCTGGATTTCGGCGAAAGCTACTTCCGCTCGGTCTCGGTGATTGACCTGGTGCTGGAAAAGATGCCGGTCTCGATCTCGCTGGGCCTTTGGTCGACGCTGATCGCTTATCTGGTCTCGATCCCGCTGGGCATCCGCAAGGCGGTCAAGGATGGTTCACGCTTTGACACCTGGACCAGCGCGGCCATCATCGTGGCCTATGCGATTCCGGGCTTCCTGTTCGCGATCCTGCTGCTGGTTCTGTTTGCGGGCGGGTCCTACTGGCAGATCTTCCCGCTCAGAGGGCTGACCTCGGATAATTGGGAAGACCTCAGCCTGCTGGGCAAAGTGGCCGACTATTTCTGGCACATCGCCCTGCCGACCATCGCGCTGACAATCTCGGCCTTTGCCACGCTGACGCTGCTGACCAAGAATTCGTTTCTGGACGAGATCAAGAAGCAATACGTCATGACTGCCCGCGCCAAGGGCCTGAGTGAACGGCGGGTTTTGTACGGCCACGTATTCCGCAATGCGATGCTGATCGTGATCGCCGGCTTTCCGGCGGTGTTCATCGGCGTGTTCTTCGGCGGGTCGATCATCATCGAGACGATATTCTCGCTGGATGGTTTGGGCCGTCTGGGCTTTGAGGCCGCGGTGGCGCGCGATTATCCGGTGATCTTTGGGACGCTGTTCATCTTCGGTCTGCTCGGGCTGGTCGTCGGCATCATCAGCGACTTGATGTATGTGCTGGTCGATCCGCGCATCGATTTCGAGAAACGCGAGGGGTAAATGGCACTTTCTCCTCTGAACCAGCGCCGCTGGCGCAATTTCTGCCGCAACCGCCGGGCCTTTTGGTCGCTGATCATCTTCACGGTGCTGTTCGGCCTGTCGCTGTTTGCGGAATTCATCGCCAATGACAAACCGATCCTGGTGAAGTACCGGGGCGAGTTCTACACGCCCATCTTCAATTTCTACGCCGAGACCGAGTTCGGCGGCGATTTTGAGACCGAGGCGATTTACCGCGATCCCGAGGTTCAGTGCCTGATCGACAGCGGCGGGCTGGAGGAGTGTTTCGACGACCCCGAAGGCATCATCGAACAGATCGAAGCGGGAACATTCCAGGCCGAAGGTTTCGAGCGGGGCTGGGCGATCTGGCCGCCGATCCCCTATTCCTACAACACCAGCGTCGACCGCCCCGGCGCAGCACCCCTGCCGCCTAACGGGCAGAACCTGCTGGGCACTGACGACACCAAGCGCGACGTTCTGGCGCGTGTCATCTATGGCTTCCGCCTGTCGATCCTGTTCACCCTGATCGTCACCGGTGCGGCCAGCCTGATCGGCATATTCGCCGGCGCGCTGCAGGGCTTTTTCGGCGGCTGGCTGGACCTGATCTTCCAACGCATCATCGAGATCTGGTCAGCGACGCCTTCGCTTTACGTCATCATCATCATGTTCGCGGTGCTGGGGCGAAGTTTCTGGCTGCTGGTGTTCCTGATGATCCTGTTTTCCTGGACGGGGCTGGTGGGCGTGGTGCGGGCCGAGTTCCTGCGCGCCCGCAACCTGGAATATGTGCGCGCGGCCAAGGCGCTGGGCGTGGGCAACCTGACGATCATGTTCCGCCACATGCTGCCCAACGCGATGGTGGCCACGCTGACCTTCATGCCCTTCATCGTGACCGGCACGATCGGGGGGCTGGCCAGCCTCGATTTCCTTGGCTTCGGGCTGCCGTCCTCGGCCCCGTCTCTGGGTGAGCTGACCCTGCAGGCCAAGCAAAACCTGCAGGCCCCGTGGCTGGCCTTCACCGCCTTTTTCACCTTTGCCATCATGCTGTCGCTGCTGGTCTTCATCTTCGAAGGCGTGCGTGACGCGTTCGACCCGCGAAAGACCTTCTCATGAGCTTGCTGGATGTGAAAAACCTCAGGGTCTCGTTCCGCCAGGACGGGCAGGTGAACACGGCGGTTCGGGGCGTGTCGTTCCATGTCGATCGCGGGGAAACCGTGGCGCTGGTGGGCGAATCCGGCTCGGGCAAATCGGTCACCGCGCTGTCTACCGTGTCGCTGCTGGGCGACAGCGCAATCGTCGAAGGATCGGTCACCTATGACGGCCAAGAGATGATCGGCGCCTCGGAGCAGCGTCTGATGGAGGTGCGCGGCAACGATATCAGCTTCATCTTCCAGGAGCCGATGACCTCGTTGAACCCGCTGCACACGATTCAGAAGCAGATGGCGGAATCGCTGGCCCTGCACCAGGGGCTGACGGGCGACGCGGCGCGCGCCCGGATCGTCGAATTGTTGAACAAGGTCGGCATCCGCGACCCCGAGGAACGGCTGGACGCCTATCCCCATCAGCTGTCCGGCGGACAGCGGCAGCGGGTGATGATCGCCATGGCGCTGGCCAATCAGCCCGATATCCTGATCGCTGACGAGCCGACCACTGCGCTGGACGTGACCATTCAGGCGCAGATCCTCGAGCTGCTGGTCGAGCTGCAGAAATCGGAAAACATGGGGATGTTGTTCATCACCCATGATCTGGGCATCGTGCGGCGCATCGCCGACCGGGTCTGCGTGATGAAGGATGGCGAGATCGTCGAGACCGGCCCGGTGGCCGAGATCTTCGACAACCCTCAGCACCCCTATACCCGCAAGCTGCTGGCGGCCGAACCCAAAGGCATTCCCGATCCGATAGACCCCGCGGCCGAAGAAGTGGCCCGGACCGAGCATCTGAAGGTCTGGTTCCCGATCCAGCGCGGGTTCCTAAAACGCACGGTCGGCTATGTGAAGGCGGTGAACGACGCTACGCTCAGCGTGCGGGCAGGCGAGACCTTAGGGATCGTGGGCGAAAGCGGCTCGGGCAAGACCACGCTTGCGCTTGCGATCATGCGTCTGATCGCTTCCGAGGGCGGGATCACCTTCCGTGGGCAGGATGTGCGCCGCTGGTCCACGCGTGAACTGCGCCGCCTGCGGAAGGACATGCAGATCGTATTCCAGGACCCGTTCGGCAGCCTCAGCCCGCGTATGACCTGCCAGCAGATCATCGCCGAGGGTCTGGCGATCCACAAGGTCGATCCGCACCGTGCCCCGCGCGAGTTGGTGGCCGAGGTGATGACCGAGGTGGGCCTGGACCCGGCGGCCATGGACCGCTACCCGCACGAATTCTCGGGCGGGCAACGCCAGCGCATCGCGATTGCCCGCGCCATGGTGCTGCGGCCCAAGCTGCTGGTGCTGGATGAACCCACCAGCGCGCTGGACATGACGGTTCAGGTGCAGATCGTCGAACTGCTACGCGACTTGCAGAAGAAATACGGGCTGGCCTACTTGTTCATCAGCCACGACCTGAAGGTGGTGCGGGCGATGTCACACAAGGTGATCGTCATGCGCAACGGAGACGTGGTCGAGATGGGCGCTGCCGAAGACCTCTTCGTCAACGCGCAGGATGACTACACCCGCGAACTGATCGCTGCGGCGGGTTAGGCGTTGGCCGCTTCGCGCGCCGCCGATTTGGGCAGCGGGCCGCGCAGCTCTTCATAGTGGTCGAACTGCAGCTTGACCCAGCCGGTACCGCGTGTGGCGCTGGCCAGCGTGCGGTGCAGTTCGTCCTCAGCCACGGCGGGCAGCTGGGCGTTGAAGATCTCCCAGCCCGGCGCGTTCGGGTTGCCCTCGAACCCCAGGACCTGCCCCTGAAGCGAGCTGATCGTGGGCACCAGATCGCCCACGAAGGCCGACGGAACATGGATCTCGGCGTTCAGGATCGGCTGCAACACGACGGGTTTGGCCTGCGGCAGGGCCTCGCGGACTGCGTTTTTTCCGGCCGTCCGGAAGGCAAAATCGGAACTGTCCACGTTGTGATGCTTGCCGTCATGCAGCGTGACCTTCACATCCACCACCGGAAAGCCCTCGGGGCCCTGCGCCAATGCATCGACCGCGCCTTGTTCGACCGAGGGGATATAGTTCTTGGGTACCGCGCCGCCCTTGACCACCTCGTCGAAGTGAAAATCTGATCCGCGCGGCAGCGGCGCGACCGAGATCACCACATCGGCGAACTGCCCCGCGCCACCGGATTGCTTGCGGTGGCGGTGTCGGTGTTCGACCGCGGCGCGGATAGTCTCGCGATAGGCGGTCTCGACCGGGGAAGTCTCGATCTCGATCCCGAAATCCTCGGCCAGCTTGGCGACCACCCGCCGCATGTGCTGCGGCCCCTGCGAGCCCAGAACGGCGTGGCCGCTCAGCTCGTCCTGTTCCAGCGTCAAGCCCGGGTCGATCTCGACCAGCCGAGACAGCGCGTTGGACAGGCGCACGTCGTCGCGTTCATGGGCTGGCGACACAACCTGCCGATAGGCGACCGGATGCGCCGTGGCCCAATCCGGCAGCGGTGTGGAGTCGCTGCTGTCATAAACATTGCCGGGGTTGAGGTGATCGGATTTTACCGCCAGCCCGATCTCGCCGGCCTTCAGCCCGTCGATCTGGGTCTTGGCATCCAGCGCGGTCAGGTTGCCAACGGTTTCGCCGCCCAGCGGATCATGCGCCTTGATCCCGTCGCCCAGCCCCCGCAGGACGATGATCTTGCCGATGTGCTTCTTGACGTCGGCAAAACCGGTGATGGCGCGCGCGGCTTCGGGCGCCGCGTCGCGGTCGGCGGCGATGTCGAACTCGGGCGCCTCGTGCCGCAGGGCCTTCATCAGGCGGGTCAGCCCGTTGCCATGGCTGGCCGCGCCCAGACAGGCCGGGATCAACTGGTGGTTCTGCAACACCTGCGCGGCCAAGTTATAGATCTCGGCGCTGGGCGGCTGCTTG
Organism: Ruegeria sp. BHSC276; assembly: GCF_059612945.1. Classification (NCBI taxonomy): domain Bacteria; kingdom Pseudomonadati; phylum Pseudomonadota; class Alphaproteobacteria; order Rhodobacterales; family Roseobacteraceae; genus Ruegeria; species Ruegeria sp. BHSC276. Next base: position 34,665 of record NZ_JBXWRP010000007.1, on the reverse strand, counting down.
TCCTCGATCAGCTGCTCAAGCAGGTGGTCGTCGAAATCCGACAAGGTCTCGAGCAGTTCGGTGCGGGCTTCGGCCTCGCGATCCGCAACCGATTGCGGCAGTTCGATCAGCGCCGAGGGCTGACCTTCTTGATATTTCCACGCGCGCTCCGAGATCAGGTCGACGGCCCCGATAATGGTTTCGCCTTCACGGATCGGCACTTGCCGCAGGGTAATGTGATGGCTGCAATAGGTCTGCAGTGCGGCGGCGATGTCTCGGATGCGGCCGTTGGGGTTGTCCATCCGGTTGATGAACAGAAAGCAGGGAATGCCCGCCTCCTCGACCAGCCGCAGGTAGGGGGCGCACAGAACAGCCGCGTCCGGGTCAGGCGGGACCACGACCACCGCCGCGTCGGAAATGGCCATGGCGGGCCCGGCATAGGCCATCGCATCGCCTCCGCCATCGACATCTATCGCGCACCACGGTTCGTCCAGATAAGAAAAACCGTGCAGATGCACGGTTCCGGATACCTCGAATGTGGTTGGCCGGCCATCAAGGCGACTGATGGCCTCGACCAGGGTTGTCTTGCCCGATTGGCTGGGGCCGAGAACGGTAAAAACGCGCATGGGTGCTGTCCCTTCGTCAAGTTGCAGAGTGGTTGCACGAAAGGAGCTGTCGAACGCGGATGCGCCGGCGAGTCTGTCTGAATGATGGCCTGCCTCGGGGGTCGGGCGGCCTGCCGCCCGTCTTCCGAGTGTGGGGAAAAGCCACCGCACGCGTCAACCCCCCGCTTTTTTGCATTGTGGCGACCGGCCGGGTTGCGGCCTGACGCCTGCCGTCAGATCGCCGAGCTGTGGCCCGCCTTGCTCAGGTCATAGGCGTCGAAGGTCCGGGCAATCATCCGGGTCAACGCGCGCGCTTCGGGCGGGATGAACAGCCCGTTATCGGTGATCTGCAACAACCCGTCGAAGGTGTCATTGGCGCGCTGGTACATCGCCGTCAGCTCGGCCGCCGAGATGTCGTGGTCGCGCAGGATCTCGGCCGTGTCGATGCGGAAGTCGCACATCAGGGCCTCGATCAGGCGGGCGCGCAGGATGTCCTGACCCTTGAACAGATGCCCGCGCGAGGTCGAGAATTGGCCTTCGCGCACCGCGTTGGTATGGGTCGAAGTGGCCGGTGCGTTCTGCGCATAACCCTGTGGGAAGCGCGAGATCGAGCTGGCGCCGACGCCGATCAGAACCTCGGCCTGATCGTCGGTATAGCCCTGGAAGTTCCGCTTGAGCCGTCCGGCTTTCAGCGCGTGGGTCAGCCCATCATCCTTGGTGGCGAAATGGTCAATGCCGATTTCTTCGTAATTGTCCCACAGGAACAGACGGCGGGCGGTGTCGAACAGCTCAAGCCGCTGTTCCGGCGTCGGCAGGGCGTCGGACGGGATCAGCTGCTGGCGTTTCGCCATCCACGGTACATGCGCATAGCCATACAATGCCACCCTGTCGGGGCTTAGCGACAGCAGCTTCTGCACGCTTTCGGTCATCCGCGCCTTGGTCTGGTGCGGCAGTCCGTACAAGATGTCAGCGTTCAGGCTGGGCACGCCGCGCTCACGGATCATGTCGATCGCCTCGCGGGTGGTGTCATAGCTCTGGATGCGCCCGATGCTCTTCTGGATCTCGTCATCGAAATCCTGAATCCCGATCGAGGCGCGGTTCATCCCGGCTTCGGCCAGCGCGTCAAGACGGGCGGCGTCCACCTCGTTGGGGTCGATCTCGACCGAGAATTCCGCGTTGGGTCCAAGTGGGACGATGCCCAGAATATGCGCGGCCAGTTCGCGCATCAGGTCGGGGTTGAGCAGCGTGGGCGTGCCCCCGCCCCAGTGCAGGCGCGACAGGGTCACCCCGCTGGGCAGGCGCGCGGCCAGCAGGTCCAGTTCGGCCTTGAGGACATCGACATAGGCGATGACCGGGTTGTCGGTCTGGGTGCCCTGGGTGCGGCAGGCGCAGAACCAGCACAGCCGGCGGCAGAACGGCACATGAACATAGAGCGAGATCGAACTGCCCGGCCGGATGGCGGAAATCCAGTCGCTGAACATGTCGGGCCCCACGTCATTGCTGAAGTGGGGGGCGGTCGGATAGCTGGTATAACGCGGTACCTTCGCGTCAAATAGTCCAAGCTTTGCCAATTGAGGTTTTACTATCATGGCGACACCGGTATAGGCTCGGAAACCAGAAGACCTTGACCGAGATCAAGTGGACGCGCGCATGACCCTGACTACACTCGTTGACCATTCGAACTGCGAAGACTGTCCAATTCGTCACCGAGCGGTATGCGCGCGCTGTGACGCGGACGAGTTGGTCGCGTTGGAAGAGATCAAGTATTATCGCAGCTTCGAGGCGGGGCAGACGATCATCTGGTCGGGCGACCAGATGAATTTCGTCGGCTCGGTGGTGTCTGGAATTGCATCGTTGACGCAAACCATGGAGGACGGGCGCACCCAGATGGTGGGCTTGCTGCTGCCTAGCGATTTCGTCGGCCGCCCGGGGCGCGAGTCGGCGCCTTATGACGTGGTGGCCACGACCGACGTGGTCATGTGCTGTTTCCGCAAGAAACCGTTCGAAGACTTGATGAACAGAACGCCGCATATCGCGCAGCGTCTGCTGCAGATGACGCTGGACGAACTGGACGCCGCGCGTGAATGGATGTTGGTCCTGGGCCGCAAGACCGCGCGCGAGAAGATCGCCAGCCTGCTGTCGATCATTGCCCGTCGGGACGCCTCGGTCAGCCAAAAGGGGCTTTCGGGACCGATCGTGTTTGATCTGCCGCTGACGCGCGAGGCGATGGCCGACTATCTGGGTCTGACGCTGGAAACGGTCAGCCGTCAGATATCGGCCCTGAAAAAGGACGAGGTGATCCTGCTGGAAGGCAAGCGCCACGTCACCGTGCCGGATATCGGGCGCCTGATGGAAGAAGCCGGCGACGACGCTGATGGCGGCTTTCTGGTCTGAGGGCATATCTGACAGCACAGTGCCCGGCGATCTTGATGCGTGACGCCAAGGCGCGTCCGTGCTCTAACTAAGGGCGCATCAACCCAAGTCAGGGAGCGGTCATGGAATTCAGCAGTATATTAGCGATGTTGTTCATCGGCGCGATTGCCGGTTGGCTGTCGGGCAAGATCATGTCCGGCCGCGGGTTTGGCCTGGTCGGCAACATCATCGTCGGTGTCGTCGGGGCGTTTCTGGCGGGGACGATCTTTCCGGCGCTTGGATTTTCCGTAGGCGGCGGGATTTTCTCGTCGATCTTCTTCGCCACGATCGGGGCGGTGATCCTTCTGTTCCTGATCGGGCTGGTCAAGAAGGTCTGAGCCAGTGGGCCGCCCCAACCCGAGGCGGCCGACCCTGTTTCCCGTCAATGCGCCATGAAAACCGGCACGGCGGATTTTTCCAGCATGTTCCGCGTGGCGCCGCCCAGAATGGCCTCGCGGAAGCGGGAATGTCCGTAGGCCCCCATGACGATCATGTCGGCCGCGGTGTCCTCGGCATGGCGGTTCAGAATGTCCGACACGCGGGTCATCGTCTTGCTGAGCACGTCGATTTCGCATCTCACCCCGTGCCGGGCCAGCATTTGCGACAACAGCCCGCCCGGGTCCGACCGATCAGGGCCGTGGGTCGGCGGGTCGATCACGACGATCCGGGTCAGATCCGCCGCCATCAGGAACGGCAGGGCGAACCGGATAGCGCGCATCGCCTCGACACTTTCGTTCCACCCGATCAGAACGGTGCGCGGCCGAGACACGATTTCCGCGTTATCCGGCACCACCAGAACCGGGGCATGGCCTTCGAACATCGCGGCCTCGATGATGGGCTCGGCCTCGGCGCCCCGGCCTTCGCCATAGGGTTGCGGCAGCACCACCAGATCCGAGAATCGGGCCCTGTGGGCGACATGCCGGCCCAGATCTGCGATCTGCGCGACGCCGCTTTCGGCCGACCAGCGCACGCCGGACTTGCCCAGGAATTCTTCGGCGAATTTCAGGTTCTCCTCAGCCTCGGCATTGGCCCGGTTCAGGGTTTCCTGCAAGATCAACGCATTGGCCCCGGCATAGTAGTATCCGGTCTGGCTGCGATCGACGCCCAGACACAGCGCCTCGGCATGGGCATCCTGAGCTTCGGCCAAAGCAGCCATCTGCTCCAGCGCCTTTTTTGCGAATTTTGTTTCCGTCACGACTGAGAGAAGCGATTTGTAAGCCATCTTGACCTCATTGTTCCATTGCTCGGTGCGGCGGTTTCGAGCAGGTCATTCATTTGGTTATGCGTGTCACAGTTTTCACTCTATTGTCTTGATACAGATCAAAGCAGTAGGGCCCGCGGTTGGCCGATACAGCAGGCAGTCAAAAAAGCCGCGCGCGGCAAGAGAATCGCGTGCGGCATGGCAAAGGGACGCAATATGTCGAATTACATCAAGCTGATCGCGTTTGGCCTGGTCACGCTGTTCGCAGCGATCGGGGCCAACTATGCGCGGGATTTGGCGTATCAGGTGCATGCGATACTGGTGATGCTGATCGCCGGTGGCCTGTTCATCTGGACGCTTCGCAACACCGACGAGCCCGACATTCTTGTCGATCGCTCGGGGGAATACATGGACGGCGTGATCCGCTATGGCGTGATCGCAACCGCCTTTTGGGGTGTCGTCGGATTCCTCGCGGGTACGTTCATCGCATTTCAACTGGCTTTCCCGGTGCTCAATTTCGAATGGGCCCAAGGATACCTGAACTTTGGCCGTCTGCGTCCGCTGCACACCTCGGCCGTGATCTTCGCCTTTGGCGGCAACGCGCTGATCGCCACGTCCTTCTACGTGGTGCAACGCACCAGCGCGGCACGGCTATGGGGCGGAAACCTCGCCTGGTTCGTGTTCTGGGGCTATCAGCTGTTCATCGTGCTGGCCGCGACCGGCTATGTGCTGGGCGGCACCCAGTCCAAGGAATATGCCGAGCCGGAATGGTATGTCGATCTGTGGTTGACCATCGTCTGGGTGGCCTATCTGGCCGTGTTCCTGGGCACGATCGTGAAACGGAAAGAGCCGCATATCTACGTGGCCAACTGGTTCTATCTGTCCTTCATCGTGACCGTGGCGATGCTGCACCTGGTCAACAACATGACCCTGCCGGTCAGCATCTGGGGCTCGAAATCCGTGATCGTCTGGTCGGGCGTGCAGGATGCGATGATCCAGTGGTGGTACGGCCACAATGCCGTGGGCTTCTTCCTGACCGCAGGCTTTCTGGGCATGATGTACTATTTCATCCCGAAACAGGCCGAACGCCCGGTCTTCAGCTATAAGCTGTCGATCATCCACTTCTGGGCGCTGATCTTCATCTATATCTGGGCCGGTCCTCACCACCTGCACTACACCGCGCTGCCTGACTGGGCCTCGACGCTGGGCATGGTGTTCTCGGTCGTGCTGTGGATGCCTTCGTGGGGTGGCATGATCAACGGTCTGATGACGCTCTCGGGCGCATGGGACAAGCTGCGCACCGACCCGGTCATCCGCATGATGGTCATCTCGGTCGGTTTCTACGGCATGTCCACCTTCGAAGGCCCGATGATGTCGATCCGTGCGGTCAACTCGCTGTCGCACTACACCGACTGGACCATCGGCCACGTGCACTCGGGTGCGCTGGGCTGGAACGGCATGATCACCTTTGGTGCGCTGTACTTCCTGGTGCCGGTTCTTTGGAAACGTGAGCGCCTGTACTCGCTGCAGATGGTCAGCTGGCACTTCTGGCTCGCCACCATCGGCATCGTGCTCTACGCCGCGTCGATGTGGGTGACCGGCATCATGGAAGGCCTGATGTGGCGTGAAGTGGATGCCAACGGCTTCCTGGTGAACTCGTTCGCCGACACTGTGGCGGCCAAGTTCCCGATGTACGTGGTGCGTGCCCTGGGCGGCGTGCTGTACGTCGCGGGTGCAGTGATCATGTGCTACAACCTGTGGATGACCGTCCGGAAGGCGCCGGCCAAAGAGGCCAGCCTGACCGTCGCGGTCCCGGCTGAATAAGGAGGGCCGGAGCAATGGCAATTCTTGACAAACACAAGATCCTCGAGACCAACGCGTCCCTCCTGCTGATCTTCAGCTTCCTGGTCGTGACCATCGGTGGCATCGTGCAGATCACGCCCCTGTTCTACCTTGAGAACACCATCGAGAAGGTGGAGGGCATGCGGCCCTACACCCCTCTCGAAATGGCGGGACGGGAAATCTACCTCCGCGAAGGCTGCTATGTCTGCCACAGCCAGATGATCCGCCCGATGCGGGACGAGGTCGAACGCTATGGCCACTACTCGCTGGCGGCCGAGTCGATGTACGACCACCCGTTCCAGTGGGGCTCCAAGCGCACCGGGCCGGACCTGGCCCGCGTCGGCGGCCGCTACTCGGACGAATGGCACGTGGACCATCTGCGTGATCCGCAATCGGTGGTGCCGGAATCGGTGATGCCGAAGTACGGCTTCCTCGAACGGCGCAAGCTGGACGGAAAGTATATCGGCGACATCATGGCGGCGAACGCCGCGGTCGGAACGCCCTATACCGACGAGATGCTGGAGAACGCGGAGGCGGATTTCCGCGCTCAGGCCGATCCCGACAGCGACTATGACGGTCTGCTGGAGCGCTATGGCGACAAGGTGAACGTGCGCAACTTTGACGGCCAGCCCGAGCTGACTGAAGCGGATGCGCTGATCGCCTATCTGCAGATGCTGGGGACGCTGGTCGATTTCTCGACCTTCACCCCGGACGCGAACCGGTAAGGGGGCTGTCATGGAGCAATACACGATCCTTCGGCAATTCGCCGACAGTTGGATGCTGCTGGCCCTCTTCGCCTTCTTCATCGGCGTGGTGATCTGGGTGTTTCGGCCCGGTGCCAGCAAGCAATACGAGGATACTGCCGGCATACCGTTTCGGCATGAAGACAAACCCGCCACATCCGAGGAGGCGCGGAAATGAGCAAAGCACCCGAAAAAAAGCCGGGCGATCCCGGTACGACCGGCCACGAATGGGACGGCATCGAAGAGTTCAACAACCCGCTTCCGCGCTGGTGGCTGTGGACCTTCTACGTCACGATCTTCTGGGGCGTCATCTACACGATCCTCTATCCGGCTTGGCCGCTGGTGAACCACGCGACGGCCGGTGTTCTGGGATGGTCGTCGCGCGCCAAGGTGGATGCGGAAATCGCCGCGGTGGAGGAGGCGAATGCACCGATCACCGCACGCCTTGAGCAGGCCGAACTGATCGACATCGCTGCCGATCCTGACCTCAGCAGTTTCGCGGTATCCTCTGGCGCGGCGGTGTTCCGGACTTGGTGCGCTCAGTGCCACGGTTCGGGCGCGGCGGGCGCCGTCGGTTATCCGAACCTCCTGGACGACTCGTGGCTCTGGGGTGGAGATCTGGAATCGATCTATCACACCGTCGCCGCCGGTATCCGCAACGAGGAATATGACGAGGCGCGCTATTCCGAGATGCCCGCCTTCGGTCGCGACGAGCTGTTGACGACCGAGGAGATCTCGCAAGTCGTCAACTATGTCATGTCGCTTTCCGGAGAGCCGAACGATCCCGCGCTGGTCGAGGCCGGATCCGTCGTCTATGCCGACAACTGCGCCTCCTGCCACGGCGAAAACGCCGAAGGCGACCGCGACCAGGGCGCGCCGAACCTAGCGGACGCGATCTGGCTCTATGGCGGCGACTACGACACCCTGACCGACACCGTGACCAACAGCCGCTTCGGCGTCATGCCCGGTTGGCAAAACCGTCTCAGCGAAGCGCAGATTCGCGCGGTTTCGCTCTACGTCCATCAATTGGGTGGCGGTCAGTAGACACAAGAAAACCTTCGGGCGGTTCGCCGCCCGAAGGCCTAGGTGCCGGCTGTTCCATCTGTTCGCGCGTTTCCTGAACAGCCGGCACCATTTTTCCAAACCTAGAGCGTGTCGCGGCGCCGGTCCAGAATTTGGCGCGGCAGTTGCGCGCATCGCCCCGGCTGCCTGCGGCATTTCGTCGATGATGATACACGACCGGTTGGCGCCTATTTTTGAGACATGCCAGATCCGGCGCGTTTATGACTCTGCCCGGCAGTAAGGTTTCGCCGAAACGGCGGCAATGCGATAGTGTCGGGTTCAGGTGTGACAAAAGATATCTGTACGATGCGCTTTTGACCCATGTCAAAGTTAACGCGTTCATGATCTGGAACAAGTCGCCAGAAAACAGCCTGATCCGGAGCCAGCCCGTGAGCGATTCCAATCCCGCCCCCAGCCTTTATGCCGCCCGAGAGCCGATCTTTCCCAGACGCGTGTCAGGAAAGTTCCGCAACCTCAAATGGATCATCATGGCAGTCACGCTCGGCATCTATTATGTGACGCCGTGGATCCGCTGGGACCGTGGCCCCAGCCTGCCGGACCAGGCGGTACTTTTGGACCTGGCGAACCGGCGGTTCTATTTCTTCTGGATCGAGATCTGGCCGCACGAATTCTATTTCGTCGCGGGTCTGCTCATCATGGCTGGTCTCGGGCTGTTCCTGTTCACCTCGGCGCTTGGGCGCGTGTGGTGCGGCTATGCCTGCCCGCAAACGGTCTGGACCGATCTGTTCATCCTGGTCGAGCGCTGGATCGAGGGCGACCGCAACGCCCGCCTGCGTCTGCACAGGCAGAAAAAGCTGGACTTCCACAAGGCGCGGCTGCGCCTGTCGAAATGGACGGCCTGGTTTCTGATCGGTCTGGCCACGGGGGGGGCTTGGGTTTTCTATTTTGCCGATGCGCCGACGCTGGCGCGCGATCTGATCACTGGCAATGCCCACCCGATCGCCTATACAACGATGCTGATCCTGACCGGCACGACCTTCTTCTTCGGTGGATTCGCACGCGAACAGATCTGCATCTATGCCTGCCCCTGGCCGCGCATCCAGGCAGCGATGATGGACGAGGACACGCTGGTCGTGGGCTATCGCGAGTGGCGGGGTGAACCCCGCGGCAAGGGCAAGAACCGCGAAGGCCTGGGCGACTGCATCGACTGTTATGCCTGCGTCAACGTCTGCCCGATGGGGATCGACATCCGCGACGGGCAGCAGCTGGAATGCATCACCTGCGCCCTGTGCATCGATGCCTGCGACGAAGTGATGGAAAAGGTCGGCAAGCCACGCGGCCTGATCGACTACATGGCGCTCAGCGACGAGCAGCGCGAACGCGCAGGGCATCCGCCCAAGAGCATCTGGAAGCATATCTTCCGTCCGCGCACGATCCTGTATTCGTCGCTGTGGTCGGCGGTGGGGGTTGCCCTGCTGTTCGCCCTGTTCATCCGGTCGGACATCGACCTGACGGTGGCGCCGGTGCGCAACCCGACCTTCGTGACCATGTCCGACGGCTCAATCCGCAATACCTATGACGTGCGGCTGCGCAACAAGCACGGCGAGGACCGGTTGTTCAAGCTGTCGCTGGTGGGCGATCCCGCGATGAAGCTACAGATCGAAGGTACGCCGCTGGATACCGTGAACGTCCCGGCCGATACCGCGCATTTGACGCGCGTGTATATTGTCGCCGACAAGGATTCGGCTCCGGCGGCGGCGGACACGACACCAGTCCGCATCTGGGTCGAGGATTTGGCCAGCGGCGAGCGGGCCTACAAAGACACCACTTTCAATGGGCGGGGGAACTGAGACATGAGCGAACGGCAATTCACCGGCAAACATGCTCTGGCCGTATTCGTGGGGGCGTTCGGCGTCATCATCGCGGTCAACCTCGTTCTGGCCTACAGCGCGGTCAAGACGTTCCCGGGACTCGAGGTCAAGAACTCGTACGTGGCCAGCCAGGAGTTCAACGAACGTCTGCGCGAACAGCAGGCGCTGGGTTGGGACGCCACGGCTGAGACCAAGGGCGGGCTGTTGATCCTCCGCATCACCGACGCGCAGGGCGATCCGGTGCGCGTGGCCGAATTGCAGGCCGTCGTGGGGCGTGCCACCCATGTGCGCGACGATTTCACGCCGGATTTCACCTTTGACGGTGTGGCCTATTCCGCCCCGGCGACTCTGGCCACGGGCAATTGGAACATCCGGCTGGTGGCGCGTGACCATGACGGAGCCGAGTTTTCCCGCCGCATTCCGCTGTATGTGAAGGGGTAATCCGATGAGCGGGCAGATCACGCCGACTGCTGCAGCCTGTCCCGGGTGCATTGCCGCCCCGGCTGATGCGGCCCGTCCGGTTCCGCCGGATGCACAGATCGCGTTGTCGCTGCCCGGCATTCACTGCTCAGCCTGTATCGCGAATGTCGAGCAGGCCCTGAACGCCGTGCCCGGCGTGCAGGACGCGCGCGTGAACCTGACGCTGAAGCGGGCGCTGATCAAGGCCGCACCGAATCTGCGTGCCGCCGATCTGATCCCGGTGCTCGAACGGGTTGGATACGAGGCGCACGAGTTGGACGCCGGCGCGCTGTCCGCCACCCAGACCGACAAGGCCGGGCGCGATCTGCTGATGCGGTTGGCGGTTGCCGGCTTTGCCTCGATGAACGTGATGTTGCTGTCGGTGTCGGTCTGGTCCGGGGCCACGGACGCGACACGCGACATGTTCCACTGGATCTCGGCGGCGATCACACTGCCGGCGATCGCCTTCTCGGCCCAGCCCTTTTTCGAAAACGCCTGGAGCGCGCTGCGCGTGCGCCGCCTGAACATGGACGTGCCGATCGTGCTGGCAATCCTGCTGGCGCTGGTCACTTCGCTGTGGGAAACCGCGCTGAGCGGTAAGCATGCCTATTTCGATGCGGCGCTGACGCTTACCTTCTTTCTGCTGGCGGGGCGGTATCTGGATTACCGCACCCGTGCCGCCGCCCGCTCGGCGGCCGAGGAATTGACGGCGCTCGAGGTCCCCCGCGCCATTCGCCTGCGCAACGGGGCCGAGGAGGAGGTCGCCGTCGCGGCGCTGAAGGTGGGCGACCTGATACTGGTGCGCCCCGGCGCCCGCATGCCCGTGGACGGCCAGATCGTGTCGGGCCGGTCCGAGCTGGACCGGTCGTTGCTGACCGGCGAGACGCTGCCGGTTTTCGCGCAACCCGGTACGCAGGTCAGCGCCGGTGAGGTGAACCTGACCGGCCCGTTGACCATCCGCGCCACGGCGGTGGGCGAGGACACCTCGCTGCACCGGATGGCTGATCTGGTGGCAATCGCCGAATCCGGGCGGTCGCGCTATACCTCGCTGGCCGACAAGGCGGCCAAGCTGTACGCGCCCGGCGTGCATATTCTGTCAGCACTTAGCTTCGTGGGCTGGTACCTCTATTCCGGCGATATCCGTACGGCGCTGAACATCGCCGCCGCAGTGCTGATCATCACCTGTCCCTGTGCGCTGGGGCTGGCGGTTCCGGCGGTGACGACGGCGGCATCAGGGCGCCTGTTCCGCAAGGGGATGCTGATCAAGCACGCCACGGCGCTGGAACGTCTGGCCGAGGTCGACACGGTCGTGTTCGACAAAACCGGCACTCTGACCGCAGGTACGCCGGATCTGGTGAACCTGCCTGAAATCGCCCGGAACGATCTGGCCATTGCGTTGGCGCTGGCCGAGGCGTCGGCGCACCCCTTGTCGGTTGCCTTGGCGCGCGCGGCGCGGGATGCGGGGATCACCCCGGCGGATATCTCCGAGATCGCCGAGGTTCCGGGTTTTGGCGCCGAGGGTCAGCATGCCGGACAACGGGTGCGTTTGGGCCGGGCAGAATGGGTGGGTGCACCGGACAGCGCTGAGACCACGGCGTGGCTGGCGGTGGGGGGCCGCGCGCCCGTTGCCTTCCGGTTTGTCGACAGCCTGCGCCCCGGAGCGGCCGAGGCAGTGCGCGCCCTGCGCGACGGCGGCAAGAATGTCATCCTGATCTCGGGTGATACGTCGAGTGCCGTGCAGGCTTTGGCCGAGAAGCTGGGTATCGAGAGCTGGATCGCCCGGGCCCTGCCGCAGGACAAGGCGGCCCACATCCAGAAGCTGACCGATCAGGGCCATCGCGTTCTGATGGTGGGTGACGGGCTGAATGACACGGCAGCGCTGGCGGCGGCGCATGTGTCGATCTCGCCGGCCTCGGCACTGGACGCGGCGCGTGTGGCCTCGGATATCGTGCTGCTGGGCACCGATCTGTCGCCGATCGCCGATGCCTGTCGGACTGCTGAAAAGGCAACGAAGCGGATTCGCGAAAACTTCCGGATCGCGACCATCTACAACGTGATCGCCGTGCCGCTGGCGGTGGCCGGCCTGGCAACGCCCCTAATCGCGGCCTTGGCGATGTCGACCTCGTCGATTACCGTATCCCTGAACGCCCTGCGCCTGAGGTGACCTGAATGGAAGTGCTGGCCTATCTGATCCCGATTTCCCTGTTTCTGGGCGGCGTTGGCCTTGTGGCCTTCATCTATACCGTGCGCACCAACCAGTATGATGACCCCGAGGGCGACGCCCGCCGCATCCTGAGCAACCAGTGGGATGATCACCCCAAGCCGTGACGGTCCCGTCGGCGGCCCTTGAAATTGCCGCAATGCCCGGCTATGTCCGGCCCATTCGCTAGCAGAGAGATCATGCCTCATGGCCACCACAAACCCCATCCAGTTCATTCAGCAAGTCCGTGCCGAAGTCTCGAAGGTCGTCTGGCCGACCCGGCGCGAGGTGCTGCTGACCACGGTCATGGTGTTCATCATGGCGGCGCTGACCGCGGTGTTCTTCGCGCTGGTCGATCTGGGCATCCGCGGCGGGCTGCAACTGATCCTGGGTGCGTTCAACTAGGTCTGGACGCGCGGGTGGGGCCGCGCAGGAGATCCCGTCATAACGCCCTCTTGGCGCACTGCCCTCTTGCACAGCGTGCGATGTCGGTTTAGGTGACGCGGTACCTTACGGGATGGGCGTGCGGCGATTCGGGCTGCGCGCCGCTTTTTATTCCGGATCACGCGGCGGGGCCGCGACAGAATTTCAATTCCGGTGCGCCCTTTGACGCGGCGCGCCAAAGGCAAACAAGGACGGCAGGTTCATGGCGAAACGGTGGTACTCGGTCAGCGTTCTTTCGAATTTCGAAAAGAAGATCGCAGAGCAGATCCGCACGGCTGTGGCCGAACAGGGCCTTGAGGACGAGATCGACGAGGTTCTGGTTCCCACCGAAGAGGTGATCGAGGTGCGCCGCGGCAAGAAGGTCACGACCGAGCGCCGCTTCATGCCCGGTTACGTTCTGGTCCACATGGAAATGTCGGACAAGGGCTATCACCTGATCAACTCGATCAACCGGGTCACGGGTTTTCTGGGCCCGCAGGGCCGCCCGATGCCGATGCGCGACGCCGAGGTGAACCAGATCCTCAACCGCGTGCAGGAAGGCGAAGAAGCGCCGCGCACCCTCATCAGCTTCGAGGTGGGCGAGAAGGTCAAGGTCAACGACGGCCCGTTCGAGGATTTCGACGGCATGGTCGAAGGCGTGGACGAAGAGAACCAGAAGCTGAAGGTTTCGGTCTCGATCTTCGGTCGCGAAACCCCGGTCGAGCTGGATTTTACCCAGGTGACGAAGCAGGGCTGAAGACTCTTCCATCATTTTATTCGCGCCGCGATGTCACACGCATCGCGGCGTTTTTCATTTCGTGTGCAACGAGTCGGGGCGGGGCTTGTCTGCGCCCAAGTATCGACACATTTTTCTTGGATTTTTTCCAGCAGGGCAACGATCGAGGAACGGCTGAAAAATGACAGCTTTTGCGCAGGATGTAGAGGCCATCAAAGGCAAGGAGACGGTCAATGTTTCCAGTCAACTTGTAGAAGTCGCGCGTGCGACTGGCATAAGCCCGTTTTCGCTTGCTTTTGATTTTCTCAAGCTGCGCAGAAAAAGCGGCAAGCTGAAGTTCTATGAGTATTTCCTGTATGAACTCTATGATCGCGCGCGATGGTCGGATGTCGAGCGCGAGGAATTCGTTTCCGCCCACATTCACTGGCCGCTCGTCAATGCCTGCAATGACGCACAGTGGTGGGCGTTGACCGAAGACAAATGGCTGTCCGCCTGTTTTCTCGAACATAACGGCGTGCCGACCCCGAAGACACTGGCCGTTTTTGACCGCAGCGCCCGCCATTTCGGCACTACGCCGAAGCTGACGAGCGGCGCAGACCTGAAGTCCTTCCTGTCGGCCCGGGGGCCGGCCCCTGTCTTTGCGAAGCCCATCGGTGGCATGTGGAGCGCCGGCGCCATGCGAATATCGGCGCATACCGACACGCATGTCATCGCGGATGGCCATGACCCGCAGACATTCGACGCGTTCGCCGACTCGGTCCTTGGTGAGATCCCCTACATCTTTCAGGACTGTCTCAAGCCGCACAGGTTCTTCGATGGCATCACCGATGCGATCGCAACCGTGCGTTGCCTGAACCTCATCGACGACAATCAGCTTTCCGTGCCGTTTGCGATGCTCAAGCTGCCCATGGCAGGCAATATCGCCGACAATTTCTGGCGTCCGGGCAACTTGTTGTGCAACCTCGACCCGGAGACCGGAGAAGTGAAGGGCCTGGCGGCCGTGGAAAATGGCCGCCGTGTCGCGTTGGATGCGCTGCCGGACTCGGAGCGCAAACTTGTCGGTGAAACGCTGCCGTTCTGGGACGATTTGAGGGAATTGAATCGGAAGATCGCGTTTCTGCATGCGGCGAACCACTTTGGGTCGACTGATATCGCACTGACGGACGATGGGCCGGTTGCGGTCGAGGTCAACAACGGCTGTGCGTTCGAGCTCATGCAGATTGCGACGGGCAGAGGCTTTCTCGACAGCCGGATGCGGGCGTTCTTCAACAAACACAACGTGAAACTCTAAGGCTTCGTCGCCGAAGTGCCGAGGCGCTTGCGGGCCAGGCGGGCCCGTGTTCAGCTCCTGTCGGCAGCCCCTTGCCAACCCCTCCGTTCCGCTGTAAACGCCGCCTCTATCGTCTTCGGGCGAGATTCTCTCGTGGGAGATCGCAGGGATCGCGATTCCGGATCGGACCACGCAACACAAACCGGGTGAAACGCGTTTCACCTACGTTGAAAGGAAAACCAAATGGCCAAGAAGCTTGCTGGTACGATGAAGCTGCAGGTTCCTGCAGGTCAGGCGAACCCGTCGCCGCCGGTTGGTCCGGCACTGGGTCAGCGCGGCATCAACATCATGGAATTCTGCAAGGCGTTCAACGCCAAGACCGCAGACATGGAGCCCGGCGCTCCGTGCCCGACCGTGATCACCTACTATCAGGACAAGTCCTTCACCATGGACATCAAGACGCCGCCCGCGTCTTACTACCTGAAGAAGGCGGCCGGTCTGAAGCCGGTCGGCAAGCGCAACCGCCCGAAAGGTGCGGAGAACCCCGGTCGTGAGACCGTGGCAACCGTGACCACCAAGCAGGTGCGCGAAATCGCCGAAGCCAAAATGAAGGATCTGAACGCGACCGACATCGAAGGCGCAATGAAGATCATCCTGGGCTCGGCCCGTTCCATGGGCATCGAGGTGAAATAAGATGGCAAAACTCGGTAAACGTACCCGCGCAGCGCGCGAAGCCGTCGCCGGCAAGGAAAACCTGTCGGTCGAGGAAGCTGTCAAACTGGTCAAGGCCAACGCGACCGCGAAGTTCGACGAAACCATCGAAATCGCCATGAACCTGGGTGTCGACACCCGCCACGCCGACCAGATGGTGCGCGGCGTCGTCGGTCTGCCGAACGGCACCGGCAAGGACATGCGCGTTGCCGTTTTCGCCCGTGGCCCCAAGGCCGACGAGGCGAAAGAGGCCGGAGCTGACATCGTCGGCGCCGAGGACCTGATGGAAAGCATCCAGGCTGGCAACATCGACTTTGACCGTTGCATCGCGACCCCGGACATGATGCCGATCGTCGGTCGTCTGGGTAAGATCCTGGGCCCCCGCAACCTGATGCCGAACCCAAAGGTCGGCACCGTGACCATGGACGTGAAAGCGGCCGTGGAAGCAGCCAAGGGCGGTGAAGTTCAGTTCAAGGCGGAAAAAGGCGGCGTCGTGCATGCCGGTGTCGGCAAAGCCTCGTTCGACGAAGCCAAGCTGGCCGAGAACGTCCGCGCCTTCATTTCGGCCGTGGCCAAGGCCAAGCCTTCGGGCGCCAAAGGCACCTACATGAAGAAAATCGCGCTGAGCTCGACCATGGGCCCCGGCGTGACCGTAGACGTCGCAGAGGCTGCGGCTGAATAAGCCGACACGTTCCGACGGAATTTCGAACCCCGGGTGGCCCTTCTGCCCGGGGTTTTTCATTTCTCCGAGGGTGCTTCAGCCGGCATGACCGCCGAAAACCTGATGGGACACCTCGCGCACGCGCGCCTTGTCAGCCTCGAGCCTGAGGTCGCGTTCTGCAATGGACAGCGCCTGGTCGGCGGCCTCTTGGGCCGCCTTCACCATGGCGGCATCTTGCGATTGTGCCAGCCGCGTCAATGCGTTCAGAAGAGCTTCGTGCACCTCGACCTTGTCGCCTGCATCTCTAGAAATGGCCGCATAGGCGTCGCGCAGATACAGATCCGTTGGGATCGCAGGCGCGTGGATTCTCGGGAAGCGCGGCTCGTCGGTGTGAAGGCGCCTTGCGCCAAGCGGCAAAAGAACTCGCAGTAGTCTCTCGACCATCTGGATCGCCGTCATCGGATCATTGATCCCGGGCGACAGCGCGCGTTGGGCGATTTCCGACAGGGTTTGAATGCCAAAGCGCGGATCCTGGTCAAAACTGCGCTCGGTTCCGATCACAAAGGCTTCCTGAATGGTCTTGCTGTCAATTTCCTTGGTGGTCTTGGCCAACGGTTCGCCTTCGATGACGAACTGCCCCGGCAGCGCAATGATCCATATCTCGCTGTCGTTTTCCTCGGCGCAGGAATTCAGCATTCCCACATCCACGTGCCGCACGTTCCCGGTGGCACTTGCCCTAACCTCGTGACTGGCCGGCGGAATGTCATCGGAGGCTTGGTAAGGCAAGGCGCCAAGGCAAGGGAGTTCGATGGAACGGGTGATCGTGTCCGTTGCGTTCTGTTCGATCTTCCGTGCTGTTTCGGAAATACTGCCGTAGCTGGGCAACTGGTCGATCCATAGCAGCAGGGCCAGCGTCACGAGGAAGATGACCACAAGCGTGAACGCCAGCGCTACGGCAATGGATTGCTGGGTGTAGACCCCGGTTTCAACCAGGATCAACGACACTAGGGCGAAGATGAAAGCGCCGAGAAAGGTCGCCAGCACGTTCTGCGAAACACTGTCTTCTTCGATCACCTGCTGCGCGCGCGGTGACGACTGGTTCGAGGCCCAACGTTGCGCCGCGACCATGATCGAAAGTGAGAATGTCGTAACAGCCAGCATCGACGATGCGAGAATGGCAAGAATCTTTGCCACCGCCTCGGCGCTCAGCCGTTGTGCAAGAAAATCCGGGATAAAGCCGCCCAGGTAGGTGCCAACTCCCGCGCTGACCACGGCCAACGCGGCGATCAGGCTGGTGCGAACCCATAATTGACGGGAAATCTGCCGGAACAGGAACTGCGGCTTTGAAATGGATTTCAGATTGATCATCCGTCGATCCTGTTCGGGTTTTCGGCTATTGTCTACCGGCTTGAGGAATGGGCCAATTTAGGCCTTGGAAACCCCGGCCATCTGCCCTAAAGAGAGCTACGGAATAAAGCGTGCGATTCGTCGTGCGCTTTATTTCGTTTCGTCCAAGACGGTGGGTGGGTCCATCAGGCCCCTTAATTTCCTGCCTGAGACGGGTAAGACCAAAAGATCGAGGGTCCCGCCCTCGGGCGATATTTTGGCTCCACCCCGTATCACGGACCTGAACGCCGTGGCGCAAGCTGCGGCAAAATTGAGCCGGGATGAAATTTCGTCCCTAACTTGGAGAGAACTGTGGATAGAGCCCAGAAAGAGAAAGTGGTCGAGGAACTCGGCCAGATCTTCGAAAGCTCTGGCGTCGTGGTGGTTGCTCACTACGCCGGTCTGACAGTTGCCGAGATGCAGGACCTGCGCGCGCGTGCACGCGAAGCGGGCGGTTCCGTGCGTGTTGCCAAGAACAGGCTCGCCAAAATCGCCCTCGAGGGTAAGCCGTGTGCAAGCATGGCCGACCTGCTGACGGGTATGACCGTTCTGACCTATTCCGAGGACCCCGTGGCAGCAGCCAAGGTGGCCGAGGACTTCGCCAAGGAGAACAAGAAGTTCGAAATCCTTGGCGGTGCAATGGGCGAGAACGCTCTTGATCGCAAAGGCGTCGAAGCCGTCTCGAAAATGCCGTCGCGTGAGGAGCTCATTGCTTCGATCGTGGGCTGCATTGGCGCACCTGCTTCGAACATCGCCGGCGCGATTGGCGCACCTGCAAGCAACATCGCAAGCATCCTTTCCACCATCGAAGAGAAGGCGGAAGCTGCGTAAGCGGTTGGCACTGAATGATCTGCGTGGGGCGCATGCCCTGACGTTGGAACACACACTGTAAACGGAAAGAGCTGATACAATGGCTGATCTGAAGAAACTGGCAGAAGAGATCGTTGGTCTGACCCTGCTGGAAGCACAAGAACTGAAAACCATCCTCAAGGACGAGTACGGCATCGAGCCCGCAGCTGGCGGCGCCGTCATGGTCGCAGCTGGTGGCGATGCCGCCGGTGGCGCAGCCGAGGAAGAGAAGACCGAATTCGACGTCGTTCTGAAGAACGCCGGCGCTTCGAAAATCAACGTCATCAAAGAAGTTCGCGGCATCACCGGCCTGGGCCTGAAAGAAGCCAAGGAACTGGTCGAAGCCGGCGGCAAGATCAAAGAAGCTGTGTCGAAAGACGAAGCCGAAGAGATCAAGGGCAAGCTGGAAGCAGCTGGCGCCGAGGTCGAGCTGGCCTAAGTCGGTCTGCTGGTGCATCGCTGAAGCACCGCAAATTCTGGCTGGGTTCGGAGAAATCCGGGCTCAGCCGAACCTGTCTTAGAAAGGGCCCCATGCGGCGGGGTGTTTTCTAAGACGCGGTTCGCGGATCGGGAGGCTGCCACTCGGGACGGTGGCCATGAATTGATCCGGACGTGTCGTCTCGTATGGAAAAGGTGCCGGAGCCCGGCGGTGCCTTTCTCCGCTGAGAATATCGAAAGGTGACATCTGACATGGCTCAATCGTTCCTTGGCCAGAAACGTCTTCGGAAATACTACGGCAAAATCCGCGAAGTTCTGGAAATGCCGAACCTCATCGAGGTCCAGAAATCTTCTTATGATCTGTTCCTGCGCTCTGGCGATGCCGACCAGCCGACCGACGGCGAGGGCATTCAAGGCGTGTTCCAGTCGGTTTTCCCGATCAAGGATTTCAACGAAACTTCCGTGCTGGAGTTTGTGAAATACGAGTTGGAAAAGCCGAAATACGACGTCGAGGAATGTATGCAGCGCGACATGACCTACAGCGCTCCGCTGAAGGTCACCCTGCGTCTGATCGTGTTCGATGTCGACGAAGATACCGGGGCCAAATCGGTCAAGGACATCAAGGAGCAGGACGTGTTCATGGGCGACATGCCCCTGATGACGCCGAACGGTACCTTCATCGTGAACGGCACCGAGCGCGTGATCGTGTCCCAGATGCACCGCAGCCCGGGCGTGTTCTTCGACCACGACAAGGGCAAGACCCATTCTTCGGGCAAGCTGCTGTTCGCCTGCCGCATCATCCCGTATCGCGGCAGCTGGCTGGACTTCGAGTTTGACGCCAAGGACATCGTCTATGCCCGCATCGACCGTCGCCGCAAATTGCCGGTGACCACGCTGCTCTATGCGCTGGGCTTGGACCAGGAAGGCATCATGGATGCCTACTACAACACCGTGTCCTACAAGCTGGACAAGAAAAAGGGCTGGGTCACCCCGTTTTTCCCCGAGCGCGTACGCGGCACCCGCCCGACCTATGACTTGGTCGACGCCAAGACCGGCGAAGTCATTGCCGAGGCGGGCAAGAAGGTCACTCCGCGCGCGGTCAAGCAGTTGATCGACGAGGGCAAGGTTACCCACCTGCTGGTGCCCTTCGATCACATCGTGGGCAAGTTCGTCGCCAAGGACATCATCAATGAAGAAACCGGCGCGATCTATGTCGAGGCCGGTGACGAGCTGACGCTGGAATACGACAAGGATGGCGAGCTGATCGGCGGCACCGTGAAGGAGCTGATCGACGCGGGCATCACCGACATTCCGGTTCTCGACATCGACAACGTCAACGTCGGCCCCTACATCCGCAACACCATGGCGCAGGACAAGAACATGAACCGGGAAACCGCGCTCATGGACATCTACCGCGTCATGCGCCCGGGCGAGCCGCCGACCGTCGAGGCTGCCTCGGCCCTGTTCGACACGCTGTTCTTCGACAGCGAGCGCTATGACCTGTCCGCCGTGGGCCGCGTCAAGATGAACATGCGCCTGGCGCTGGACAAGCCCGACACCCAGCGCACGCTGGACCGCGAAGATATCGTAGCCTGCATCAAGGCGCTGGTGGAGTTGCGCGACGGCAAGGGCGACATCGACGACATCGACCACCTGGGCAACCGCCGCGTCCGCTCGGTCGGCGAACTGATGGAAAACCAGTACCGCGTCGGCCTGCTGCGCATGGAGCGCGCCATCAAGGAACGCATGTCGTCGGTCGAGATCGACACCGTCATGCCGCAGGACCTGATCAACGCGAAACCGGCCGCGGCTGCTGTGCGTGAATTCTTCGGCAGCTCGCAGCTGTCGCAGTTCATGGACCAGACCAACCCGCTGTCGGAAGTCACCCACAAACGCCGCCTGTCGGCGCTTGGCCCCGGCGGTCTGACCCGCGAACGTGCGGGCTTTGAGGTGCGCGACGTGCACCCGACGCACTATGGCCGGATGTGCCCGATTGAAACGCCGGAAGGTCCAAACATCGGTCTGATCAACTCTCTGGCCACCTTCGCCCGCGTGAACAAGTACGGCTTCATCGAAACGCCCTATCGCGTCGTTAAAGACGGGCAGGTGACCGACGAGGTCCACTACATGTCCGCGACCGAGGAAATGCGTCACACCGTGGCGCAGGCCAACGCGACGCTGGACGAGAACGGCAAGTTCATCAACGATCTGGTCTCGACCCGTCAGGCCGGCGACTACACGCTTGCCCCGCGCGAGAACGTGGACCTGATCGACGTGTCGCCGAAACAGCTGGTGTCGGTTGCGGCTTCGCTGATTCCGTTCCTGGAAAACGATGACGCGAACCGCGCTCTCATGGGCTCGAACATGCAACGTCAGGCGGTTCCGCTGCTGCGCGCCGAGGCGCCGCTGGTCGGTACCGGGATCGAGGGCAAGGTTGCCATCGACTCGGGCGCTGCGATCCAGGCGAAGCGCGCGGGCATCATCGACCAGGTCGATGCCCAGCGTATCGTGATCCGCGCCACCGAAGATCTGGAGCTGGGCGATGCCGGCGTTGACATCTATCGTCTGCGCAAGTTCCAGCGGTCGAACCAGAACACCTGCATCAACCAGCGTCCGCTGGTGAAGGTGGGCCAGGAAGTCAAGAAGGGCGAGGTCATCGCCGACGGTCCGTCGACCGACATGGGTGAACTGGCGCTCGGCAAGAACGTGATCGTCGCGTTCATGCCGTGGAATGGCTACAACTACGAAGACTCGATCCTGATTTCCGAACGCATCGCGCGCGACGACGTATTCACCTCGGTCCATATCGAGGAATTCGAAGTCGCCGCCCGCGACACCAAGCTTGGCCCGGAAGAGATCACCCGCGACATCCCGAACGTCGGTGAAGAAGCGCTGCGCAACCTCGATGAGGCGGGCATCGTCTACATCGGTGCCGACGTCGAGCCGGGCGACATTCTGGTCGGCAAGATCACTCCGAAGGGCGAAAGCCCGATGACCCCGGAAGAAAAGCTGCTGCGCGCCATCTTCGGCGAAAAGGCATCCGACGTGCGCGACACCTCGCTGCGCGTGAAGCCGGGCGATTACGGTACGGTCGTCGAAGTCCGCGTCTTCAACCGTCACGGCGTCGAGAAAGACGAGCGTGCGCTGCAGATCGAGCGCGAGGAAGTCGAACGTCTGGCCCGTGACCGGGATGACGAGCTGGCGATCCTCGACCGCAACATCTATGCGCGTCTCAAGTCGATGCTGCTGGGCAAGACCGCCGTCAAGGGGCCGAAAGGCGTCAAGGCAGGCTCGGAAATCACCGAAGAGCTGCTCGAGTCACTGACCCGCGGTCAGTGGTGGCAGCTGGCGCTGGAAGACGAGAAGGACGCCCAGGTCGTCGAGGCCCTGAACGAGCAGTACGAGGTGCAGAAGCGCGCCCTGGATGCCCGTTTCGAAGACAAGGTCGAGAAGGTCCGCCGTGGCGACGACCTGCCGCCGGGCGTGATGAAGATGGTCAAGGTCTTCATTGCCGTGAAGCGCAAGCTGCAGCCGGGCGACAAGATGGCCGGCCGTCACGGGAACAAGGGTGTGATCTCGAAAGTCGTGCCGATGGAGGATATGCCGTTCCTTGCCGATGGTACCCCGGTCGACTTCTGTCTGAACCCGTTGGGTGTGCCGTCGCGAATGAACGTCGGTCAGATCCTTGAAACCCACATGGGTTGGGCCGCGCGCGGTCTGGGTCTGAAGATCGACGAGGCGCTGCAGGAATACCGCCGCTCGGGCGACCTGACGCCGGTGCGCGATGCGATGAAGCACGCCTATGGCGAGGACGTCTATGCCGAGGGTATCTCAAACATGGACGAGGACGAACTGGTCGAAGCGGCCAGCAACGTCACCCGCGGCGTACCGATCGCAACCCCGGTCTTCGACGGTGCGAAAGAGGCCGACGTCAACAACGCGCTGGTTCGCGCCGGTTTTGACACCAGCGGCCAGAGCATCCTGTTCGACGGCCGCACCGGCGAGCAGTTCGCGCGTCCGGTGACCGTGGGCGTCAAGTACCTGCTGAAACTGCACCACCTGGTGGACGACAAGATCCACGCGCGGTCGACCGGACCCTACAGCCTGGTGACCCAGCAGCCGCTGGGCGGCAAGGCGCAGTTCGGTGGTCAGCGCTTTGGTGAGATGGAGGTCTGGGCCTTGGAAGCTTACGGCGCCGCCTACACCCTGCAGGAGATGCTGACGGTGAAATCGGATGACGTCGCCGGCCGGACCAAGGTCTATGAGTCGATCGTCAAGGGCGAGGACAACTTCGAGGCGGGCGTACCGGAATCGTTCAACGTTCTGGTGAAAGAAGTCCGTGGTCTCGGCCTGAACATGGAGTTGTTGGACGCGGTTGAGGACGAAGGGTAAACCCTTTTGCCTACCGCGCCTTTAAAAAGCACCGGGATGGGCTTTGCCCATCCCGGTAAACGCAATCACGAGGGTTCTTGCATGAACCAGGTCACGCTCAGAGGTCTGCTGGTGGCGCCTGGCGCCAGTCGCGTCTTTCTGCGCCTGCCCGTTTCGGGTGGGGTGGAGGCGTAATGGCGGATCGTGTGTCCAGTGCAGCGGTTTCGGTCCCTGCTGCGGGGTCTGAAGGCATGTTTCGTGACGTGGCTCTGCTTTTGGTGACGAATGCAGAGAACGAGCGTTTCGTGCCTGCGATCCTGCGGACATTGCAGCAGTTCTGGCCTGGACATCCGGAATGCATCGTTGTGACCAATGGTGCCTATGACGCCGATCCTGTCATTCGCACCGGCGGTGCGACCGTCACGGGCATTCTGGATGAGGCCGTACAGCAACTGCGCCGCGATCGTCCGAATCTACGGCATGTGTTTCTGCTGCAGGACGTGTTCTGTCCGCTCGCGCCGGTGGACAATGCGATGGTCGCCGCCGCCATGGAGAGCGTTCGTGCGCATGACCTGAAATATGTCCTGTTCCAATGGCCGGGCGATTTCAGCAAAGCGCTTGACCCGGAAAGTGGTCCGGTGATCCGGGACGCTGGCCTGGAACTGACCCCGATCCGCTCAAACTGGGAAGCCGTGAATTCTCTGGCCCCGGCGTTGTGGAACCTTGATCATCTTGCGTCAGTCGCCGGCCACAAAGCCGCGGAAGGGTACAACAGTCTGCGTCTGTTCGAGCAGCCTTCTCAAACGAACGAAGTCCTGCACTACATGCAGATGGAGGCGTGGCCCGTGGTCGGTGGCGGGTTTCTGTCCGACGGCCAGATCAATCCCAAGGCGGTGTCGCGCAAGGAGTTTCCGGCGTCACCGTTGCTGTCGCAGCTGCGGGTCGAATATTGCGGTGTCGATAGCGCCAAGGCGGCCCGCCGCAAATATGATCTGGGCAAAATTGCCGGATGGTTCAAGCGTGGGTCCGAGCGGCGGCGCCGCTGGAAAGAGATCGCAGCGCGTGAACCCAGTGCGGGACCGTCGGACGTGTTTCGTGACACGGTCCTTCTGGTATCGACCTACTCGAAGAACGAACATTACATCCCCGCCGTGCTGCACACGGTCGACCGGATGTGGCCGGGTCATCCGGACTGTTTCGTTGCGACGGACGGGGATCTGGACGTGCCCAACACCCTGCGGTTTCCAGGTCGCAGTTTTGTTGAAATCCTGGGCGATGCCGCGCGCAGGATCAAACAGGATAGACCGGATACCCGGTTCGTGTTTCTGATGCTCGAAGACCTGTGCCCGCTTGGACCGGTGAACACCCCAATGATCGAGGCGGCCGTGGCAAAGGCGCGGACGCATGGCCTGAAATATGTGCTTTTCCCGTGGCATGGTGATTTTACCTGGACCTATGACCGGACGGCTGGGCCGACCTTCTTCGGTCCGGACATGGAACTGGTTCCAATGCGGCGGGACTGGGAGGCGCCGAATTCGCTAGTGGCTGCGCTTTGGGACATCGATCACCTGATATGGATGGCCGAGCAGAAGCTGGAAGCCGGCATCCACGACCCTTGGCGGTTCGAGTTCGAATTGCCCGGAAACCCGCATGTACACTATATCCAAGTCAATGGATGGCCCACGGTGTGCGATGGGTTCATGGTCGGCGGAAAGCTGAACGACCTGGCGCCCGCCGACCCCGATTTTCCGCCAACCGCGATCATGTCGAAACTCCGCAAACAGTATTGCGGGGTCGACAACCAGATAATTGCCCGATTGAAATACGGCTTGAAAACACTGTCCGAAGCGATCAAGGCGCGCCTTGCGCGCAAACCGGCAAAGGACACCAAAGTGACTGAGACGGCCAAACCTGCTGGAGACCTGTGATGAATCAGGAACTGACCCAAGGAAACAATCCCTTCAACCCGCTGACCCCGCCCAAGGTCTTTGATGAAATCAAGGTCTCGCTGGCGTCGCCGGAACGGATCCTGTCTTGGTCTTATGGCGAGATCAAGAAGCCGGAAACCATCAACTATCGCACGTTCAAGCCCGAGCGTGACGGCCTGTTCTGCGCGCGTATCTTTGGCCCGATCAAGGATTACGAATGTCTGTGCGGCAAATACAAGCGGATGAAGTATCGCGGCGTCGTCTGCGAGAAATGCGGTGTGGAAGTCACCCTGCAGAAGGTCCGCCGCGAGCGTATGGGCCACATCGAACTGGCCGCGCCCGTCGCACATATCTGGTTCCTGAAATCGCTGCCCTCCCGCATCGGTCTGATGCTGGACATGACCCTGCGCGATCTGGAACGCGTTCTGTATTTCGAAAACTATGTCGTCATCGAGCCCGGTCTGACCGACCTGACCTATGGCCAGATGCTGACCGAGGAAGAGTACATGGACGCGCAGGATGCCTATGGCATGGACGCGTTCAAGGCCAATATCGGCGCCGAAGCCATCCGCGAGATGCTGCAGAACATCGACCTCGAGGCCGAGGCCGAGCAGCTGCGCGCGGATCTGGCCGAAGCCACCGGTGAGCTGAAGCCCAAGAAGATCATCAAGCGCCTGAAGGTCGTCGAGTCCTTCCTGGAATCTGGCAACCGCCCGGAATGGATGGTAATGACCGTGATCCCGGTCATCCCGCCGGAACTGCGCCCGCTGGTGCCGCTGGATGGTGGCCGTTTCGCGACCTCGGATCTGAACGATCTGTATCGTCGCGTCATCAACCGGAACAACCGTCTGAAGCGTCTGATCGAACTGCGCGCGCCTGACATTATCGTCCGCAACGAAAAGCGGATGCTGCAGGAATCGGTTGACGCCCTGTTCGACAACGGCCGTCGTGGCCGCGTGATCACCGGCGCCAACAAGCGTCCGCTGAAATCGCTGTCGGACATGCTGAAGGGCAAGCAGGGCCGCTTCCGCCAGAACCTTCTGGGTAAGCGCGTCGACTTCTCGGGCCGTTCGGTCATCGTGACCGGCCCCGAGCTCAAGCTGCACCAGTGCGGCCTGCCCAAGAAGATGGCGCTGGAACTGTTCAAGCCGTTCATCTACTCGCGGCTGGAAGCCAAGGGTCTGTCTTCGACCGTGAAACAGGCGAAGAAGCTGGTCGAGAAAGAGCGCCCCGAAGTGTGGGACATCCTCGACGAGGTGATCCGCGAGCACCCGGTGATGCTGAACCGTGCGCCGACGCTGCACCGTCTGGGCATTCAGGCGTTCGAGCCGGTTCTGATCGAAGGAAAGGCGATCCAGCTGCACCCGCTGGTTTGTTCGGCCTTCAACGCCGACTTCGACGGGGACCAGATGGCCGTTCACGTTCCGCTGAGCCTTGAGGCACAGCTGGAAGCGCGCGTGCTGATGATGTCGACGAACAACGTTTTGTCGCCTGCAAACGGCGCGCCGATCATCGTTCCGTCGCAGGACATGATTCTGGGTCTGTACTATCTGACCCTGGAACGCGAAGGCATGCCGGGCGAAGGCAAGGTGTTCGGCTCGATCGAAGAGGTCCAGCACGCGCTGGACGCGGGTGAGGTGCACCTGCACTCGAAGATCACCGCGCGGATCACCCAGATCGACGAAGAGGGCAACGAAGTTCAGAAGCGCTATGAGACCACGCCGGGCCGCGTGCGCCTGGGGGCTCTGCTGCCCAAGAACAACAAGGCGCCGTTCGATCTGGTCAACCGTCTGCTGCGCAAGAAAGAGGTGCAGCAGGTCATCGATACCGTCTACCGCTATTGCGGTCAGAAAGAGTCGGTGATCTTCTGTGACCAGATCATGTCGATGGGCTTCCGCGAGGCGTTCAAGGCGGGCATCTCGTTCGGCAAGGACGACATGGTAATCCCGTCTGACAAATGGGCCATCGTGGATGAGACCCGCGAGCAGGTGAAGGACTTTGAACAGCAGTACATGGACGGCCTGATCACCCAGGGCGAAAAGTACAACAAGGTCGTGGATGCCTGGTCGAAGTGCAACGACCGCGTCACCGAGGCGATGATGAACACCATCTCGGCCGTCCAGAAGGACGAAAGCGGCGCCGACAAGGAGCCGAACTCGGTCTACATGATGGCGCACTCCGGTGCCCGTGGCTCGGTCACGCAGATGAAGCAGCTGGGCGGCATGCGCGGCCTGATGGCCAAGCCGAACGGTGACATCATCGAAACGCCGATCATCTCGAACTTCAAGGAAGGTCTGACCGTTCTTGAGTACTTCAACTCGACCCACGGCGCCCGCAAGGGTCTGTCGGATACCGCTCTGAAGACGGCGAACTCGGGTTACCTGACCCGCCGCCTGGTGGACGTGGCGCAGGACTGCATCGTGCGCGAGCATGATTGCGGCACCGACCGCGCCATCACCGCCGAGGCCGCCGTCAATGACGGCGAAGTGGTCGCCTCGCTGGCCGAGCGTATCCTGGGCCGTGTCGCGGCCGAGGACATCCTGCGCCCGGGTTCGGACGAAATTCTGGTCGCTGCCGGCCAGTTGATCGACGAACGCATGGCCGACGCGATCCACGAGGCCGGTGTTCAGTCGGCCCGCATCCGCTCACCGCTGACCTGCGAAAGCGAAGAGGGCGTCTGCGCCATGTGCTATGGCCGTGACCTGGCACGCGGCACCATGGTCAACACCGGCGAAGCGGTCGGCATCATCGCCGCCCAGTCGATCGGTGAACCCGGCACCCAGCTGACGATGCGGACCTTCCACATCGGTGGTGTTGCACAGGGTGGCCAGCAGTCGTTCCAGGAAGCCAACCAGGACGGCGTCGTCGCCTTTGAGAACCCGCAGATCCTGGTCAATGCCGCAGGTGAAAGCCTGGTCATGGGCCGGAACATGAAGCTGGTGATCAAGGACGAGCACGGCGAAGAGCGCGCCAGCTTCAAGCTGGGCTACGGCTCCAAGCTGTTCGTCAAGGATGGCGACAAGGTCAAGCGCGGCGACAAGTTGTTCGAGTGGGACCCCTACACCCTGCCGATCATCGCCGAGAAGGCCGGTACCGCGAAATATGTCGACCTGGTCTCGGGCATCGCTGTGCGGGATGAGACCGACGATGCAACCGGCATGACTCAGAAGATCGTGATCGACTGGCGTGCGGCGCCGAAAGGCAGCGACCTGAAGCCGGAAATCATCCTGGTGGACGAAAACGGCGAGCCGGTCCGCAACGATGCGGGTAACCCGGTTCACTACCCGATGTCCGTGGATGCGATCCTGTCGGTCGAAGACGGCCAGAAGATCGAGGCCGGCGACGTCGTTGCGCGTATCCCGCGCGAAGGCGCCAAGACCAAGGACATCACCGGTGGTCTGCCGCGTGTGGCCGAACTGTTCGAGGCCCGTCGCCCCAAGGATCACGCGATCATCGCCGAAATCGATGGTTACGTGCGCTTTGGCCGCGACTACAAGAACAAGCGCCGCATCTCGATCGAACCGGCGGACGAGTCGCTGGAACCCGTCGAATACATGGTGCCCAAGGGCAAGCACATCCCGGTGCAGGAAGGCGACTTCGTGCAGAAGGGTGACTACATCATGGACGGCAACCCGGCTCCGCACGACATCCTGTCGATTCTGGGCGTCGAGGCTCTGGCCGACTACATGATCAACGAGGTGCAGGAGGTCTATCGTCTGCAGGGCGTGAAGATCAACGACAAGCACATCGAGGTCATCGTGCGCCAGATGCTGCAGAAGTGGGAGATCCTCGACTCGGGCGATACCACCCTGCTGAAGGGCGAGCATGTCGACAAGCAGGAGTTCGACGCGGCCAACGAAAAGACCATCGCCCGCGGTGGTCGTCCGGCCCAGGGCGAGCCGATCCTGCTTGGGATCACCAAGGCGTCGCTGCAGACACGTTCGTTCATCTCGGCGGCATCGTTCCAGGAAACCACCCGCGTGCTGACCGAAGCCTCGGTTCAGGGCAAGAAGGACAAGCTGGTCGGCCTGAAGGAAAACGTCATCGTCGGCCGCCTGATCCCGGCGGGTACCGGTGGCGCGACGCAGGCCGTGCGCCAGATCGCACAGCAGCGTGACAACGTGGTCATCGAGGCCCGTCGCGAAGAGGCCGAGGCCGCAGCCGCCCTGGCGGCTCCGGTGATCGACGACGACGTGATGGGCGACGATCTGGACGCGCTGATCGAAACCCCGGAAAGCCGCGAGTAAACTCCGATTTCCGTGGAACGAAACAGGCCCCGCATCTGCGGGGCCTTTTTCGTTTTTCCGAGTGCTCCCGGCATATTGACAACGGGCCGGTGGCGCGGGCCAATGGGCCGGTGATTTCCCAATGGGCCATTTCGATGACTCCGAACGTCAAGGGCGCGCTGCTGATGATGGGCAGCATGGCCGCCTTCACCGTGAACGATACGCTGGTCAAAGCGGCTGGACAGGATCTGCCGCTGTTTCAGCTCGTTGCGATGCGCGGGCTGCTGGCCACTACCCTGGTGTTTCTACTGGCGCGGCGTCTGGGCGCGTTGCACCTGCGGTTTTCCGGCCATGACAGGGTTCTGGTGGCGGTGCGCTCGCTGTCCGAGCTGTTGGCCACGTTCTTCTTTCTGACCGCGCTGATGCACATGCCGCTGGCCAATGTGACGGCGGTTCTGCAGGCGCTGCCGCTGACGGTGACCCTCGGCGCGGCAATGTTCTTCGCCGAACCGATCGGATGGCGGCGAGTTCTGGCCATCGCCATGGGGTTTGCTGGAATGCTGTTGATCGTGCGGCCAGGGCCGGACGGGTTCAGCCTGTATGCACTCTATGCGCTGGTAGCTGTCATGTGCGTGACTGCGCGCGACTTGATCACGCGGCGGATGTCGTCTGAGGTCCCGTCGATGGTGGTGACGCTGGCGACATCGCTGACGATCACCCTGGCGGCGGCCGTGGCCTCGGTGTTCCAGGGATGGGTGCCCGTCGCCGCGCCGACGGGTCTTCTGATCGGCTCGGCTGCCATTTTCGTTTTGCTGGGGTATCTGTTCAGCGTGATGGTCATGAGGGTGGGCGAGGTCGGGTTCGTCGCGCCGTTCCGCTATACCAGCCTGATCTGGGCGCTGGTGCTGGGCTGGGCCGTTTTCGGCGACTGGCCAGACCGGCTGACGATGCTGGGCGCGGTGCTGGTCGTAGGGGCGGGGCTGTTCACCCTGTTCCGCGAGCGGAGGCTTCAAGCCTCGGAGTAGCCGCGGCGGACGGCGTCAGCGTCGATTGCGAACCGGGTGCGGAACAGGTCCCGCTCTGCATCGTCAAGGGGGGGCAGGGCGCTTCGGTTGGTTCGCGCCTTTTGCGAGTCGTTGAAGCCGTTGAACGTTCGGACCCACATCGGCCGATCGGGCACCGTGACCACCGGCATGAACCGCCCCATGCGCTGATGGGCAAAATTCATGATGGTCAAGGGGCAGCCGCCTTGGACGAGCATACCCAGACCCACGCCCAGCAGTTTGCGCCGGACCGGCTTGGCCTGCACGCCGAAGGGACCGAACCGGGCCAGATACCCCTGGTCGAAATCAATCGCCACGGACAGGTTGCGGGCCGCGAGCTCGGTCGCCTCAACCGCCGCCTGCCGCAAGCTTTCGATGAAGTCGACCGCGACGGCGTCATCGTCATCCTGCCGGAACTGCAGGCAGGGCCGGTCAGGATGACGGCGGGCGTCGTTGAGGATCTGCTTCATCACCGCGCGATGCCGTCCGGGCTCGCGCTCGATGATCCTGACCTGCGGCATTCCGGCCGTCAGGTCGCGCAGGCGAGCCTTGGCCGGTGACGGCAGGCAGGTGCCGGTCACGATGATCAATTCGAAATCGGGGTCGGTCTGGGCCTTCAGGCCCGGCAGGGCGCAGGTTTCGAACAGGCGGAAGCGCTCGACCAGACGGTCGGTACGGTACAGGTGGCGGCGCCGGG
This sequence comes from Ruegeria sp. BHSC276, assembly GCF_059612945.1. Taxonomy (NCBI): domain Bacteria; kingdom Pseudomonadati; phylum Pseudomonadota; class Alphaproteobacteria; order Rhodobacterales; family Roseobacteraceae; genus Ruegeria; species Ruegeria sp. BHSC276. Next base: position 3,591 of record NZ_JBXWRP010000007.1, on the reverse strand, counting down.
CCTCGATCGTGTCATGTTCGGTCTGGTACCCGCCGATCGCAGGGTAGGAGAACCGGCACAGGCCAATGACTTGCATGATCTCGTCCGCTTGGGTATCGCCACGCCGGACTATGCATCGGCCCGCCGCAGGCTGCAACAGGGGCCATTTCCGGCCAGTGCGGCCGTGGCTGTTGACACTTGGGCCGACTCCCCCTATACGCCCGTCATCTCGGTATGGGGGCCGCCCCGAAACCGAAATCAGAAACGGACTGGTCAAGGCCCGGACAATTTTGTCGTTCGCGCCCTCTGATAACCAACCGCGACGTTCACCTCGGAATGGGAACGCTCGCGGGTTTTGCGCTTGTGGACGCATTGGCGCAGCGAAGTTAACCGCACGCAATGCGCGTGCATGTCATGTGTGTTGCAAAACGGGGAAGAAACCGGAATGCCAACTATTCAGCAGCTGATCCGCAAGCCGCGGCAGCCCAAAGTGAAACGCTCGAAGTCCATGCACCTGGAGCAGTGCCCGCAGAAGCGCGGCGTCTGCACCCGCGTGTACACCACCACGCCGAAGAAGCCGAACTCGGCCATGCGGAAGGTCGCCAAGGTGCGCCTGACCAACGGATACGAGGTGATCTCGTACATCCCCGGTGAAAGCCACAACCTGCAGGAGCACTCGGTGGTCCTGATCCGTGGCGGCCGTGTGAAAGACCTTCCGGGTGTCCGTTACCACATCCTGCGCGGTGTTCTGGATACCCAGGGCGTCAAAGACCGTAAGCAGCGTCGTTCGAAATACGGCGCGAAGCGTCCCAAGTAAGAAGGAGAGGCCGAGATGTCCCGTCGTCACGCCGCCGAAAAACGCGAAGTCCTGCCTGACGCCAAATTTGGCGACAAGGTTCTGACGAAATTCATGAACAACCTGATGATCGACGGCAAGAAGTCGGTCGCCGAGCGCATCGTCTACAACGCCTTCGACCGCATCGAAAGCAAGATCAAGCGCGCACCCGTCGAAGTGTTTCACGAAGCGCTCGACAACATCAAACCGTCGGTCGAGGTCCGCTCGCGCCGGGTTGGTGGTGCAACCTATCAGGTTCCGGTCGAAGTGCGCCCCGAGCGCCGCGAAGCGCTGGCTATCCGCTGGCTGATCGCCGCCGCGCGCAACCGCAACGAAAACACCATGGAAGAACGCCTCGCCGGTGAATTGCTGGACGCCGTACAGTCCCGCGGTACTGCCGTTAAGAAGCGCGAAGACACCCACAAGATGGCCGAGGCGAACAAAGCCTTCAGCCACTACCGCTGGTAACCCTAGAGGCTTATCCAAATGGCACGCGAATATCCGCTCGAACTATACCGTAACTTCGGTATCATGGCGCACATCGACGCAGGCAAGACCACCTGCTCGGAGCGTATCCTGTATTACACCGGCAAATCCCACAACATCGGTGAGGTGCACGATGGTGCAGCCACCATGGACTGGATGGAGCAGGAGCAGGAACGCGGCATCACCATCACCTCGGCTGCGACCACCACATTCTGGGAGCGCACCGAGGACGGTAAGACCGCCGATACCCCCAAGCACCGCCTGAACATCATCGACACCCCCGGCCACGTTGACTTCACCATCGAAGTGGAGCGCTCGCTGGCCGTTCTCGACGGTGCCGTCTGCGTTCTGGACGCAAACGCCGGTGTTGAACCCCAGACCGAAACCGTGTGGCGTCAGGCTGACCGCTACAAGGTTCCGCGCATCGTGTTCGTCAACAAGATGGACAAGATCGGCGCCGACTTCTTCAACTGCGTGCGCATGATCGAAGACCGCACCGGCGCGCGCGCCGTTCCGGTCGGTATTCCGATTGGCGCCGAGAACGAGCTGGAAGGCCTGATCGACCTGGTCACCATGGAAGAATGGCTGTGGCAGGGCGAAGACTTGGGTGCAAGCTGGGTCAAGGCTCCGATTCGCGACAGCCTGAAGGACATAGCCGAAGAGTGGCGCGGCAAGATGATCGAAGCCGCCGTCGAGCAAGACGACGACGCCATGATGGAATACCTGGAAGGCAACGAGCCCGACATCCCGACCCTGCGCAAACTGCTGCGCAAGGGCACTCTGGCGCTGGACTTCGTACCGGTTCTGGGTGGTTCGGCGTTCAAGAACAAAGGTGTTCAGCCGCTGCTCAACGCCGTGATCGACTATCTGCCCAGCCCGCTGGACGTTGTCGACTATATGGGCTTCAAGCCTGGCGACGAGACCGAAGAGCGCAACATCGCCCGTCGTGCCGATGACAACCAGCCCTTCGCTGGCCTGGCGTTCAAGATCATGAACGACCCGTTCGTCGGTTCGCTGACCTTCACCCGGATCTACTCGGGCGTGCTGAACAAGGGCGACTCGATCCTGAACTCGACCAAGGGCAAGAAAGAGCGCATCGGTCGTATGATGATGATGCACTCGAACAACCGGGAAGAGATCGAGGAAGCGTTTGCAGGCGACATCATCGCGCTGGCGGGTCTGAAGGACACCACCACCGGTGACACCCTGTGCGACGCGAAGGATCCGGTGGTTCTGGAAACCATGACCTTCCCCGATCCGGTGATCGAGATCGCGGTCGAGCCCAAAACCAAGGGCGACCAGGAGAAGATGTCGCAGGGTCTGGCCCGTCTGGCCGCCGAAGACCCGTCCTTCCGCGTGGAAACCGACCTGGAATCGGGTCAGACCATCATGAAGGGCATGGGCGAACTTCACCTGGACATCCTGGTTGATCGTCTGAAGCGCGAGTTCAAGGTCGAAGCCAACATCGGTGCGCCGCAGGTGGCCTATCGTGAGACCATCTCGATGCCGATTGAACACACCTACACCCACAAGAAACAGTCGGGTGGTTCGGGTCAGTTCGCCGAGGTCAAGCTCGAGATCACTCCGACCGAACCGGGCGAAGGGTATTCGTTCGAAAGCCGCATCGTGGGTGGCGCCGTTCCCAAGGAATACATCCCGGGTGTCGAAAAAGGCATCCAGTCCGTCATGGACAGCGGCCCGCTGGCCGGCTTCCCCGTGATCGACTTCAAGGTTGCTCTGCTGGACGGTAAATTCCACGACGTCGACTCGAGCGTTCTGGCGTTCGAAATCGCGGCGCGGATGTGCATGCGCGAAGGTCTGAAAAAGGCCGGCGCGAAACTGCTGGAACCGATCATGAAGGTCGAAGTGATCACCCCGGAAGAGTATACCGGCGGTATCATCGGCGACCTGACTTCGCGTCGGGGCCAGGTGTCTGGACAAGAGCCGCGCGGCAACGCGATCGCCATCCAGGCCTTCGTGCCGCTGGCGAACATGTTCGGCTACATCAACACCCTGCGTTCGATGTCGTCGGGCCGTGCCCAGTTTACCATGCAGTTCGACCACTACGATCCGGTTCCGCAGAACATCGCGGAAGAGATCCAGGCGAAATACGCCTAAGCGACAAAGTTTGAGGGGGCCCGGTCTCCGGGCTCCCGTCATTACCGAAAAAGGAGGCCATCATGGCAAAGGAAAAGTTTGAGCGTACAAAACCGCACGTCAACATCGGCACGATTGGCCACGTTGACCACGGCAAGACGACGCTGACCGCAGCGATCACCAAGTATTTCGGC